>NZ_PDYX01000022.1:0-44749 GCF_002743265.1 Sporosarcina sp. P29 | reverse complement strand
ATGCCTATGGCTTTAGACGTTTCGATCACTTTAGGGCGAAAATTTTATTAAACATACAGTATAAAGAAATTGGCGTTCATTTAGGTTGAGGGGTGGATTTAAATTCACTCCACCCCAACATTTGATTTAGAACCGAAAAAACGGATCGATTTTCACTGTTAAAAAAGAATGTCGATCAACGACGACCAATTTCAAAAGGGCTTATTCGTAGCTTGAAAGAAGACTTTTTAATTAAAAATACATATCACTCCAATGCGATTGAAGGAAATAGGCTAACAGTTTATGAAACGAAAGCGGTGCTAGAGGACGGCATAGTTATTGCTGGAAAATCCATGAGAGAGCACCTAGAAGCTATTAATCATAAGGAAGCTATTTTAGTTGCAGAAGAAATAGTGCAGCAAGATCAGCCCCTCTCGGAAATAGTGATTAAAGAATTGCATGGCATCGTCTTGCATTCAATAGACAGAGCAAATGCAGGGAAGTATAGAGAGCAGAATGTAATCATATCAGGTGCCTCTTATACTCCACCTGATGCTGTAAGTAGTTCCACAGATCCATGATGAACTAATTCTACTTGCCATCGACGAAGGGCGTATCAGCGATAAATATGTCGCCTTCGATGCCACACATTTTGAGGCAAGAGATCGAGTCCAAGCCGCCAAAAAGAAAAAGAAGCAGGTACCGAAAAAGCACGGACGGAAGCCTAAGGCCGAACGTGAACAATGGTTAAAGGAAAAGCAGGCTGAAGAAGACGCACGTCCGATTAATGAGAAAGAGATTGCAATAGGAAGAATTAAAGGTTTTGCCTTTTTGAATTTGCATCCGTCAAAGGATTAATATTAATATTGTATTTTATTTTAATGTCCATCTTCTTGTAAAGTTCAATCCATTTTTTTTCATCCATTGGTTTTGAGAATGGTTTTAATGTATGAATGCCTAGCTGTAATGGATCCACATTCAATTCTTGCATCTTTTTTACTAGTTCTTGTGTTTGTTTTTCAAGATTGGATTGGATATCTTTTTTAAAATCTTCTAAATCCTGTGGGTCAAATAATTGCTTTTCTCCCCGGTATTCTTCAATTCTTGAGTCTATATTCACTGTATAGGTCATTGTAGACAAGCTTTTATTGATATCCACTTTCGTTTTAGACCTAACATGACCGAGAACAACTTGTAATTTTGGAATCGGTAAAACTGCTAAGTAGTGATCGTTGTGTAACAGTTGGAAGATACGATCATCAAAAGTTGTTAGGATTTCAACTAGTTTATCATTTTGAAACAGGGCTGTACCTTCATAGCTGATAGCGTCATTTTCTATTTTGAATACAGGTAAGAAAGGATCTGAATAAGGAGTATATAACAAATTTTTAAATTCATGTAGATTAACGACACTTAATTCTCCCTGATTTTTTTCCTCATAGTGCTTCAGCATTTGGTAAAAAGAGTAATCAAGATTTTCTTGTTTGTCCAATTGATTTTCCAAGTATTCTTCAAAATTTCCTTTTACGATAACTAAATAGATTCTCAAAGAAATATCCGGATCAGTCAATAACACATTAATAATGGACATAATCCCCTCGTTTCTTCCGAGGTCTTCATTAATTATCAGCATTCGCATTTGCCCAAATTTCATTTCCTGGTAGAAGTTTAAATTAAAACTCCTTAGTACCTCCTTTATTAAGCTTACTTCTTGCGTCACTACACTCTTTTTTTCTTTGCTTAGAGAAGGCAAAATCGTACTGATTTTTATTTTACCTTCATCCCCTTTACTAAGTGATAAAAATGTCACTGGAGTAAGCTCTTCAATAATGTTATTTTCAGTAAAAGGGGCACATCCAGTTAACCATAACGCCATAAATATGATTGACAATTTTTTAGCCATCTTCTTTCGTAGTCTCATGTTTATTAACCCCCTTTATCTTCATCACTACGATCATAGTAATTGGAACCACTAAGTAACTTAAGCTTCCTGCTAAAATTTGAAGATTAAGTAAAATAACCTGCTTTTCATCTGACTTCCAAATCCATTCATTCACAAGAATCATTCCAATTAAAATAATGAATACACTGAATAAAAAGCCTACTTGACTGGGTGGTCTCTCCATTTTCCCACTAGCTATTTTAGATGCTCCATAAAACAACAGTAGAAAAATTGAAACCGCAAAGACGATGTTAAATAATTCTAAAGAAAGCATGACCATATCAATACGTTCAATTACTGGATTTTGAAAATAACGGGCCATAGTGACAACTGGAAATTGACTTTTGCTTAAATAATTGGAACCGAAATAGAATAAGGACGCCATATATAAGAATACATACTCTATAACGGTTAGAGCATTGCCATAAGACAAATAGCGAAATGTCTTATTATTTGTTTTAAACCACGGTCCCAAAAATACCAGAAATTCAGGCCCTGAAAATGAAGATAAAATTAAAAATATTCCTTTCCAGGAATCCACACTTAATTCCATTGGAATAATCGGATACAAATCACTGAGTTGAGCTATTGGAGGAAAGAAGAAAAAAGCAAAGAATAAGAACATCCAAAATGTACACAAAAATGAAATCACGACAAAACGTATAGTTTTTTCAACGCCCTTCCATGCTACATACAAACAAGACAACAGAATAAAAAAGATAAGCCAATTTGAATCTGTAGCTGGAAACATAAATATTTGAACCATTTCCGAGAATCCTAACAAAATCACGAAAAGTTTAAGCAGGATAAAGAACAACCCGATGAATGAGAGGAGACGTACAAGTTTTTTCCCGAATAATTGGACAAATCCGTTGTATCCTTCGCTAGAAAACCGGGTTAAAAACCATTTGGATAAAAGAAGAATGTTTAGTTGAGACAATATGCCGACCGCTATAATCACCCAAATCATATATGAATGGATCAAAAACCTTGGCATAATCAAAAAAAAGTAAAGCATTTGGAGGCGATTTACCATCAACATGACATAGAACCCATTATAGGTTTCATTCTTATTAAATAATTGAAGGGCTTCCATCAGTTCATCTCCTAGTTTGATATCTCTTCATCTTCAGCGGTTTAAGATGTTCTGGACGCTCCTTCATTTTGACTAAAGGCCCTCGAATGAATAGGTCAAGCCAATCTTTTCCGTAGAAAGGGGCAACAGGAGATAAATATGGCTGCTTGAGTGAAGACAAGCCATTAAGGTGGGCTAAAATGATAATCATTGCCAAAACAATCCCTACTATCCCAAGAAACGAAGAAAATATAAGAAGAATGAATTGAATCAATGAATTCGCCTTTGTCACAAGGTAATTAGGAACAAGAAAAGATCCGATAGTTGAAATCCCTACCATGACAATTAACACCTGACTTGCCATACCAGCCTCAACTGCTGCTTGACCAATTACAATGCCCCCAATAACCCCAAGCGTTTGACCAGTCTTTGTTGGCATCCTTAAACTTGCTTCTTTTATAATTTCAATAAAAATCAACATGATAAATGCTTCCCAAAAAGGAGTGAACGGAAGCTTGCTCCTTGACTCCACCAAGACGAAAAGTGTTTGTAAAGGAATCATTTGATAGTGATGAGTTGTTAATGCCACGTAGAATGGGATCAACGTGATAGACAGAATAAAACTTACATATCGGATGATGCGCAAAAAACTGGCAACTACCCATCGATTAATATAATCCTCTGGTGATTGGAACAAATGAAAAAAAGTAATTGGGGCAACGAGAGCAAAAGGTGTATTGTCTACCAGAATCGTAATTTTTCCTGATCCCAGAGAATAAGCAACAACATCAGGTCGGTCAGTTTGCTGAAACTGAGGAAAAATACTATCTTGATGTTCCTCCATGAATTCTGCTACTTGAGAAGAATCAGATAAGAGATCATAATTAATTTCCGAAATCTTCTTTTTGGCGGTTGAAACAAATTCTGGATTGGTCAGCCCTTCTATGTACAATAAAACCACATTTGTCCTACTTAAAGAACCAACGGTGAACTTCTCTGTTTTCAGATCATGTGTTGGAAGACGCCTACGAATGAGCGTAATATTTTGTTCTAGCTGTTCACTGAAGCTGTCTTTTGCTCCTAAAAGGATGGTTTCAGTATCGGATGGTTCAATTGCTCGTCCAAGTGGATTTTCTAAAGGGATAGCGAACCAAAGATTTGACGAAGAGTCAAATAACAAAACAGATCCTTTAAACAGCTGCTTTTTTGCCTCATTAAAAGTGGAAATGGGGTTTATTGTTGAGTGAACATTGCATTCCTGAATGGATTGTTTGGAACAGTTAGATAAAGGTTTTAGAATGCTTTCATTTAATCTTTCTTGGTCAATCAGAGTTCTTACGTAGATAAGATCAACATGTTGATTTTCAGAAATGTTGATTTCCACAAATTCCGCATCATCCATTTGAACGAGGGCTTTTTTTAGAGTCTCTATTGATATTTCTGATTCTGCATTTGATTGAGAATCAGGCTTATTTTCATCTGATTGTTTTTTCCAAAACATGTACATTCCTCACTTCTATATGTTAAAAAGCATTTTGGAAGAACGGTAAAATTCGATATTAATTCCATTGTTGGCTTTTTAAGCTTGAAATATACGAAACTAAATTAATATGATGCAGAGGCACAAGTAGACATTAAAGAAGCGATAATGCGAGCGGACTCGATTGAATTGGGGCTGTTATTGTCTAATATTTTCGGTTATGAATCTGTGGAAGATGTTTGGAATTATATTCAGTAAGGGTTTAAATGAGAGTTCTCTTATGAAAAACAAGTAACTGATCTATAGTTGTGTACGAAACTGTAATTCTCCATAGCGGGTTGGAAAATACCTCCACTGATGGCAATGGAGCTCGTTTGTTGTTGAGGACGGTATTTGTGTTTTATTAGATAGAGCTCAACATAATTAAAGGTACCTGTATAACACAGATACCTTTTTGATATTAAACCTCTATCCCCGCAATCCCAAATCCTCCAGGACCAGAATGTGACGAAATCATCGCACCCGCTTCCATCCAAAGACTATTTTCAAATCCTCGTTCTCGTGCAATTTCATTGATCCGTTCTTTAATAGTCTCACTAAGCCCGATAGAGTATATAAAATAAATTTGTTGTCTATCAATGTCATATTGCTGTAAATAGTCTAGTAGCAAACTTTCAGCCACTTTGCTCATGTTCCCACGATATTTTTTAGTCGAAACAAGCTTCCCTTCCACTAATTCAATACACGGTTTGATTTTTAACAAAGCCCCGCCTAGATACGCCATATTACTGACTCGTCCGCCAGCCCGTAAAAAGTCTAAGCTACCCGGAAGGAAGGCAAGTCTCGCTTTGGGAACCTTTGCTTCGATCTTTTCTAGCAAGTGGACAGGATCCATTTCAGGTTCTTCCTCCAGCAGAGCAACCGCATACATAATCACCGCAGTTAATCCGCCTGTGACGTTTAATGCATCGATTAAATAAATATCCTCTACATCTTCCGCTGCGGTTAACGCATTTTGATAGGAAACAGACGCCTTTGATGTATAGCCTATATGAACGATTGTATGATCAGGAAATTCCGTTCGAATCTTTTTGAAAAACTCTTGGTACTCATGGGTATTTGTGGCGGCGGTGGATGGTATCTTTTTGGTGCGGTCATAAAAATCAAATATATCTTGTACGAGTAGATGACCGTCTAAATAGTCCTGACCATCCATGATGACGTGCATGGGTACTACTTGTATATTATGCTTCTTCGCAAGAAATTCCGGTAAATCGGCACCGCTTTCGGTTGTTAGGATGATTTTTTTCACTGAATGTCCCTCCAGTTTGTATTTTATTAGATGTGTGAGTTATTGGGTTTAATTTAACTATACAGGATAGATGCGCGATGTATGTTTAGATTAATGGAATATGTAAAGAGTTTTTATTCAATATACTGATTACCAAAATATCTGTGTAAGAGACAAACATGAATGTTTAAAAAAGATTGAAGGTCTTTTAGACAGGGGACTTAACTTCAAACATTTTAAGATTAATTCAACTAAAGGATATAGATATCGAAAACCTTATTTTAATTTGAAACTTATTCCAGAATTCTGCGTCTGTACGTTGCCTGAAAGAGGTATAGACAGAGAGGAAGGAATCTACATGAAAAAAATACAAATGAAAATGTTGATGACAACAATACTTTTACTGACGTTGTTCATCTCGCCAGCAGGAACGGAAGCGGCTGCCGGCAAAGCGTTCAAGGATGTTTCGAAAAACAGCCCCTATGTGGACGTCATCCATGAGATGCGGGATAAGAACATCATTAGCGGATATCCGAATGGTGAGTTCAAACCGAACGAATCGATTAGTCGGAAGCATGCAGCGGCGCTCGTCAACCGCGCTGTAAAGTTGCCGGCACGCAACAAGTTTGTGGCCTTTAAAGACGTATCAACAAAAAATCCCTATTTCACAGACATCAAAAAACTGCAACAAGCCGGCATTTTCACACCGGATAAAAAAGGCAATCTATATCCAAATCAGCCGATCACTCGCGGGGAGATGGCAAAAGTTCTAACGATTGCCTTCAAGTTGGACGTCCAGTCCGACCTGGATTTTAAGGACGTTCCGAAAACCCACCCTGCCAATGAATATGTGCGTGCCATTTATTCGAACGCGATCACGACAGGCGAGGATGGCAAGTATTATCCCGACAGACCTGTCACGCGTGCACATTATGCCGTATTCCTGCACCGGACGCTACATATGCATGATCCAGTAGATCCATCGGAGCCGGCGCAGCCACTGCGTGGGCAGTTAGGGGGCTATTCGGAAGAGGATCTGAAGAATAGCGACCGCCTTGCCTATCTGATGATGCGTCTGCTCAATCAAAAAGTGACCCGCTACCCGGCCGATTCGCTCATGAAGGAGCCACTGAATAAGGCACCACACTGGGATTATCGGGAAATCGATCTGTATCCCGCAGGCCCGAGCTACGGACAGATGACAAAAGAGAACATTCAGTACTTGAAACGGTTCGTAAGGAAGGATTCCGAAATGGAACAGATGTTGGATCGCTGGGCTGCAGGAGATTTTTCACGCGTGCAGCAAGACTATATCGAACTGTACACGATCTATGACTCCGAATATTTTGTCTGGTGTATGGAAGAGACCTGTCTAGATAGTACCACTCTGCATGTGCGGACGAAGCGCGCGGAGGAATCCTTCATCCGTACGGTATTCGGCCAAAGGGGAGTGGAACGACACAACGAACAGTGGACACCGACGAGTAATTCATTGTAAGTTACCTGTGTGAGAAACAAACGTGAATGTTTAAACAATCATGAAAGTTTCATGCACAGGTAACTTCAATGACTGGTGGCAATGGAACTCGTTTGTTGTTGAGAACGGTACATGGGTTTTATTGGCTATATCCTAACGTAAGTTAAGGTACCTGTATAACTCAGGTACCTTTTGTCGTTAAACATTTATCCCCGCAATCCCAAATCCTCCTGGGCCAGAATGTGACGAAATCATAGCACCAGCTTCAATCCAAAGTTTGATTTTTTACAAAGCTCCGCAAAGATACGCAATATAGCTGACTCGTCCGCCAGCTCGTAAAAAATCTAAGCTACTCGGAAGGAAGGCAAGTCTTGCTTTTGGAACCTTTGTTTCGATCTTTTCCAGCAAGCGGACAGGATCCATTTCAGGTTCTTCCTCTAGCAGAGCAACCGCATACATAAAAACCGCTGTTAATCCGCCTGTAACGTTTAATGAGCTGATTAAATAAATATCCTTGAAATCTTCCGCCGCTGTTAACGCATTTTGATAGGAAACAGATGCTTTTGATGTGTAGCCTTTATGAACGATTGTATGATTAGGAAATTCCGTTCGAATCTTTTTGGAGACTATTGACACTCATGGGTGTTCGTGGCGGTGGTAGAAGGTATTTTCTTTGTACGATTATAATAATCAACTATTTCTTTTACGGGCGGATGACCATCTAAATAGTCTTGACCGTCCGCGATGACGTGCATGGGTACTACTTGTATAGTATGTTTCTTTGCTAGAAAGTCCGGTAGATCGGCACTTCTTTCGGTTTTTAGGATGATTTTTTTCACTGAATATCGCCTCCAATTTGTATTTTATTAGATGTGTAGGTTATTGAGTTTAGTTTAACTATACAGGATAGATGGATGAGGGATTGGAATGAATGGTATAAAACATATGTATGAAAACAAACGTTCATGTTTCAAAACACGCTATATTGTTCAAAGCTTATAGATGATATGATTATAGTATGACAAAGACATATACAATAGCGTATTTTGGCTATCGATATTAGGAGGACATTAAAGTGATTACATCAGAAGAAATAAAAAGAAGACTATGGGATGGTGCCAATGAGTTACGTGGATCAATGGATGCCAGTCGATATAAAGATTATATGTTGGGGTTAATGTTTTATAAATTCCTAAGTGATAAAACCATTGATACATTTAGAATCACAAGTGGGATGAAACAAAATACCGAACAAGAAGTAATTGATGCGTATCGTGAAAGCTACGCACAATATCCTGAACCCCTTATAGAGATGATGTCTGGCGTTCTTGGTTACTACGTATTACCACAACACTTATACCAAAAGTGGATTAGCGACATCCGTTCAGGTGAATTTGAAGTTCAAAAAGTTACAGATAGCTTGAATCACTTTGAACGAACAATTGCCGTGACAGGTGACTCAGATGATTTCAAAGGACTGTTCTCCAGTTCATCACTGGACCTGACAGATACAGCTTTAGGCAGCAACTTAAATGAACGTAGTAAGAACATAAAAGAACTCGTTTTACTCTTTGCTGATCTCAATATGGTTGCCTTGCAAAAAGGAGACGTATTAGGGGACGCCTATGAATATTTAATTGGACAATTTGCGATGGAATCCGGGAAGAAAGCTGGAGAGTTCTATACACCATCCCAAGTGAGTGAAGTCATGGCACAAATCGTTGCAAAAACCAAGTCTATTGAAACCATCTATGACCCGACGGTAGGTTCAGGTTCTCTTCTTTTAACGGTGAGCAAGTACTTATCAGAAGACGAGAAGAAAAGCTTAGCGTATTACGGACAAGAGAAAAATACTGCAACGTATAACTTAACGAGAATGAACTTACTTCTTCACGGTGTTCGTCCTGAAAAAATGAATATGAATAATGGTGACACACTCGCAGAGGATTGGCCAGAAGATCCACAGCGTCCAAACGAAGGTGTCCAATTTGATGCGGTTGTAATGAATCCACCATATTCAGTGAAGAACTGGAATAAATCGAATTTAAAAGTGAGTGATCCACGTTTTGAACTAGCAGGCGTGTTACCACCCGATTCAAAAGGAGATTTTGCCTTTCTGTTACACGGCTTATTTCATTTAGGACAACAGGGCACGATGGCAATTGTCTTGCCACACGGCGTATTGTTTAGAGGCGGCGCAGAAGGAGAAATTCGTAAACGCTTATTAGAGAAGAATTATATCGATACCATCATCGGTCTTCCGGATAAATTATTTACGAATACAGGAATTCCAGTAACTGTCCTTATTTTGAAGAAAGGTCGACCGCTTGGCACGCCTGTATTACTAATCGACGCTTCTAAAACGTTTGTGAAAGAAGGAAAGCAAAACGTTCTACAAGAAAAAGACATTGCACGAATTGTAGATACATACGCGACACGTAGAGAAGAAGCTGGCTATAGTCACTTAGCAACGAGAGATGAAATTATTGAAAATGAGTACAACTTAAATATTCCTAGATATATTGAATCGATTGATGAAGAAATCCCGCAAGATGTCGATGCTCATCTTTACGGAGGTATTCCATATGCAAACATTGCAGATTTAAAAGTACTACAAGAATCTGTCCCAACAATTATCCAACAGGCATTGAAAGAAGTACGTCATGGATATGTTGAACTCACAGAAACTGTGGATGAGCTAACGAAAAAAGTATTGACTGATGACCATGTCATTCAAAAGTCAAAAGCAGTCGAACAACAATTAAAAGCGTATATGGACAAGTATTGGGCATTATTGAAGACAATCGATGATGTGAATGTTATCCCTGAACTACGTGATGCGATGTTAGAGGAGATTAAAGAGCTTTTGTTAGCGTTCAACCATATTGATGAATACGACGGCTATCAGATCATTGCAGAAATTTGGAAAGACAAGCTGACAGAAGATACCGAGATTATCGCATTAACTGACTTCTATACGGCTGGTCGCACACGTGTGCCGTTAATGGTCACGAAAGGTTCTGGAAAAACAAAACGAGAAGAGCAAGATGGTTGGGTAGGCAGTATCGTTCCGACTGAATTGATCAAGAAAAAATTATTCGCAGAAGATGTTTCTACTATAGAAGAAATAGAAACCAGACTTCCTGAAATCGATGCTGAATTAACTGAATTAGTCGAAGCAGCCAAAGTGGAAGAAAGTGATGAAGAAGTTGCGTTAAGTGAAGCGTTGAATGACAAAGAAGATGCTTTCACAATAGGCGCGATACGTTCGCTATTAAAAGAAACAGAAAAAGAAAGTACTGAATATACATTGTTGAAAAGAGTAGAAGGCTTATTAAATGAAAAGACAACCTTAAACCGTGACGTGAAGAAGTTAAACCAAGAGTTAAAAGAAGCAACAGAAAACCGTATCGAAACGTTGACGAATGAGGAAATAGATGAACTTATGCATGAAAAGTGGTTCGGTTCACTCATTTCTAAGATTATGCGTTTAATTGAAAATCCTTTAACAGAAGAACTAGCAGTATTAGAGCAATTACAAGACCGTTATTCTGACACGTTATCTACATTGGAAGAAGAAAGTAAGCAATTAGAGCGAGAATTAGAAGAAATGATGCAACAATTGGTGGTGAATGAGTCTTGAAAGCAAAGAAGTTAGTGCCGAAAAGGCGATTTAAAGAATTTCAAAATACTGATGCTTGGGAACAGCGTAAGTATGGCGAGGTTATAGATTTATTGTCAGGACAAGACTTTTCGCCTTCAGAATATAACGATAAGTGTAACGGTATACCCTATATGACAGGAGCTAGTTGTATAGTTGGGAAAGAGACTATCGTTAACCGTTGGACAACAGTTCCTAGATGTTTAGCAGAAAAGGGTGACGTTTTGCTTGTCTGTAAGGGATCTGGTTATGGAGCAATAGCTGTACTGGCGCAAGATAAAGCACATATTGCTAGGCAATTTATGGCTTTGCAAAATCTATCTGATTTGGATAAAATTTTTAATTTCTACCTAATAAATTCAGTAATAGAAAATATCAAAAAAGATGCTAGAGGTTTAATAGCTGGGATTGCAAGGGATGCTGTTATAAAACAAGAAATTTCTATTCCCTCATTAGCAGAACAAGCCCAAATTGGATCATTACTAAAAACACTTGACGATATTATCGCTGTTCATCAGCGTAAGTTAGAAAAATCAAAAGCTTTGAAATCTGCTTATCTTGCTGAGATGTTTCCTGCTGAAGGTGAACGAGTGCCGAAGAGACGGTTTGCAGGATTTACTGGAGAATGGAAACAAAGAAGACTTGATGAACTTGCTGAAGTTAGAACAGGTAAAGCATTTAGTAGCTTAGATTTTAATGATGATGGCGAGTATTTAGTTATTACAAATAAGGATGTAAATGATCAAAGTCAAAAGAATAACAGAGTAAATAGCAAAATAAATATTACTGATGAAAACATTTTAAGTAGATACCTATTGAAAGGTAATAATATCTTAATAACTATGGATGGTAACGTAGGTAGAGTTAGAAAAGTTACTAACGAAAATGCTGTATTAGCACAACGAGTTGCACGTTTAAACTCAGATCAACTTGAATTCGTTTATCAAATAACTAGAAATAATAATTTTCTTTTTGAAATGAATAAAGTTTCTGTAGGGAATATTATTAAACATATATCACTACAGCAAATAGCTGAGTATTCATTTTTAGCTCCTATAAGTAAAGAAGAGCAACAAGCAATCGGTGAGTTCTTTAAAAAGCTAGATGATACAATTACTAACCAACAACAAAAACTAGAAAAATTAAAAGCAATGAAACAAGCATACTTAGAAGAAATGTTTGTCTAAGGGGGTATTCTAATGGGTAATGCACCAAAGAATGTTTCAGAAGCAAGTTTTCAAGATCGTTTTGTGAAGAAGTTGCAACGCTTCAAATGGAAATCTCCTGAAGAACTCGATGGAACGAAAAAAAAAGTAACGACACAAGATTTAATTAACCATTGGCGTAGCGAATTGAATCGGATCAACGTCGATCAATTAGAAAGTGTTCCGTTAACAGATAATGAATTTAATCAAGTCATGGCACAAGTGAACCAAATTGCCAATAGTTTTGAAGCAGCGAAGTTATTAGCGATGGAAGGGTCTAAAGGAAAGATTGATGGCATTTATCGTGATCCTGACCCTCGCATTACGAGAGAACAAATCACGCTGACCATTTTTAAAAAAGCACAAGTTAGTGGTGGAGATTCTAGTTATACGATCGCAAGAGAAGTCACGACACCAAATGGCAATCGCTTTGATCTTGTTTTACTCATCAATGGCTTACCCCTGATTAATATTGAACAAAAACGAGCTGATAAAACCTTTGATGAAGCGTATAGCCAGTTCAAACGTTATTACCAATCTGGGGAATATACGCTGAATTTCATGGCATTTTCACAAATGATGGTTGTGACTTCTGAAGTTGCGACACGTTATTTTGCGACGCCTAAAACGGTGCATGATTTCAATCCGAGTTTCCTCTTTCACTGGGCGGATAAAGACAATATTCCTGTGAACAACTGGGAAGAAGTCATTAGCCAATTTTTAATGATTCCTATGGCGCATCAAATGGTCGGGGATTACTTAGTGATTGATGAAGCAAGAGAAGAAGACAATCGTCGACATATGCTGATGCGTTCCTATCAAGTGCATGCTCTACAAGCAGTCGAGGCAGCAGCGTTTGGCTGGGATAATGAGGACCGCATTCCGCACGGTGGCTTTGTATGGCATACGACAGGCTCGGGTAAAACGATTACGAGCTTTAAAACTGCCCTCTTTCTCTCTACGCGAGCAGGCTTTGACAAGGTAGTATTCCTCGTCGATCGTCGTGAGTTGGACAGTCGTACAAGCGAGAACTTCAAAGCCTATGCAGCGTATGAATCCGTTTCTGTAGATGATACAAAGCATACATATGAGTTGCGTAAAATCTTGCATTCACCGAATAACGGCATTGTTGTAACGACGACCTATAAACTAAGTAATTTAGTGAAAGATTTAATGGAAGCAAACGATACACGTCTCGCTAATAAGCGCATCGTCTTTATTATTGATGAAGCGCATCGTACAACGATGGGTCAAATGATGGGAACGATTAAACAGTATTTTAGAAATAATAGTTTATTCTTCGGTTATACAGGCACCCCCTTGTTTGATGAAAACCAAGCGAAGGGAAAGATAAATGAAAAAAGTGAACTGATTGATACGACTGAAAAATTGTTTGGTCCACTCATCCATCAGTATACGATTGATGAGGCGATTGCGGACAGGAACGTTTTAGGCTTCCATGTCGATTACATTAATACCGGTGAATTTAAAAGTTATGAAGATCTCAGAGACCAGCTTATTGAATTATTTCAGAACCAGAATCCAGATATGGAAATAAAGAAGATAGAACGAGAAATGCAACAACTATCGGACTTAGAGGTTGAAAAAGCAGCAAAAAAAGCAGGATTACTCGTTTACTATGATGAGACACATATTCCGAGAGTTGTCGAAGAAATATTAACACAATGGCACGCCCAGTCTCAAAACCGAGAATTTAATGCGATTTTAACAGTCGCGTATAAAAAACGTGTGCTTGCTTATTTCAAAGAATTTAAAAAGCAAATGGCCGAAAGAAATATTCGACTAAATATAGCTATGACATTTAGTTTTGGCAGTGAGGATGAGACGGAACGTGTAGACCCTGCTGTCATTGAAAACATGTTCAAAGAATACGCAGCGTTTACTGGAATTGAGTTCGTCGCTGGGGACAAAAAGCGCGGAGAAGACGCCTACTTTGAAGATGTAATTGAACGGGCGACAAGAGGGGGAAGTGGACGTAACCCTAAAAATATAGACCTTGTCATCGTAGCCGATCAATTACTAACAGGGTATGACTCCAAGTTGCTCAATACGCTGTATGTGGATCGTTCACTCGAATTGCATGGATTAATTCAAGCATATTCCAGAACGAATCGTGTCTATGGTTCAACAAAAGAATTCGGAACGGTGATTAATTTCCAATATCCTAAAATCACTGAAGAAATGGTCAATATCGCATTGAAACTTTACGGAAGCGGTGGAACGAGTAGTAAAGCAATTGTCGAGCCTTACCCAACAGCGGTCGGGAGGTTAAAACTCGCATTTATCGAGATGGTGAATACGTTACCTGATCCGACAGACTGGCAATCCATTGAACCGGTTGAAGAGCATAAGAAACAGTTCATACAAGTGTACAAAGAAGCTGCTGCACAATTTAACTTAGTTGAGCAGTATTATGAATATGCATGGGATGATACAGCATTTGGAATAGATGAACGCACATGGCTTCAATATACCGGTGCTTACCGCAACTTAACCTTTGAAGAAGGAGAAGAGTTACCTGGTGATATAGCTCCTGCTTTAGTAGGCAGAACGAAACTTGCAGGTTCACAGATCATTGATGCCAATCATATTCTGAACCTCATTGGATCTAAAGCAACCTCAACGAATGGTATTCAAACGGTCGATGCAGAAACATTACGCATCATCCATCAAGAGATCGAGGAGTTGAGTAACTTCGGTGAACATGAACAAGCGCAATTACTAAAAGAGTTTGTGGTGGAAGAATTACAAACTGGAAACGTGTCCAGCGACATCCATTTCGATCAGGCATTTGAAGATTGGAAAAATGATAAGAAGAGAGTACTGATTTATGAAGTTGCTGATGAGTGGGGCATAAACGGTAAAATTTTTGAAAAGTCCATTGATGCTTATTCAACCACTTCTCCACAAGATATTCCGTTCATAGATGACTTGATTGGTAGTCTGGACTTCTCAGCTGCAACGAAGAAACAAGGTGCTAATCAACTTATGCATAACTTTGCCTTAACACCCTATCTCGTAAAGGTTGTTCCGCAGATTAAATCGAAGTTTAAATCGTGAAGAGATATTAACATAGTACCTGTGTGCGAAACAAACGTGAATGTTAAACGGTCATAAAAGTTTCACGCACAGGTACTTTTAATTAATGAAGTAGATGAAGATGAAGATATTTTCACATTAAAGCGACGGTGCTTTACATCAGCTAATGATGACGCGATAGAAGCACAATCCAATACGTGGTTTGTGAAAGAGGATCAACTTCATTTATCGGCAAATCAGTACACGGTGAGATCAGACACCATTCCAAATATCAGAGGTATTCTAGACAGTAAAGAATTCGACGAGTATAAAGCTGAAAATCCTGGAGCGAAGCCGTTGAAGTATGGACCAGAAATGAAGCGTGATTGGATTCATGTGTAGAATGAGGTTATTGTTCCTTTGGGGGATGTGTTGAGGTGAAGTGGCGTTTAAAGTAGATATTAAATCTGCAGACAAATTAGGTATAATTCAAAAGATAAGGGATCTGTTTGTTTCTCACACAGGTAATTTGAATTAAATCTTGAAGAATTCTTTTGTTAGTCTACTATAGAACAGCTTAAAATTTTGGCTAAAATGATTAAACATGGCGAGGGGAGAGCGTCTACCAATTTAGAAAAGATAAGATCTGATTACTTTAAGTCATAAAAATCTGATAGCAATGTGATGAAATCTTATAGAATCGTTTTAGCTGAACAAGTATTTCGCATTAAAAATCTAGATTTTATTAGATTTAATAAAACGGTAAAGAGTTTTTAGGAAGATCTTTCTGAACATCCCTATTGTGAGATTTATGTGGTATAAAGCAATAAAATTATTCTTTGAATCGGAGGTTAATTTAATGGAGAATGTTGTCGAAACTGCACAAGAAGTCATGTCTACTTTAGATGGAGATTTAACAAGAACTGCAACTAAACATACGGCTACATATATTACTGATAAAATTAAGCAATTGAAAGGCGGAAAAGATAAAGACGCTATAATAAGAGGTTATGAAGAATTAATTAATAGTCTATTGGAAGATAAGAGTGAACTTGAAAGAATCGCAAGAAGTTACAAGGAATTATATGAAGGGGTTGAGATTAGTGCCGAAAACCTTGAATATCTTCAAAATACAATTAGAAGTGCTATAAAAATTTTAAGTAATTTCGGTGTGCAATCTCAACAAAACGACATTGCAATGGAATCTTTAGTGCAATTAATAAGTTTAGATACGTTAAGAACAATGCAATTACTTGGTTTTAACTACAAAAAAGCAATTGGTGAACCATTAACAGAACTCTGTGCAGATAAAATAAAAAGCTTAGGTGACAGTAATAATGCTAAAACAACGCAAAAAAATCGTAAAAGATAAAATGTTTGGAACAGGAGATAATAAGCGGTGTACCTGTGCGAGAGAAACAAATGTAAATGTTAAAACAATTATGATAGTTTAACGCACAGGTATCTAGTATTTACATTTAAATCTATGGGGGAATAAAAATGAAATTTAATTTAAGTAACCGTGTAATACTGTTCAGTATTTGTGCAGCTCTAGAATTTGATTTGAGACAAAAAATTATAAGTGGAAACAAAGTAATTATTTCTGATACATTAATTGATAAGGCTAAATCAAGATCTTCAAATAAAGAGATGAACTTATCGGAAATATTATATGAACTAGATTTAGGAGATTACATTGAAATAATACGTGCTAATCCTTATCAAATTGGCTTTAATAACACGCAAATAAAGGAACTGACTAATTATTTTGTTAAGATTATACCAATCAGAAATAGAGTAATGCATACTAGACCACTAGAGGTTGGTGATCGATCAACCTTATTTGAAGTATTAGAGAATATAAGCTATGATTTGAAATTGCTAGATTGGCAAGAATCTAAGCATCTTAAAATTATACTTGATGAGGACCCGACAAGAATTCTCGAATCAAGCATTAATTTAAATACAGGATTAAAAGATAGTATTTTACATAACTTACCTGATCCCGAATTTGATGATACAGGCTATATTGGTAGAAAAAATGAAATTAAGCATCTAACAGATTTAATTAACAATGACAAAGATAAAGTTATTTCTATTGTTGGTAATGGTGGAATGGGAAAAACAGCATTGACTGTAAAGATATTATATGACTTGCTCGACAGTGAGGACTCAGAATATGAAGCAGTGCTTTGGGTTTCATTAAAAACAAGAACATTGTCAGTAGGAGAATTTTTGAATATCGAAAATTCAATAAAAAGTATACCAGAGATTTATAATGAGATTGAGCGAGTATCCATTATGTCAGATTTGAAATCATCTGAAGAAAATATTATCGAATTTTTAGGGGAATTTAAAACTTTACTGGTTTTAGATAATCTAGAGACTATTAACACTGATGAGTTTATTAGCTTTTTAAAGAGCATACCAAGTAAATCAAAAGTTTTAATAACATCTAGGCATGGTATCGGGGAGTTAGAAAATAGATTTTCTCTTAGTGGGCTGAATTCTCAGGATGCAATTGAATACTTTAGAGAACTATCCAAATACTATGGATTGGATCTTCATAAACGGAAAGATGTGGATATAAGAAAAATTATAACTGAGGACCTATACTCAAACCCTTTATCAATTAAATGGTTTATTACAAGTGTGTATAAAGGCATTAGTGAAAAGGAGCTTATAAACAGAAAAGGGGATTTAGTTGAATTTTGTATGTCAAATGTTTATGACAAACTTAGTGATACTGCAAGACATATAATACAACTGTTTCTTGTGGAAAAAATTGAAATGAGTATTGGTGAAATGGATTACTTCTTACGTATTGACCCTGTATTGCTTAGGAATTCGATAAATGAGATGTTGTCTACGAACATGGTTAAACTAAAATTAGGTAAATATATTTTAGACGATATGGCGAGGGATTATTTATCGAATTTTTATCCGCCATCTAATACTTTTTTCTTGGAAATAATTAAAAAAAGAAAAGAATTAAATTCAATTCTTCAGACCGTTAATACGTTAAGAGTTAATGATCCTTACAACCCTGTCGCACTTTCCGGAACAGTTGAGGATACTGATGAAAAAATCGCAACATACTATCTGTATCAATCACTTTCAAAGATGAGCCTAAATAAGAAAAGAAGTTTACTTGAAAAAGCACAAAATATTGCCCCTAGTTACTTTGAGATTTATAAAATTAGGGCATATATAGAAAGTGAACACAGAAATATATATCAAGCTGTTGAAAACTTTGAGATCGCTGTTAATTTGACTAAAACAAAAGAAGACAAAGCTAGAATATTATTATTATATGCTACTTTTTATGTGAAAAATGTTGAGGATTATTTAAAGGCAGAAGAGATAATCGGAGAGGCAGAGGTACTGTCTCCTGAGAATGTTGATATCTTATTAGAAAAAAACCGAATTTTGATGCGGTTGGGAAAATTTGATGAATGCATTAAAAACTTAGCAGTTATAAAAAATATAAATAATCAATCAAGTCAAAATAAAGATAGCCTAATAGTGAAATCAACTGCAGAAGTATATAGAAGAAAAGCAGAAACTATTGATTCGCGCTATGACATTGATGGCAAGATCACATTATTAAAGTCAGCGATTGAAAAGATGGAAAGCCTAAAGAGTATCGATACTAGGAATGCATTTACGCTGCTAAATATAATGACAGACTTATCCTTTTTGTATCTTAGTAATTCGGCTATGATGCTATTAAAGCAAACTATGGCAAAACACTTCGATTCAATCAAATGGATTAAAAGCAATGACTTTTCTAAAATTAGAAGAAATATCGAACAGAATAAAGATGTGATAAATGTTGAAACATTCAATGAATTAATTAAATATGTAACTAATTTCAAGGATGCTTCAGAATCGATACACTCTGAAAACGAAGGAGTGATAACTAATATAAACAATCGTGACTTTGGATTTATAGCCAATTCCTCAAGTAGAGATATATTTTTTCATTTAAATAACACTCTGGAGAAGGTAGAGATTGGTGATTATGTAACTTTTGATACTTATATGAATAAGGTAGGAATTGCTGCTAAGAACGTGAAGAAAAAGTAAAAATGGTGTGCAGCACATACTTATTGTGAAATGTATATTGATGCGTATACAAAATCACTGCAATAACAGAACGTTTTGAGGAATTAGATGCGATAGAGTAGAGGAGTTATCTAAAACATTAAAAAACAATGTCACTAGCGTCGCATAAATATGTTCGAAATATTCCGTCTATAATATTCTGACCTCAAGCAAAAAAACAAAGACAGCTGAACAGAGACAGTCAACATCCATTTTTTTACTATACCTTTTGACTACTGTGACAGAAGCGGATTTCCCGCGTTACAGTACGCTTTTATCTTCAATCTTTCGAATCCAAATATGCGCTGACTTCCATAAAGAAGCCTTTAGATAGCGGCTGATCTGCAAGTAGATTCGCTTACTTTTTGTTCGTAACTGTGCCAGTACATTCAAACAGTAGACGATCATCGCCAAATACACTTGGTTGTGCACACCCTGCTCATTCTGTGCGTAGAATTTCTTGATGTTCAAATGTTGTTTCATCCATTTAAAGAACAATTCAATGGCCCAGCGAGATTTGTACAGCTCTGCGATTTCATCCGCAGACACATCGAAACGATTTGTAGCCAAGTTCAGTTAATTACCTTTGGAATCCAGCACTTACAACAGGCGAAATACATTTTCCGATCGGTTTTGCGAGGTGCCGATCACGACCATTTCATCCGACAATACCATGGTGTCGTCCGGCAGATTGAAGCGTTCGAGCGACCGGACGACTGCATTTTTTCGCAGACGAGAGACAAAGAAATAGCCCACATCCGTCATGCGGTCGAACCGTTAATAATCCAAATAGCCGCGTTCGAACACATATAGGCATTCTTTGTCATCGACCAGTACTTCTAGTTGGCCAGGATCATGTTCCTTGGCGCTTGTTAAAACCGCTTTGTCAGGGTAGGAACAGCCATTTTCCAAGCAGGTGAAGCTTGATACCGGACTTCGTTTTTCGGAATTCTGCTCAGCGGTGGTTGTTCAAATTCAAAGGCAATGTGCTGGAATCGATGATTTTCAGTGGAGTTGTCCGCTTGCGTCGTGTCTGAAAATCCGTCGCTTCATGGATCTGCGACACTAAATCGAGAAAAATAGCCTGGAAGAATTCCGTCGGCACTTGTCGAAGACGCCTGCCGAGCTGTGAGAAGCTGATGGAATCCAAGTTCGTGGCTTCCTGAAGTTCTTTGGAAAACACACTGTCACTGACGGCGCGTAAACTTTCCGTTTCATGAAGCTGCGCGTACAAGAGTAAGTTCATAAACGAAGCCATATGCAGCTTCTTTGTATAGTGATTGAGACAATGAAGCTGAACCTGTTCCGCAAATAATTTATTGGAGATAGGTTCTGCCCATAGCTTAAATGCAGTTTTCGTGTAATCTTATCCATGTGTGAATCCTTTATTTTGGATTTGGGTGGATTACTGCCTCCAAGCTATTATAAAGGATTTTTTCATGGAGAAAATAAGTAAAGAGTATTCAGAAATCAATTCCCTTTCTCGATATTTTAATGTGACGCTAGCGACTTAAGTCATAAAATAGTTTTGTGATTTGAGTGAAATTGAAAGATAAATTAGGAGGTTAAGGAATGGGGAAATCGAAAAAAACTAGGAAAGCTCCTAGAATAGTTCCAGTTAAAAAGCATACACGAAAAAATGGAGAAGTTGTACCAGCACATAAACGAAGTTAAAACAAGGTACCTGTGTGAGAAACAAACGTGAATGTTTAGACAATCATGAAAGTTTCACCACAGGTATTTTTCATAAAAACTCACGCAATAACATGTAGCTACCAGGTCGAACCACTATAATACATGGCGTATTTCCAATAACCCATCACTTCCGAACAATAATCTCATTAGAAAACTGAAGAGTAATATCAATAAAGTCTTGAATAGGAGGGGGGAGATAGCGTTCAGGCTGATAGACTAAATATACTGTTCTCTTGGAAGCGAAGTCTTTTATGAAGACAACGTTTCTTCTTTTCGATGGATTTAGGGCGAGAAAGCTTTCGGGAACAACCGATATTCCCAGTCCATTCTCCACAAGGCTGCATGCAGTTTCTAAGCTTTCTGTTTCGAATTCTACTGACGGTGAAAAGCCTACATGCTCGCACGCTTTAATAAATGTTTCTCTAATTTTAAAACTTTCCAGACTCTGAATAAATGTTTTAAACAAGGAACCTGTGTGAGAAACAAACGTGAATGTTTAAACAATCATGAGAATTTCTCACACGGGTACTTTTTTGATTCGAAATTTAATTAGAGGGATCTGTTTGGATAAGTAACAATGAGAAGTAGAATCTAACGTAAAAATATCTTAACGAGTGTATCGTGACTTATTTCTGATGTTTCGATAATATAAGAGTATTAAAAAACAAGTGCCAGTTCCTTATGCAAATCAGAAACAATTATGAATTGAACTAGAGTTGTGTGAGGACCTGGTATCTTTAAAAACTAAAAATCGTTGTTATTTAAACAACCAGGAAAGTTGCATGCACAGCTTTTTAGTTTAAGGAGTCGAGGATATGGGTGTTGTAAAAGGGGATTATTGGATGGCGATAGACGCATCTGAAATATTGAAGCGTCTGAACGAGAAGAATGTTTTTTTAAATATTGACGATGATTTATTAAATTGCTATTTAACCTATTTAGACACAGAATATACCGAAGAAGAAATAAGATTAATGAAGCGCACACTTGAGAGAGAGATGACAGCAAAAGATAATAGGCAAACAGGCTTTATCGGAGTATCTGGATTGACAATAGCACTGTTTGCCTTACTTATTAGTAGCTTAATGAGTGCAACGAATGGAGTGCTTTTTAAATCGTCATTAGTTGGAATATCTTTTATGGTCTTTTTCTTCTTTTTTACTATATTTTATTATTATTTTTTGTCCAATGACTACTTGTTGACCAAAAAAATAAAAATAATTAATATTTTGGATTTGTATCTAGAATCTAAAGGTAAAAGGTTGAGCGATAGAAATAATGTATAAGGTCCTCACACAATTCAGGTAGTAGAAAACGAAAACTGAAATGAAAAATACAACTACTCGCAACCCATAACATCTGGTGTCATATATCAAGTAATATTTCTAAAAAAGTGCCGGAAATGTGAATAGTAGAAAGCAGTAAGATACCCGTAAAATAATGCATAAATAACGTAGCACCTTCTCTATACAATCAGTGTATCGAGGAGGTGCATTTTCATATTTTCAAAAAAGTCAAAGATCGTTCTCCTCGCGTTTTGTATAAGGTGTGTGAGAAACAAACAATCATGAATGCGTCTCACACAGCTACTGTTATTTTCGCTTACATTTCACTAAATTATTCATATAAGGAATAGATAGATGAATAAAAAAGATCGAGTCCCCAATCAATCAGAAAAAGATTCTAAGTCGCCCTAGCTATTGCTCAGACCCAGCCCACTTCATTCCACCTCAAACGGTACAGCATCCACTCTGTCACACTGAAGTCCCGCCAGGAATGTAGAAAAAAACATCTTGCTTTCGGCCTCCAGATTGTACTCTTTGCCTAAAGATAGCCAATCATACAGTAGCCCGCGCATACATCGTGAAAGCATGCGGATTAGCGCTTTCCTATTGGTGGCTTCCGGCAGATCTCCTTCTTCGATTGCAGTGACGATAAAGTCATCCAGAATGGCATACAATTCTCTGTCGTGTATAGAAAAGAAATTACCTTCTCTTTCCATAAGACCGCTGACATAGACCGTTCGCATCATGTCTTTTCCCAACTCGAATTCGAGGTAATGCATTTGCCGTTCCACTAAATACAGCACTTTTTCATTGAACGTTAGCGCTTCCGGCATAACGGAAACAACTTTTTTGTAATATTGGTCGATCTCTTTGAATTTTTCCATGAAGATATCGTATTTTGAACCGAAGTGGCCATAAAAGGCACCTTTGGAACTTTCACTTTTCTTCACAATTTCATCTACGGTTACATTATCAAATCCCTTTTTCCGAAACAACTCTAGCGCAGTCTCCAATATGCGCTTCTTCGTGTGCCCCGCCTGGATTTGTCTAGTCGATTTCTTCATTGCAATACCCCCCGATCATATTATACCTTACATAAAATAAAACTATTTTTCAGAATATATTGACAAACTTGTGAACATTCAATTAATATATAGACTATAGTCTAAGACTACGGTCTATTCAAATGAACAGGAGGGATTTAATGGATTGTGTAGGCGAAAGAACACTTCGTGACCTGTTAAATGAGAAATTGCATCAGCATCCTGATAAGACATTATTTTTATTCGAAGACGCTGATCGTCATGTCTCACAAAAAACCTATAGAGAATTTGAGGATGAAGTGGATCGGCTGAGCCGATATTTCCTTCACTTGGGAATCCGAAAAGGGGAGCATGTTACATTACACATTCCGAATAACTTGGAGTTTTATACAATTTGGTTTGCTTTGGCGAATATAGGGGCCGTCATGGTGCCTACAAATATTTTATCTCCTGCGAGCGAGATGAACTATATTATCTCTAATTCCCATTCTGTCATGTTGATTACAGAACAGCCTTATCTAGACAAG
The DNA here is from genome assembly GCF_002743265.1 of Sporosarcina sp. P29. Taxonomy (NCBI): domain Bacteria; kingdom Bacillati; phylum Bacillota; class Bacilli; order Caryophanales; family Caryophanaceae; genus Sporosarcina; species Sporosarcina sp. P29. The sequence goes on along the minus strand of NZ_PDYX01000022.1, from coordinate 20,942 downwards.
TTCGCGGATGTGGAAACACACTGTCCCGCTATTCGTTACAGAATGCTTACAAGAAGTCAGCCTGTTGATGGTTACTTATCCTACGATGATGCACTGGTTTTTGAAAGCGGTTACAAATTTGCGTTACCTGAGCTTCATAATGAAGATACCGTTGCCATTCTATACACTTCAGGCACTACTTCAAAACCTAAAGGTGTGTGTGTCACGCATGCCAACTATTTATTCGTCGGTGAACAGATGGCGTTAAACTTACAGCTGACTGCCAACGACCGGACTTTTATCGTGCTTCCGCTGTTCCACGGCAACGCTCAATATTATTCTACCATGTCGGCTTTAACCGTTGGCGCTTCAATAGCTTTAACTGAAAAGTTCAGCGCATCCCGTTATTTTGAGCAGGCCAATCAGCTACAAGCTACAGTCGGTTCACTGTTCGCTGCGCCTATTCGCATGATTTTAGCTAAAAACGAAACAAAGAACGTAATCAAGAACACTCTCCACACAATTATCTTTGCGCAAAATGTCGCTGCAGAACAGTTGAACCGCTTTGAAGAACTCGCCGGTGTCAGATTAAGTCAGCTGTACGGAATGACAGAAACGATAGGTATTCCGCTAATGAATCCGCTACACGGCGTATGCAAGAATGAAAGCATTGGCAGACCGACGCTCGGGTACGAAGTGAAGTTGGTCGATGAACAAGGTAATGATGTTCAAAAAGGTGCTTCAGGACAGATCTTGATCAAAGGCCATGCGGGACGCACCATTATGAAAAAGTATCTGCGGAATCCGCTGTCGACCGAAGAAACGATACAGGACGGCTGGCTACGCACAGGCGATAATGCCCGTATTGGGGAAGATGGATACTATTATTTTGTAGATCGCGTAAAAGACATGATCAAGCGATCTGGGGAAAATGTGGCTACCATTGAAGTGGAAAGTGCCTTAGCCTCCCATACAGCTGTGTACGAAGCAGCAGTGATCGGTGTGCCGGACGATATGCGCGATGAGGCGATTAAAGCTTTCGTCATTTTGAATGAAGAAATGTACGTTACGGAGGATGAGCTGCTGGCTCACTGCCAAGCACAGTTGGCTAAATTCAAAGTTCCTGATTCTATTGATTTTTTAGATGATTTTCCACGAACTTCCGTCGGCAAGATTCAAAAAAATAAGTTGGCAAATTACATTCCAGTTAAATAGAGGGGAGACTTTTTATGAAAAAGATTAAAATATTGTTGGCAAGTTTGTCAGGTTCCATTATTGAATGGTATGACTTTTACTTATACGGAACAGCCACTGGAATTGTATTTACCACACTTTTCTTCCCGAATGAAAATCCCGCCGTTTCTATTTTGATTGCATTTGCCACATTCGGAGCGGGATATGCAGCACGACCGCTGGGCAGTATTATATTTGGCCATATGGGAGACCGGATTGGACGGAAAGCTTCCTTGATGATCACGCTCATCGGGATGGGCGGTAGTTCTTTCTTGATTGGATTGCTACCGACCTACGCGGCAGTCGGTATCCTGGCACCCACCATGCTAGTCATACTACGGTTGATTCAGGGGATTTCTCTTGGGGGAGAATGGGGCGGAGCTGTCCTTCTTGCTACGGAGAATGCAAGCAAAGGAGTACGCGGGTTGTTCGGTTCCATCCCACAGCTGGGCGTACCGATCGGGCTAGTGCTTGGCACATTCAGCTTCACAATTATTAACAGCTTCACTACGGAAGCACAGTTCATGGCATGGGGCTGGAGAATTCCGTTCCTGTTCAGCGGCGTCCTCATCGTACTGGCGCTCTGGATACGGAGTAGCATCGAAGAAACCCCGGAATTTCAGCAACGCAAAGAGTCTGGCAATATCGAGAAGATGCCAGTACTGACGCTGTTCAGAAATAATTCCAAGGATATGTTCCGAATCATCGGACTGAAACTGGGCGACGGCTTTTTCAACGTATTCCTTATGTCATTTATTCTGGTGTACGCTACAACGTATATCGGTTACTCACGGGACACAGCACTGCTTGCACTTTCACTGAGCTGTGCAACGATGCTGATCACGATACCGATTGTGGGATACCTGTCTGACTTCATCGGACGTAAAGTGATTTATATTTCGGGTCTAATCGGCATGTTGGTGCTGACAATCCCTTATTTCATCGGTATTTCCATCAGTACGTCCACATTCTTTATCATGCAGATCGTATTGCTTGGTGTCGTCTGGGCCGCGATTTTTGCGACACAAGGGACGTTTTTCTCGGAGCTGTTCCCCGCGAATGTCAGATATACAGGGCTATCCCTTGGCTATCAAATAGCCGCTGCGATTGTTGGGTTCGGACCGATGTTATGGACTGCCATGGCGGCTAATTACGGTCCATCCCCATGGGTTTTCGGCGGATTCATGATAGCAGCCCTTCTCGTTTCGCTAGTTTTGGCCATATTCTCGCCGGACACGAGAAAAGTTTCGCATTACGATGAAACTGTCCATGAGGAAGAAGAGGTCGTATCGCGTGTATCAGCGGAACCTTTGCTCACTACTGCAGCGGAGGTACGTGAATAATCAATTATCTACGAGCTCCCGACATGTTGACTGTCGGGAGCTCGTATTCTTCAGCCGCATTATACAGTTGTGTGCCATCACCTAAACTTCATAATCCGCAGGAACCTTGATTCCTGCTAGATTTTATTCGCCAAATATTTTTTAAAAGACACAGAGTAGTGGGGTCTGATGTTGAAAAACGGTACCTGTGTGAGAATCTAACGTGAATGTATAAACAATCATAAAAATTTCGTACAACTATATTGCTGTATTAATTATGAAAAGCATCAACGCCACTTATATGACGTTGATGCTTTTCACATATAAAACATAGTAAAATGAATGTAGCTTTAATTTATCATACGCCAGAAAAATAGTCAGGAGGATTCCATATCACTCCCCAAGGAAACTATACTACTACTCGAACAATATATAAATGACAATTACGTAGATGAAGTTGTTATATATTCACAAGCTGTATATTCCGAAGTACTCGAATCAGAAGTGCAGATGCAAGAAAGTACACGCAGCTTGGAAGACGTACTAGATCAAGTGCACGAAACATTTTCAGAAATGTTGTTGCGTACAATTGATGAAATGGGAATGACGGATAGTGAGACACATAAAAAAGCACAAATTGATCGAAAGTTATTTTCGAAAATCCGGAATGATAAAGAGTATAAACCGAGTAAGTCCAACGTGCTTGCCTTGCAATTAGATTTGGATGAAACGCAAGATATGTTGCTGCGGGCGGGATTCGCTTTATCTCCTAGCAGTAGTGGAAAGTACCAGGTCCCCACACAAATAAGAAATAATACTTCTTAATAGGGTGTTCAGAAGAGTGAAGTCTAATGAATAAAGATATCTCGAATGTACAATTACAATGTTTAAAGGTTTTACTCCCTCCTTTGTCGAATATTGTATAAGGTAGAATAGGAGGGTATTTATGACACAAATTCAAATAACAGAAATTAAAACAATTAAGGGTAGACCGTACACACTATCAATATCTGGCTACATTGGACAAAGTTCTTTTAGAGGTCATTATGAAGGTGTTAATTTAATAATTAATGAAACGCCTTACTTCGCTTTAACAAAACATCAACAAATTGCTTTTGAAGAAAAACTACAAGAGTTGATACCTTTACCTTTTAACGGAAAGTATACCCAAAAGGAAGTTAATGAAGCTATGAAAGACGGCATCTTAATGTTTGGTGTTTGAAAAAATGAGAACGTCCTTATTAGGATGTTCTTTTTTCGAAAGAATAACTTTGGATATAAATAAGGTTATAATAACTATGTGTCGAATTATCCAGACATGAAGGTGTAACCGTCAAGTAGAATTCAACAGTTTTCATCAATTAAGACCCAACACTTCATTCTGTAAAAAGGGTTTTTCTGTATAAAAGACGGTACCAGGTCCCCACACAACTTCCACACAATTCGTGTAGTAGAAAATGGGAAACAGAAAATAAATATGGCACCTGTGCAGGAAATAATCATGAATGTTTAAACAATCATAAAAGTTTCATGCACAGGTGCCTTTTACCATCCATCCACTCCTTCGATTGAAATAAATGATTCAGGGTATACAGTACATAAAGTACAAGTAACCAAATCATGTAAGCGTACTAATCAGAAGGAGTGTATTTGAAATGAAAGCAATCGTAATTGAACAATATGGTGGGTCGGAACAGTTAATAGAGAAAGACCTTCCTAAACCGGAGATCCAAGATCAGCAAGTATTAATTGAAATGTATGCTACTTCTATTAATCCGATTGACTGGAAAGTACGGGAGGGCTATTTGAAAGACGCCATGCCTTTTGAGTTTCCGTTAATTTTAGGTTGGGATGCAGCAGGAATCATTAGTGAAGTTGGAAGCCAGGTTACGCAGTTCAAAAAAGGGGATGCGGTATTCGCGCGTCCAGCCATGGAGAATGGAACATACAGCGAGTATGTGGCGGTCGATGAAGAGTTAGTGGCGTTAAAACCAGATCATCTCAGCTTTGAAGAGGCAGCTTCCGTTCCGTTGGCAGGCTTAACGGCTTGGCAATGCCTTGTTGACTTTGGGCAAGTGAAAAAAGGTGATAAGGTTCTCATTCATGCGGGCTCTGGCGGTGTGGGTAGCTATGCCATACAGATTGCCAAAAGCTTCGGCGCTTACGTTTATTCTACGGCGAGCAGCAAGAACGAAGCATTTTTGAAAGAGCTCGGCGTGGATGAATTCATTGATTATAAAACGACTGATTTTGCAGATGTGGCAAAGGACGTTGACTTAGTAGTGGACACAATGGGTGGAGAAATTTTAGAGAAGAGTTTAGATGTTGTAAAGAAAGGCGGTCGTCTCGTTTCAATTGCAGGTGAACCAAATGCAGAGAAGGCGAAAACGAATGGCATTACCGCGGAATCTTTATGGCTGAATCCAAATGGGAAGCAACTTGCAGAACTGGGACAACTGATGGAACAAGGAGAAGTCAAACCTCATATTGGTCATACGTTCCCGTTAACCGAAAAGGGATTGCGTGAAGCACATGATTTAAGTGCAACGCATCATGCAAAAGGTAAAATTGTGATTACGATTCAATAATTGAACAGCTAGCCTGTACACATATAACTTCCATGCAATTTTTTCGTGTTGAAGTGATATGCTGTGCAGGTTTTTTCTAGTTAAATAAAATCTCATGTTATAATTAACATAACCAAACAAATTAAAAAACCAGAAAGCGGGCGATTATTCTGTTTACGATTAAAAACTTTGAAGATAATGAGAATGTAAAAGTCAGGGAGGAACTAGGCCCTTTTAAAGTAGTAGAGTTTCAAAGAGAGTTAAGTATCGGTCATGCTACGGCCCAATCGGCATATTATGCTTCTGAGATGAATGTAAGAAGAAGACAGCTAGTTTGCGATGTCAGTCAGTCCAATATTACGATTCAGGCAGGGGCCATGCAGTGGATGGCCGGAGATGTGAAAGCGACGACTGGCCTTAAGGGCGTAGGAGACTTTATTGGAAAAACGATAAGGGGCAAAATGACCAAGGAATCGAGCATCAAACCGGAGTACACAGGAACTGGTACACTTGTGTTAGAACCAACATACAAGCATATTTTGCTGCTGGATGTAGACGAGTGGGATCAGTCACTTATCATTGAAGACGGACTCTTTTTAGCTTGTGATTCAGGATTAAAACATAAGGCCGTGATGCGCTCCAATCTCTCTTCTGCAGCACTCGGTGGGGAAGGTCTTTTCAATTTGGGACTTACCGGTAAAGGAACGATTGCACTGGAATCTTCTGTAGCGAGAGAGGAACTTATAGAAATCGAGTTAGAAAATGATGAGTTGAAAATCGATGGGAATATGGCGATTGCTTGGTCAGGCGGTTTAGAATTTACTGTCGAACGCTCTGGGAAAACACTTATGGGTTCGGCTGCTTCAGGCGAAGGATTGGTCAATGTTTACCGCGGAACAGGAAAAGTATTAATGGCGCCGTTCCTTCAATAAATTCGGAATACTAGATTCTATTAAAATAAGATGCCTGTGTAAGAAACTCTCATGAATGTTTAACCATTCATAAGAGTTTCGTGCGTAGGTATTTTTCATATCAAGGAATATGTTAGGATAAAGTAAAAAGGGAAGGGGAGTTTGAATTGAAAAAGATGAATAGTGCATTGGGTTCGTTTGTTATCCTTGGGCTATTGTTAGCGAGTTGCGGAACGGATGAAGAAAAAACGAAGCAAGTCGATTTACCAATGCAACAAGTCGAACCGGCACAAGACAATGAGTCAAAAGTTGAAGTAATGGAACGTCCACCAATGGTCAACGAATCCAAAGAAGAAACCGAAGACCTCGAAGAAGCATTCTTCTCGGAATTTTCAAGCGTGAAAAGTTTTGTTGAAAGCTCCGTAAATGACATGAAAGAGGGCTCCGACTATCGAGAGAGATTTGCGCATGCGGAACAATTTCTTGCTGAATCGACCATTACGTATATCGGATATTTCCACGAAGAAATTGAAGAACTTGGCATGACTGAAGACTTCGAAGAACTAAAGACGGCCGCAGCAGAACTAATTGAGAAGTTTGGGACAAGCGGCGAACATCTTGAAGGGTATGAAACGAAGTATATGGAATTCGAAAACAAAATGAAGGATGTCTATTCAAAAATGTAAATAGACGTTCATTTTAAAATAAGGTACCTGTGTGAGAAACCTACGTAAATGCTTAACCATTCATAAAATTTCCCTGCGCAGGTACCTTTATTATGCGATTCTCTTTCGTGTTATACTAAATAAATGGCTCGAAAAGAAGATTGGACACCCGATCTTCTTTTTAGCGTGAAAAATGATAATCGCTTAAAAATGCATTATGAAGGGACTAATTATTATAAAAAAGACATTTGCTTATAAAAATAAATTACCATCTTTACCCATACCGCCATTAACGAATACAAAAGAGAAACTTCTTGAATGGGTTGAACCTCTTGTAAACGATGAACAACTTGAAGAAACTACAAAGGTTGTGAACCATTTCTTCAAAGTGGATGGAGACGCAGAAAAACTTCAAAAAAAATTATGCGAATTGGATGGCAAAATGGAAGGTAGTTGGCTAAAGCCTTTATGGGAAGATATGTATTTAAAGTTCCGTGAATCTTTGCCAACGGGCATGCATTTCAATATTTTATTAGATAATAAACAGCATGAAAATCGATATACGCGTGCGGAACTTGCGGGAAGGGTAAGCCGTTTAGTCACGGAATTCTATCATTTAATAATGGATGAGGAAGTAGCGCCAGTCGTAAAAAATGGTGTACCACAAGATATGAGTCAATATAAGAAGTTTTTCAAGTCCATTCGCATTCCAAGAGTAGAAAGAGATGAATTTAGACTAGCGGCATTCGAGAAAAGAAATAACCATGTCATTATTTTATATAAAAGAAATGTGTATAAAGTGAACGTAACGAATGGTGAAGGTGAAATGTATCAAAGCAGTGAAATCGCACATGCTATTGAAAGAACTTTTCAAGAAGAGCAAAGTGAAGGCGCCAACATAGGGATTTTTACAACTGCGAAAAGAGACGAAGCTGCGAAGATATATGATCAACTCATCGTATCTAAAGTGAATGCAGATCATCTACAAGCGATAGCGGATTCGCTCATTGTCCTATCTATGGATGAAGAAAGTAGTAATTCAGAAGAAGCGATTGAGAATTTAATGTTAAATGGAACGAATAAATACTTTGATAAAACCATCCAAGTAATCCTCACTACAAAAGGTGAATTGGGTTATAGCATTGAGCATTCATCGGTTGATGGTACGACGATATTTGCTGTCATTAGCTATGTAAATGAAGGCCTAGAAAGTGATGAGCCTGAAAAAATATATACGACTGAACCTACTCTAATGGAAAAACAACAATGGGAATTATCTGCGGAGATGGAGAAGTCGTTAATGAGATTTGAAAAAGAGAATGCAAGAGTCAAAAAAGAGTTTTCTATTAAAACGACAATCTTCAATAGTTTTGGTTCAGATGAAATCAAAAAGATGAATATTAGTCCGGATGCTTTTTTCCATATGGCTTTACAAATTGCACAGTACAGAACGTTTGGCACATGTAGAAGCGTTTATGAACCTGTTTCAGTCCGTGCATTTTATGAAGGAAGAACGGAATGTGCGAGAGCGACGAGTATGGAAAAGGTCGACTTGGTGAAAGCGCTAGAAAACGGTGAAGAGAGTCATGAAGTGTTGTATGACTTGATGCAAAAGGCGAGCGCGGCTCATACAGATCGAATCATCAGGTGCCGTAAAGGATTCGGTGTTGAAAGGCATATGTACGGCCTGGAGCAAATGTATACATTGCACGGGGAAGACCTCGGTATGACGGATAGACCTGCACTCTTTAGCGACACTGGTTATTTGACAATGCGTCATGATTTTATTTCGACAAGTGGTATGGCGTATGACAATGTAAAGTATCGGATATTCGGCCCAGTCGTTGAAGGTGGTTTTGGACTCGCTTATATTTTATTGGATCAATCGATTTCTATTAATATCTCCTCCGGTGCGGATGAAGCACATCATGCGCAGAAGTTAACAAATCATTTGCGAGATGCATTTTTAGAATTACGACAGATTGCGAACCGTATTATTTAAATAAGGTACCTGTGCGGGAAACAATCATGAAAGTTTCATGCACAGGTACTTTTTTTACATACATCCGTACCAAAATCCCCCAACAGACAAAATCCGCAACCTTCAAACACCCCCATCGTCAATACTTATGCTGTACTGAACCAATAAAAATTCGCAGCATAAAGCAGGTGAAACGTATATGAAAAGATCCGAGTATAAGGCATTACAACATAAAAAAGCACCTAAAAAGAAAAGAAGCCTGAAGAACAAGATCATCCGTTTCGTATGGATCAGTGCACTGCTTGCCGTTCTTAGTGTACTACTCGTACTGAATGTCTTCATCACATTCAGTGACGTAAGTAAACTCGAAGAACCTGCACCCAGATCGACAGTGATTTACGATCCGGACGGAGAAGTGATCAGTAAGGTTTCAAATTCGAATATTGAAGGTGTATCGATCGACCAAATTCCGAATACGTTGATCGAAGCAGTCATCTCCGTGGAAGATCAACGATTCTACAAACATCACGGCATTAATTATTTCAGGATGGGACGCGCCTTACTCGAGAACGCGTTCAAAGGCAAAATCGTGGCGGGGGGCAGTACCATTACGCAGCAGCTCGCGAAAAATGCGTTTTTGACGCAGGAGCGTACGTATTCGCGTAAATTCAAAGAACTGATCCTTGCAAAGAAGATTGAACGGGTGTATTCGAAAGAGGAGATCATGGAACGTTACCTCAATCAAATCTATTTCGGTGATGGGGCGTGGGGTGTTCAACGTGCGGCGCAGACCTATTTCGGTAAGGATGTCAGCGAATTAACGTTAGGCGAATCTGCGACAATAGCAGGCGTCATTAAAGCACCATCGCATTTAGCGCCTACGAAAGATATAGAAAAGTCGTTGAAGCGGCGCAATCTGGTGTTATCGTTGATGCTGCGTGAACAGTATAGTAGTCAAGAAGAATTCGATGAAGCGATAGGACAGAAAATAGAACTAGCGGATTCGACAGTACCAGATAATAAAACGGAATATCCGTATTATATTGACCGTGTAGTGGACGAAGCGGTCAATATGTACGATTTGACGAGAAATGAAGTGCTGTCCGGCGGGTTGCATATTACGACAGAAATCAATCCGACGGTCCAAAATGCGCTAGAAGACGTATATGCGGATGATAGATATTTTCCTAAGAGCACGCCAGATCAGCTTTTGCAGAGTGCCTCTGTTTTCTTGAACCCTAAAACAGGTGGAATCCTAGCGTTAGTCGGTGGAAGAGGAGAATATACGCAGGGACGCTTCAATAATGCGACTGACCTCATACGGCAGCCTGGATCTGCGTTAAAGCCGCTTGCCGTCTATACTCCGGCACTTGAGCAAGGGTACCATATGTCGGATTTGCTTGTGGATGAACCGATAGATATGGATGGGTACTCTCCGAAAAACTTTGATCAGACATATAGAGGGAACGTGACGATGTACGATGCACTCGCACAATCGTATAATATCCCTCCCGTTTGGCTATTGGATGAGATCGGCATCAAAAATGGAGTGCAGGCTGTTGAACGGTTTGGAATTCCATTAGAAAAAAATGACCGTGCACTTGGATTAGCGTTGGGAGGAATGGACAAAGGTACTTCTCCTTTGCGGATGGCTCAAGCGTTTTCTGCGTTTGCGAATGATGGTGTGATGGAGGAAGCGCATGCGATCACCGAAATTAAAGATTCGGAAGGAAAAGTGCTTGGGAAGTGGAAGGGTGAGTCTGTACGCGTGACAGATGCAGAAGTTGCCCAGCAAATGACCTATATGCTGCAAGGGGCTGTAAATGAAGGCACTGCCAAAAAAGCACAAGTTTCCGGTGTGGACGTGGCGGGAAAGACGGGCACCACACAGCTCCCGATTGAAGGAGTGGACGGTTCAAAAGATCATTGGTTCGTTGGCTATACACCGGACATTGCCGGTGCGGTATGGCTTGGATATGATAAAACAGACGCCGACCATTATTTAACATCTACTAGCAGCTTTACTGCACCACCCATTTTCGCACAAGTTGTTTCAAAATCAGCTAGCGAATTAACAGCAAAGGAATTTGATTTGTCGTTAATTGATGAAGAAATCAAAGAGCTGAAGAAGCAGAAGAAAAAGACGAAGGAAGAAAGAGAAAAGAAAGAGAAGAAAAAAGAGAAGGACGAGAAGAAAAAAGAGTTTTGGGAAGGGATTGAAGAGTGGGGACGGAAATGGTTTACAGATAAAGAGGAATAAAGGCAAAGGAAATAAAGTGCCTGTGTGAGAAACAAACGTGATTTTTTAAACAATCATGAACGTTTCATGCACAGGTACTTTTTTTGTTAGCTAGAGTATCGTGACTTTTTTCTGATATTTCGATAATATGGAAGTATATAGTAAATAGATTAGTTGTAGAAAGTGAGCGAATACAATATGGAGTTATTTTTTGCCACCCTATTATATATCCTGAAATTGAAAGCCTTCTGGTTTCTGGTGGCCATGGTGGTTCTTACAACTGTCGTTCAGTTGCAGCTGCCGAAATGGCGCGGTGCTGTCGGCGAGCGAACCGTTCGGAAACGCCTTGAAAAACTTGGCGAAGAGTACCGTGCCTATCATGATCTCTACGTAGAGGACGCACAGTACGGATTGACGCAGATCGACCACGTAGTCGTCTCCAAATATGGTCTGCACGTCATTGAAACAAAACATTATAAAGGATGGATATTCGGCAGTGAACATCAGAAATACTGGACGCAGGTCATCTATAAAAACAAACAGAAATTCTATAATCCGATACGGCAGAACTATGGTCACATAGAAGCGCTCAAAAGCCGTCTGAACTTGCCGAACCTGCCTGTACGCTCCATCATCGCCTTCTCTAATGAAGTCGAATTCAAATTCAAAGAACCGTTCCGGTCAGCTGATGTTGTTCACTATCGTGGATTAGTGAAAGCAATCAAGCAAGACGATAGACCGCGGCTCACTGACAATCAGATAAATGCCATAATTAGTAACTTGAATCAGCTTGTAAATCTTCCGAAAGAGGAAAAGAAGTCGATCAGGAAAACGCACTTGCAACAGGTACGGATGAAGTATAACGACACGCCGGGCAAGAAAGTAAAGTAGAAGAGTGGCAGAGACAGTGAAGGATGTAGTTGTAGGAAAATAACATTAGGTATGAAGCAAATGTGAATGTTTAAACAATCACGAAGGTTTCATCCACACGTACCTTTAATCAATATCTACTTATCTCGCATTCATGGTAGTATAAACCTATACGCGGTAATAAGGAGTGGATGAATGTGCAGGTAATCGAATATATTCAGGGGCCGTGGAGGGCAGTGGCACTGCTTATTATCACTTTGGTCCCTTTTTTTCGCATTGCGCTCAATTCGTATAATATGAGGCCCATTGAAAAATTACGTTTAACGGTGAGTGAGCGATTCAATGTGTATTTTGCACAATGGCTGATTCTGTCCGCTTTGACTGGAACAGCTCTGTTCATGCTGGTGGTTGGCGGTGTGAGCGGGATGAAAGAAGGAGGGAAGGATCCGCTTGCAGGGGTATCCTGGGAACTACTGGCTGGGCAGTCGTACTCTCTTGCGGGGATCTTTGTGTTTTTGCTGCTGTTCATCGTGTATGGCTTCTTTTCCATGGTCAGTGTGAAGACATCATTTCATATAGTGGATGAAGAGCCGCTAGAGATTGTGAAGAAAGTGAATAAGCATATATTCCTACTGCAGGCGAAGGACGGTCAGTACTTATTTTATTCGGAAGAGCGGCTGCATCATGTGAAGTTCTATGAAGAGCTGTGCGATCCGCCGAAGAATATGTCGTTGCTCACATGGTTGTATGGCTGGAAGATACGATGGTTCGTGATCACGGTTGTACTTTTGGTAGCAGGAGCTGTATTCGGGTTCTTCAACTGGATTACTGTAGGGGGATGGCTGATCGCAATCGCGGTATTAGGGTTGCTGGTGCTTGGTGCAGTGGTGAAAAACTATGAGGATATTCAGAGATTGAGTAGTGATGAACCAGAAAGGAATTGTTAGTGAGTTGCCAAGTCCAAAAGTAAATCGTGCGGAAATTTGAAACGTATTAAATTCATGTTCGGACCTAATATCTATATTGTACTTTTATTTAAAACAGTGTATCCATAATACATAAATAATCGACAGGTTTAAGGGGGAAGAAATGTTTTCAAATTACTTCGTAAAATTATTGTTCTTAATCCTGATAGTGTTTTCGTACCCGCTTTCCCAGCAGCTGAAATTTTCATTTGTATTGAGTCTGGTCTTACTATTTTTTCTGTTAGTTTATGTCTGGTTAAAAAGACGATTAAAAAAAGATATTCAGCACAAATTTGCAGAAAGACTGACCATAGAAGTTCTACTACCTTGGATTGAATTCTCTAGTATATTTCTTCTTATTTATATGTTTTTGGGAGCATTGATTAATCTTGAAGTTCACTATTCTAAAGGGGTGATTATAGCATTCTGCTGGGCTCTTCCGCTAGTGGGTTTGTATGTAGTCATCAGGAATATAGTGACGATTATTTCTGAGGCGAAAAGGTTTAGCGGGAGTGACAGCCTGTTGAATAAAATCAAGTTTGTGTCGATACTGTTCGGTGCGATGATTCTTACATTAGTAGGTCCTAGCATGGCGTTCGGGTTTGGATACGATTTTTTTTTCAAAAATATATTGGATGTTGAAATCGGGAGCAAATTTGAATCTTTTTATTTAAGTCTGATGTTAACGAACACGCTACCTGTCAGTGATGTTAAGTATTCCGAACTAATTAGTCTGGTAAATAAACACACAACGTTATCGTACTTCCATACCTTTCAGCTATTTTTCACCAAGCTGGTAGACGGCATCTTGCTCGTAGCGATCTTCAATCTGCTGAGCGGAGTTTTGAAGATTACGAGAGTTTAAAGAAGGTACCAGGTCTCGACAAAACTTTCACACCATTCGGATCATTGTCATGAGGAATTAGTGGAGAGTCATATAGCTCTTTGCAATACATATTATGGGGTGCTAGATTCTACGGAATACTTTCCATTACGTTCCAGAAGTGTCGATCAATGAACAACAGTAAAGCTCCTATTAATAAATTAAAATGCAGCACCTTCTTGATACAATCCATCTATCCATTTCAAGAGGTGCTTTTTCATGTCTTAAAATATGTTCAAGATCATTTCTCCTCTACTTCAATCTTTACACAACTACGCATTGTCTACTCTAAAAGATCAGCCTGGTATTCCACTATCAACTACACTACTTCAATAGTTAGTTACCTTAGATTAATCCCTCACCACTATTAAAATCGAGAACTGGTGGAATGTATAGTTCTTTTTCCGGTTCCCTTGCTACAACCAGCTCATTGACATAGTTTTCGAAGTTTGTTGCGTTAAACAAAGTCGATGGTCTAAGGAACGTATTAAATTCACGGTGGTTCAACCACTGCTTGGCCTTTAGATCAATGACACGAATAAAGTCTTCCTGTGTGTAGCCTTCTTTGATTCGACCGTTGATGAATTTACGGGTAGCAGCGGACTTCGCTTTGAAATGTTTTCCGGTTTTGTCATTCAGGTACTGTATCACAGAATGTGCGACGTCGAGATTCTTCTCGACAATGGTTTTATTATTGTTCTTCTTAAGTTCTTTGGTTATAGGCCGTCCCATAGTGGGATACGCCGTCGTACCAGTGTGGGTTTGCACAGCGTCCAATTGTGAGTTGATTGACGTTTCATGTTGAGCTGGTGGAGTGTCCGGTTTTGGGTCGGCTGTTATCTCATTTGGCGTATACGAAAATGGCAGCTTTTCATAATCGATTCGGTACCATTTGGTGTTGTCGATTTTCATCTTATTGTGCTTGGAAGTGGAAATCAAATAACCTTTTTGCTCTAAGTCGTACGTGATCCGTTTAATCGTGTTTAACGACCAAAACGGAAATTCTTCCATCCAGTCGTCGTATGTATTAAACACCCATTTATGACCTTCACGGATGTTTTTTGAAATGTTCAAACGGTAGTGAAGTTGTTGCAAGAATAGCGCAGCATTCAGTCCTACTTTCATTGCGAGTGAAGGTAATAATGGAATCGGATCTTCGTTAATTAATAATTTCATATGGTGGTCCCCCTAGAGTAAAGTGTTGTAGGCGTATTCATTTAGTGCTCCTCATACTTCATATAGAGAGTATTCCTAAAAAGGATACATCGTTTTTTAAAAAAGATGAAAGGGCGCATGTAGTATTTCTGAATGAATGCTGCAAGTACCTTTTGGAAGACGCGTTAATAATTAAGGTACCTATTAACTAAAACGATAGAAAAACTGTGGGAGTCAGGTGCTTTATCGTTTGTTTATAGAGTTATGAGAACACCTGGTAGCTTAACAAAACTCCGGTGGTTTGTATTAACTCGTGGGGTGAAGGGGGATCATCGATAGGTAGGTCAGTTTCTCCACAGAAAGACAGTTTAGGGAATTATAAAACAGGAGCCAATGCAAAATCAGTTTGGGCTGATTTCTGCTTCGGCTCCTGTTTGTGTTATCCAATCTTAGGCTAAGGTTTAGACAGTTTCAGCAGTTAGCGAACGAAATGGGTCATCACTTAGTCCTGCTTCTACAACTAATTTAGCATATTCTTGTGCCGCGAATAGTGAATGATCGCGGTAATTTCCGCATTCGAGTGCAGAAACAGCGGGAATATGTTCTGTTTCAATTACTTTTTTTAGAACTGTTGTAAGTGCCGCAGCAACATCTTTTGGTTCATGTTCATTCCAGATAATCATATAAAAACCTGTTCGACAGCCCATGGGAGAAATATCGACGATTCCTTCTAGTTGATCGCGCAAGTATGTGGCAAGTAAATGTTCTAGTGTGTGTATCGCTGAAGTAGGGATTGAATCGTGATTAGGTTGTAAAAAACGTAGATCGTATTTCTGTAATACACTCCCTTTTTCATGTTGTTCTGTGCCAGCCAATCTTACATATGGAGCCTTTACTTTCGTATGATCAAGTAAAAAACTTTCGACTAATGCCATTGTTATCATCCTTTCCGTAGTTGATATATAAACTATCACAACTTCACTAGTGTTGTAAATCAATATTTAATAATATTTAGAAAAGTGAATTATTTCGTTGACAGACTCTAGTTGCTGGGATATCATAATAACAATTCCGATATGACTTATTGGTATTGTTTAAATAAACGTCCTATTAAAATTGTTTTTAGGAGAATTAAAGATTTGTCATACAAAATGAATTGAGGGAGGATTTGGAATGACCGTAAAAGAAGTGAAGAAAGGAAATGCATTTGCACTTTTACCATTAATTATTTTTGTAGCACTCTTTATTGGCGCTGGTGTATTGACTAAGGACTTTTCGAATATGCCGCTGAACGTAGCGGTGATTATTGCTTCTGCAGTTGCTTTACTAATGAATCGAAAAGAAAAATTCGAGAATAAAGTGAGTATATTCACGAAAGGCGCAGGTCATCCAAATATTATGTTAATGGCAATTATTTTCATACTGGCAGGTGCTTTTGCGACGGTAGCAAAAGGCATGGGCGCAGTAGATTCTACTGTTAACTTAGGATTGTCTTTACTCCCTGCAAATCTATTGATGGTAGGACTGTTTGCCATTGGCTGCTTTATTTCAATATCAATGGGAACTTCAATGGGGACAGTTGTAGCTTTGGCGCCAATCGGAATTGGTATCGCAAGCCAGACGGATATCCCTGTGGCACTGACGATGGCAACGGTGATCGGCGGGGCGATGTTTGGAGATAATTTATCGATGATATCAGACACAACAATCGCAGCAGTTAGGACCCAACATACAAAAATGAAGGATAAATTTAAAGTAAACTTTTTCATAGTATTGCCGGGTGCCATTTTAACAGCGATTATTCTGGGTGTTATTACACGGGGAAACAAAGCTGTAATCGGTGCGGATTTTGATTATGAACTGATAAAGATTCTTCCGTATATTGCCGTATTGGCTGCGGCATTAGCGGGAGTGCATGTACTAATCGTTTTAATTGGCGGCACGATTTTTGCCGGTGGTGTCGGATTGGCTGACGGGTCTTACAGTTTTGGCGGCTTCTTAAAAACGATTGGTGAAGGAATAATGAGTATGGAAGATTTAGCAATTATTGCACTCTTGATCGGTGGTTTGGTGGAGGTTATTCGGCATAATGGTGGGATTGATTATCTACTGTATACTGTAAATAGTAGAATAAAATCGAAAAAAGGTGCCGAATTTGGGATTGCCGGATTGGTCAGTGCGGCAGCAATTGCTACTGCCAATAATACCATTTCAATTGTTGTTACAGGTCCATTAGCAAAAAGTATTGCTGACGAGTATGAAATTGATCCAAGAAAGTCAGCAAGTCTACTCGATACATTCGCTGGCAGTTGGCAAGGAATTCTGCCTTATGGAGGGCAAATGCTTGCAGCGGCAGGACTTGCAGCGATTTCACCGATAAGTATTATCCCCTACTCGTTTTATCCGGTTTTAATGGGTGGTTGTGCAATTCTTGCGATTCTTATCGGATATCCGAAACTAGGAAGAAAGAGTAAAGAAGTGAAACAGATCGTTACATTGCCTGTAGAGGAATGAAATAAATCACTTATGCATTTTGTTTTACTATTTTATAAAAAGAAGGCATCAGGAAAACAACAGTATACTCGTATACTTCATAATTAGTAGAGAATGTAACCACTCAGTCAGCTAAAGTGGTTACATTTTTACGGATATGAATTTTTCTTTAAAATTTGTTAGTAATTCCTGTCTATACGCTGCTAAGAGAATAGTGTGTTTAGAGAGGACGAAAGAAATGAAGAAGTTATTTGCAGTAGTTGGTGTATTACTACTGGCATGTAGTTAATATATGGTACCTGTGTATGAAACAATCGTAAATGTTTAAACAATCATAAAAGTTTCACGCACACGTACTTTTTTGAAAGATATGGGCTTAATCCAGCGAGTGGCTATTGCAGGGAATGAGCTGTACGGATTGTTGAAGCAAGCACACGGACCAGCTCCTTTACTAAACGAACCATGTATACATGTCAGATTCCTGTCCATACTAAATAACGCAAATGAACTCTCTTTCCAAAGTAGCTCAGCGGTAGAGCAATCGGCTGTTAACCGATCGGTCGCAGGTTCGATTCCTGCCTTTGGAGTACATAAAAACTCTCCCGACCGGCTATGTGCGGTCAGGAGAATTTTTTGTTTTGCATGGACATACATGGTGGTTGCGCAGGCACCTCATTCATCATCCCATGCTGTTCCGTTGACACGTTTTTCACTCATCAGTTCACTGACGGTCCCAAGTTGAAAGCCTTTCTCTGTGATTTGTGTAATCATAGCTTCCATTCCTTCAGCTACAGGTTTTGTCGGGTGCATTAAAATCATCGTGCCGTTCTCCACTTGAGATACGACTCTGTTCACCATTTCATTCGTCGCCGGCTTTTTCCAGTCGACTGTATCCACCGTCCATAAAACCGTATACATTCCTAGCTTGCTTGCGGTTTCCACGGTTTGCTGATTAAAACTGCCGCTTGGCGGACCGAACCACTTGGGCGTTGTAATCCCGAGTGTTTTTATGATGACCTCATTTGTCTTTTTTAACTCTTCCATTGTTTCTGCTTCTGATTTCTGCTGTAAATCGGGATGGCTGTATGCGTGGTTTCCAATTTCATGCCCTTCACTATGAATCAATTTAGCTAAATCGGGATTTTTACTAACCCAGCTACCGTCGAAGAAGAAGGTGGCTTTCGTTTTATGCTTCTTTAGTGCATCCAAAATATCAGGAATGTATTCATTACCCCAGGCAACATTAATTAAAAAAGCCACCATCGGTTTATCGGGATTTCCTTTGAATATGGGGTGGGGACCTAGTTCTTTCAAATGAACGTTGGGAGTAGTTTCTTTGTAAACGATTTTTGATTCATCCAATTTACCAGTCGCTTTCATTTTCTTGTAACTGGCATCCAGATCCACTTCTAGTCCATTGTAGCCGGGGATAGCTTTCCAGACTCTGTCGACCTTTGCATCAACCGCGGGGATATGATGCGTCTTGCTGAATGATTCCAATTCTGTCGTCAGTCTGTCTTTGCTATTTTTAGATGCAGAGGCCGTGCTTACTAGATCCGTATCTGCTCCCCACTGATTGGTGAAAAGCGCTAGGTAAAGTATTCCTATACAAGCAATGAAAGAAATAAGCCAGAAGCGTTTCAGTTTATATCACCTCTTCTCTAGTCTGTAGTATTTCCTGTACTTGAATAAGTATGCTGGTACTCAAGGTGAAATCTCTTTGCGTATACTTCCACACTAAATTGCGATACTAAGCACAGTATCATTTATTTTATATGTGGGAGGCGAAGTATATGGGAAAGGAATTTGGCCAGAGTTGGAAAAAACAACACCCAGGCACATTCTTTCGGAATTCAGTAGAGAAAGCAGATCGTGCAGTGAAACAAGCAATGTCTCATCCAGAAGAGATAGCCATCGAGCATGCGTTTAATGCAATTGAGCGCGCAGAAAATGCGTTTATGAATGTGGAGCAATATGACAATGAGTTAGATACCATTCAGCAACATAAGGGTCAGTTAGATTCGATCAAGCAGCAATTGAATGAAGCTCGAATGAAAAAAGGCGAGTAATCCATCATGGACCTAAGTCATCTCATTACTTTTAAAAGCAGGTATCTACTATCACAAGGAGAAAGCTGATTTATCAGTACTTTTCATGCTTGATAGGCGTGACCTTTTGTTAGATGTACAAGTCGCTGAATTTATAGTAGTACTGCAATCCACAAAAAACTCCAACCGACTTTAAGGAATGGGATAGTATGGCGGTCACTATCATGCAGGAGGTTTTTTTATGTCCAGAAAATTAGTAGCCTCTATTAAAGAGCAGGCGATTCCGCTGGATGACCCGTCTGCATTTGACCGGCTTCTGAAAGATGTAGGGGATACACAGATTGTGATGATCGGTGAGGCGACACATGGAACTTCTGATTTCTATCGCTTGCGCGCCGAGTTTTCCAAACGTCTCATACAGGAAAAGGGTTTCGCTGCCATTGCTGTGGAAGGTGACTGGCCGTCTGTACAGAGAATAAACAGCTATGTCAAAGGCTACGATGATCAGCCGTCCCTCAACGAGTTGCTGTCGCGTTCATTCAGCAGATGGCCGGCATGGATGTGGGCGAATGAAGAAATCGAAGCATTTGTCACGTGGTTGGCCAATGAAAACAGGCAACGTGATTCAGACTCCTTAGTCGGCATGTACGGCATCGACCTGTACAGCTTATACGATTCTATCGATGAAGTCATGAACTTCCTGGAAAGCCATCCATCCTACGGTGCCGATCTGGAACTTGCCAAAAAAGCATTCTCCTGTTTTGAACCGTATAATCGAATGCCCGAACACTATGCCTTGTCTTCTGCCCACTTCACTGACGAATGCATAACAGAGGTAACGAGCCTTCTGGAATCCATCCGAACCAATGAAGAGCGCTACCCCCGCGTGAATGAGCAAGATTTGAACCTGACAATGAACGCTTTGGTAGCGAAAAATGCGGAAGCTTATTACCGGGCGATGCTTCAGGAGGATGCACTGTCATGGAATATTCGCGACGCCCATATGGCAGAGGCAATCAAGGAAGTACAAAGTTATTACGGCAAAGACGCCAAAATTATTGTGTGGGAACATAACACCCATATCGGTGATGCATCGGCGACCTCGATGACAGACCATGGAATGACAAACGTCGGTCAGCTGATCCGAGACCAGTATGGCAGAGACAATACGTACGCGATTGGTTTCGGCACATATGAAGGGACAGTCATTGCAGGAAGCCGTTGGGGAGAGACGCCGGAAGAAATGGTCGTACCGCCTGCACGTTTTAATACATGGGAAGGTCAACTGCACGCAGCGGGCGCACATGACAAATTGCTGTTGTTCAATGAGGAGAACCGGTGCCAGTTTGACGAATGGATCGGCCACCGCGCAATCGGTGTGGTCTACAATCCCGAGTTTGAAGCCCATGGCAACTTCGTCTCCTCGCGTATTAGCGAACGTTACGATGCTTTTATATATATCGACCGCTCTACTGCTTTGAGGCCGTTGGGTTGGTGAGATATGGTAGATACGGTACCAGGTCCCGACACAATTAAGATACGGTACCAGGTCCACACACAATTCGGAAACTATTCTGAATTGAACGGAATTTGTGTGTGTACCTGGCACCATCTACGAAAAAAACAGCGCA
>NZ_PDYX01000021.1:0-45766 GCF_002743265.1 Sporosarcina sp. P29 | reverse complement strand
AAAATTCATATGCACGTATCACCTTTCTCTTTGACTTGTTTCTCGACAATTCAAGTATAAAAGAAATTGGTGATCACGTGCATTTTTTTGTTCAATTGTTTGAGAACCCCAACATTTATTATAGAACCAAAAAAAGGTCTGCCGACGGAAGTTGTAACTTCCAGGGCAGACCTTTTTCATATATTACTTGCCTTCTTCAACTTCTACTTCAGCATCATCAGCCGGAGCGTCTTCTGCAGGTGCTTCTTCTTCAACCGGAGCATCTCCTTCAGCTGGCTGCTCTTCCATCTTGAACAAATCAAGTGAAGCTTTCAAATCTTCATCTTTGATTTTTACATCTGCTGCTTTAACTAACTTCGAAACTTTAGCCAGTAACTCATTTTCGTCAGCTTTTTCCATCAATAGCTCTTGACGGATTTCAGCTTTCTTTTCATCAGAGATTTTCTTATCATCAGCTTTACGCTTTTCTTTTACTTCGATGATGTGGAAGCCGTTATCTGATTGAACCGGCTCACTGATTTTGCCTGGCTCTAAGTCGTATGCAGCGTTCCAGAATTCAGGAACCATTACACCGTATGCGAACCAGTCAAGATCTCCGCCTTCATCTTTAGAACCTGGATCAGTAGAGTATTCTTTTGCTACTTTCGCAAAGTCTTCTCCTTTATCCAACTTCTCTTTTACTTCTGTTGCTGTCTTTTCATCTTCAACTAAGATGTGACGCGCGTTGATTTCTGATTGAGATTCTTCAAGACGTTTGTCTAACTCTTCGTCAGAAACTTCAATACCATCAGTCAATGCAGCTTCCTGCAATTTATTCAAACGAATCATTTTCTTGAAGCTTTCAGGTGTTTGACCTTGTTGAGCCAAGAATGCTTCGAAGTTTTCACCGAGTTGTTCTTTGTTTTTATCAAATTCTTCATCTACCTGCTTATCGTCTACGTCATACTTATCATCCAGAACCTTTTCCAAGATGATCATTTGTAGGGCTTGTTCACCGACAGATGTTTTCATTTCTTGATAAAACTCATCTTTCGTTACATCTCCTGCTTTAGACGTCATAACCTTTTCATCGCCGCCACCAGAACAAGCGGATAAAGCTGCAACCGAAGCTGCAAGTGTAAATGCTAACATCTTCTTTTTCATGTAATTAACTCCCCTAATCTAAGTATCGATTCTGTCTATTCTTCAAGTAAACACTATATCATATAACGTATGAAAAACAAAAAGGTTCCATACATCAAAAACTGCCCAACCGCTTTTTTCTACTTTCGCATAGGATACAATGTGAAAGGGGGTGCCTTCATGAGCGGTTATTCACACGGCGGATCAGGTTCATCAGGCTTTGCTTTAATTGTTGTGTTGTTCATTTTGTTAATTATCGTCGGTGCAGCATACTTGTGCTAAAAAAAAGCCCGCCCCCAGCAATGGGGGTGGGCAATACATAGTGTTAAGCACTAAAGAACACTTCTACATATAAGGATAAAATGAGGATTGTGATCAGAATGTTTACAGTTCGATAAATCTTTGGCTGCTTTTCTTCTGGAATCTCTCTAGATTGGCAAAGAGCAAATGTCATTTTATTTATTTGATATAAGTAGAACAATGAAAATAGAATGGTAATCGCTATAACCATTTTAGACCTCCTCTTTCTGCTTCTGTACTATCATAGCAGAATATGTGATCAAAAGGAAAAAACTAAACCATGTAAAGAGCAGGTGGTTATGACTCTACTTCAGATTTTGTTAGGTAATCATTTGAATCAACATACGTCTTCTCGATGTTCTGAAAACCGCGTTCGAATATGTCCATAAAATCATCTCCATAGATGTTACGCAATACGGACATGACCTCTAAGAATTCAGGAAATTTACCGTAAATATCACGAATGGGAAGAGAACCCTGAAGAACGCTGTAATCTTCATTATGGTAATTTTCATTCATCCGGATGAGTAACGCTTTGCCTTCTTCTGAAACCGTCACGTATGTATTGCGTCGGTCATCATCTTTTTTCGAGAAGTACAAAAGCTGACGTTGTTCCAACTTTTTTGAGAAGTTAAAGGCGGTTGAGACATGCATTACACCAAATTTCGCGATGTCTGAAATTGTGGCACCTTCCAAATGGTAGGCGATCCACAAAATATGATGTTCATTAATATTGAGTTCATACGGTTTAATCCATTGTTGCCAATCTTTCTCTACAGCTTTCCATAACGCCTTGGACATTTGGGCTACGCGCTGATTGAAGATCATGGCATCTTTACGTGAAATATTTTGATCGGCCATCGAGACACCTGCTTTCTTTCAGTCATTTTATTTATTATACCAAAAAAACAACAAATAAAAAAGACGGAATAGTAAAATAAATCAGTTTGAGTGTATATGCCCATAGAAACAGCTATATTACGGCTGTTTTTACTATGGGTACGTACTCAAAGATTAGCAAGTGAAGAACGGATGCCTAAATGGAAATACCTTAGCGAGTACCAATTGATTTCTCGAGATCATCCAATGCCGTTTGAATTGCAGAGATTTCTTTCTCTAAACGTTTCTTATTGTGTTCAGTCGAGCGCTTCCAGTCTGCTACAGAAACTTTCATTTCTTCGACAGTCTCTGGGACTAGCTCTTTTGCTTCTTTCGATAAATCGGTAACAGAATCTTTTAGATCTGCGACTTGCCCTTTGACATCTTTCAACTTATCCTTCAATTCGAGTGATGCATTTTTGACGCTGTCACGCAGTTCACTGCCAGCTTTTGGTGTAGAATATAGAACGGTTACCGCAGAAGTGACAGCACCTGCTGCCAGGCCAATAAAGAATGTGGACGCTTTCATGTAGAGAACACTCCTTTTGTATAGTTATTATTTTATTAAAGCATGTTCGTACGTAGTTGAGCAAGAAAATGAATGAAATATTATACCAACAAAAGCTTTTTTTCTCCATCGTATGGAGAAATGGACAGAAGAGTGGAATTCAATTTGAGGAATGATGAAAAATGCCGCACTCTTCTGCTCTGTATCCGCCACGTGTTATCGTTGCAGACGCCTTGAAATATTCGTAGCTAATTCAGATACTACATCCATCGGGAACTGCTCTACTTTTGTATCAAATTCGACTTTCAGACCATCTGTTTTATCATAGCGTGGAATTAAATGCATATGGAAATGATAGACGGACTGGCCAGCGAAAGATCCGTTGTTTTGTAATAGGTTCATTCCGGCCGGTTGAAATTCTTCTTTTAATGCATTAGCGATTTTGGGTGCTACTTTAAATAAATTCGCAGCTTCTTCTTCAGTTAATTCATACACATTTTCACGATGTGTTTTTGGGATTAGGAGTACGTGCCCTTTCGTAACAGGCATAATGTCCATAAAAGCAATTACGTGATCATCTTCGTATACTTTTTCTCCTGGAATCGTTCCTTCTACAATCTTGCAGAAAATACATGAGGTCATTTCTACACATCCTTTCATGTTTGGATGTATTGTAGCATATTTTCAGATAGTTAACGAAGGCGGATAAAGCAATTTTACAATTTCTTTGCTAAAATAATAAAAGAAGATAGGGGGAAATATAATGGCAATCCTAGAACTAGAACACGTTACAGGTGGTTATACGCGCAAGCCCGTTTTACATGACCTTTCATTTCAGATAGAAGAGGGGGAGTTGGTCGGGTTAATCGGTCTAAATGGCGCTGGGAAGAGTACGACAATCAAACATATTATCGGTGTCATGAATCCGCTTGAAGGAATTATCAAAATTGACGGTGCGACGTTTAGTGATAAGGAACATTACCGCCAATCATTCAGTTATATTCCAGAGACGCCCGTGTTATACGAAGAACTTACATTACAAGAACATTTGGAACTGACTGCGATGGCATACGGTTTGGACAAGCAACAATTTGAAATACGTACCGAACAATTGCTGAAAGAATTCCGTATGGAAAAACGCTTAAAGTGGTTTCCAGCTCACTTTTCTAAAGGTATGCGACAGAAAGTCATGATCATGTGTGCTTTCCTAGTCGAACCTAAATTATATATTATCGATGAGCCATTCGTCGGATTGGATCCTCTAGCGATTCGCGCATTGCTAGACCAAATTATTGAACGAAAAAATGCGGGGGCTTCTATTTTGATGTCCACCCACGTATTGGCGACGGCTGAGAAGTATTGTGATCGCATTATCTTGTTGCACGAAGGCCGGGTGCGTGCGAATGGTACAATGGACGACTTGCGTAAGACGTTCGGGCGACCGGATGCCACACTCGATGACTTATATATCGCAATGACTGAGGAAACTGACCATGAACAACATGCATGAGATATGGGGACAACGGTTCTTCCATTACGTTAATGAACTACAGAAATATATGCGCTATGTATTCACTGGACATTTGGCTATCGTCTTCATGTTTGCCATTGGAGCGGGGGGCTATGCGTATAGTGAATGGCTAAAAGAAGTGCCCGTTACATTCCCTTCAGTTTTCATCGTATCTATCGTCATTGCACTCTTATTAATGAAAGCGGCACCGACTACGTTACTAAAGCCGGCAGATATCGTTTTTTTCCTGCCATTAGAAAATCAATTGCCGAGCTATATGAAACGTTCGATCACTTGGTCGACATTTTCACAACTTCCCTTACCACTAATTGCTATGGTCGTTGCTTTGCCGTTATTAAAAGCAACAGAAGTGGGAACAGGAACGGATTATCTTCTCATTATGTTACTAATCATCGTGTTTAAAGGGCTATTTGTAGGGACTGAATACAGTGTTCGTATTGCGAAGCATAACTTCGTTTGGCTGGATCGTGTGTTACGACTCGTTTTAACATTTCTAACGATTCACTTCGCTCTTACGTGGAGTACGGTTGCAATCTTTATCGGAATTCTGATTGCTATGCTCTATGCGAAGTTTTGGGATAAGAAAGCGGAGCATTTTCCATTTCCGTATGAGCAGTTTATTGAACTGGAACAAAATCGTATGATGCGTTTCTATCGATTTGCGAATTACTTCACGGAAGTACCGCATTTGGTTGGTTCAGTGAGTAAGCGGAGCTGGTTGAAGATTGCTATGAAACGGTCTACATTCAAGCGCAAGGATGTACAAAACTACTTAATCGTACGTACATTTATTCGTACAGATGATACATTTTGGTTGTGGGTTAGATTAACGGCACTGTCTGCGTTGGGTGCGTTCTTAATACCGTTACCAATTGTATCGTTCATTTTTGTAGGAGCTCTAGCGTTTGCGACAGCTGTTCAGTTGATATTGGCGCTTGAAGGTGGCGTCGAGTTCACGATGGATCTGCTATTCCCTGAAGAACAGGAAAAATCGCAAATCAAAGCGGTTCGTTTGTTAGTAAGAAAACTGATTTGGCTACAAGCAATTATTCTATTACTGGCGGCATTACCTTTGTATGGACTAAGTATTACACCTCTCTTGATTGCGGCGATCGCACTCATTGTCGGTGAGGCAACGATCCGATTAACTAAAGAGCAAGTAAAAGAAATATGATGTTCGTCCAGAGTGAAGTAGAACTACTGCTAGTATTGTAATTCCTATCACAGAATTGTCTGAATATATGTACCTAGTAAAAATTCCTCTAATTATATTAAAGTAATTCAAAAGTTCGAATAGTTAGACTAGTGGTTGCAATTTGTATTCTATTGCATATATAATTACTAAAAGGTATCAGGGGTGAGAGAGATGAACAATAACAACTCATATGCTGAATTTTTGAAAGCGGTAGGTAACAATGGCACTTCTCTCCAAGCGGAAAAGTTGCTGAACGAAATCTATTGGGATCTGTTTCTACAACACATTCACTGGGAACAAACACAATCGCGAATCATGCTGTTGATTGACGATGCGCTGGATCAAAATGACAAAGAAGCATTCGACCTGTATACACAACAATTAATCGACATTTCACAAGAACATGGTTATGAACTAAAAACAAAATAATGTATTCATAGGCACTGCTAGGGCAAAATCCTGGCAGTGTTTTTTTATTGCATAGAATAACCTCGCTGTGAGTTTCTTTCACAAAGTACAAGGGTACAATAAAGTACATAGAGAGTTAGCTTAAAACGTACGTTCGTTATTTCTTTAGAAAAAACACTGGTTGTGGTAAAATAGAAGGACAGGTGTTTAAGAAGAGGAGTGGAACCATTTGAACGAAACATTTCAATTGCAGGCACCATATACGCCACAAGGAGATCAGCCAAAAGCGATCGACAGCCTTGTTAACGGTATTAAAGAAGGCAAGAAGCATCAAACGTTACTGGGTGCAACGGGGACAGGTAAAACATTCACGGTTTCCAATGTGCTGACAGAAATTAATAAACCTACACTGGTCATTGCCCACAATAAAACGTTGGCTGGCCAATTATATAGCGAGTTCAAAGAGTTTTTTCCAGATAATGCGGTAGAATACTTCGTCAGCTTCTACGATTTTTATCAACCAGAAGCATATGTTCCACAGACGGATACATTCATTGAAAAGGATTCATCGATCAATGATGAAATCGATAAACTTCGCCACTCCGCAACGAGTGCATTATTCGAACGGAACGACGTCTTGATTGTAGCATCCGTGTCATGTATTTACGGTCTAGGTTCGCCAGAAGAATATAATGACATGGTTTTTTCATTACGCAAAGGAATGGAAATACCGCGTAATCAACTATTACGCACGCTAGTGGACATTCAGTATGAGCGCAATGATATCAATTTCACGCGTGGTACATTCCGTGTCAGAGGCGATGTAGTCGAAGTCTTTCCGGTAGCTCGTGACGAGCGTTGTATACGTCTTGAGTTTTTTGGAGATGAAATCGAACGGATTCGGGAAGTGGATGCCTTAACAGGAGAAGTCATCGGCGATCGTGATCACGTGGCTATTTTCCCAGGATCCCACTTCGTTACCCGCGAAGAGAAGTTACTTAAAGCGATTGAAAATATTGAAATCGAGTTAGAAGAACAGCTTAAATACTTACGTGATAATGATAAATTATTAGAAGCGCAGCGGCTAGAACAACGGACGCGTTATGATCTAGAAATGATGCGGGAGATGGGCTTTTGTTCTGGAATCGAGAACTATTCTAGACATTTGACGTTGCGTGAAGCCGGGGCAACTCCATATACGTTGCTGGATTATTTCCCTGACGACTTTTTGATTGTAGTAGATGAAAGTCACGTCTCCTTGCCACAGATTCGTGGAATGTACAACGGGGACCAGGCACGTAAAAAAGTATTGGTGGAACATGGTTTCCGCTTACCATCGGCATTGGACAACCGTCCATTGATGTTTGAAGAATTTGAAAAGCATGTTCGGCAGGCAATGTATATTTCAGCCACGCCAGGTCCTTATGAAATTGAGCATACAGACGAAATGGTAGAACAGATTATACGTCCTACAGGATTACTTGATCCAATCATTGAAGTGCGTCCTATTGAAGGACAAATTGACGATTTATTGGATGAAATACATCTTCGAATCGAGCGAAATGAACGTGTATTAATAACAACTCTAACGAAAAAAATGTCAGAAGACTTGACGGATTATTTAAAAGATATCGGAATTAAAGTTCAGTACCTCCATTCTGACGTGAAGACTCTAGAACGGACAGAAATTATCCGTGAGTTGCGTGTCGGAACGTACGATGTATTAATCGGAATCAACTTACTGCGTGAAGGAATTGATATTCCCGAAGTTTCATTGGTCACGATTTTGGATGCGGATAAAGAAGGATTCTTGCGTTCGGAACGTGCGTTAATCCAGACAATTGGACGTGCGGCACGTAACTCAGAAGGACGCGTTATTATGTACGCGGATAAAATGACAGATTCCATGAAGAAAGCTATTGATGAAACGGAACGTCGTCGTGAAATTCAAAAAGCATATAATGAAAAACATGGTGTAACACCAACGACCATCGTTAAGCCGATACGCGAATTGATCCGTGCCACTCAAGTGGCTGAAGAAACGGAATCGTATTTGCAAAAGGTGACGAATGGCAAGAAGCTTTCCAAAGACGAGAAAAGCATATTGCTAACCAAATTGGAAAAAGAAATGAAAGACGCAGCAAAAGCTTTAGACTTCGAAAGAGCTGCAGAGTTACGAGATACCGTATTAGAACTGAAAGCAGAAAGGTAGAGTCCGCATGAAAAATAAAGAACTTGTAATACAGGGAGCGAGAGCGAATAACCTAAAAGACATTACGGTGAAGATTCCACGCGACAAGCTAGTGGTGCTTACGGGTTTATCGGGCTCAGGAAAATCTTCACTAGCTTTTGATACGATCTACGCGGAAGGGCAGCGCCGCTATGTGGAATCATTATCTGCATATGCGCGTCAGTTCCTTGGACAAATGGATAAACCAGATGTGGATTCTATAGAAGGATTGTCGCCGGCTATTTCTATTGACCAGAAGACAACGAGTAAAAATCCACGGTCTACTGTAGGAACGGTGACGGAAATCTACGACTACTTGCGTTTACTTTATGCAAGAGTCGGGAAACCGCATTGTCCGTTTCATGGCATTGAAATCTCTACGCAGACGATTCAGCAGATGGTGGATCGTGTAATCCAGTTACCAGAGCGTACTCGAATTCAAATTTTGGCACCTATTATTTCAGAACGTAAAGGGACACATGCCAAATTATTTGAAGATATTAAAAGACAAGGCTATGTACGGGTACGAGTAAATGGTGAGACAATTGATTTAGACGATAACATCGATTTGGATAAAAATAAAAAGCATACAATTGAAATCGTCATTGACCGAATCGTCATGAAAGAAGGCGTAGAAACACGTCTAAGTGACTCATTGGAATCTGCGTTACGATTAGCAGACGGTAATGTTCTTGTCGATGTGATTGGTAAAGAAGAACTGTTTTTCAGTGAACATCACGCATGTCCTATTTGTGGGTTTTCTATTGGCGAACTAGAACCGCGTATGTTTTCATTTAACAGTCCGTTCGGTGCATGTCCTGAATGTGATGGACTTGGCATGAAACTCGAAGTGGATCCAGATTTAGTCATTCCAAATAGTGACCTAACCTTAAAAGAACACGCTATTGCCCCTTGGGAGCCAACGAGTTCGCAATATTATCCAGAACTTCTGAAGACGATTGCCAAGCATTATAAAATTCCAATGGATGTACCGGTTAGAGAACTAGCTGACTCAGATATTGAAAAACTGATGCTAGGATCGAAAAAAGAGAAGATTCGTTTCCGCTATACAAACGAATTCGGAAACACACGCGATAGCGATATTTATTTCGAAGGTGTCTTGCGCAACGTCGAACGTCGTTATCATGAGACATCATCAGACTATATACGTGAGCAGATGGGTAAATATATGACGGAGAAGTCATGTCCCACTTGTACAGGCTACCGCCTAAAACCCGAATCGCTTTCGGTTTTAGTGAACGGAGAGCATATCGGGAAGATCACGGAACGTTCGATTGTTGAAACGACGAAATTCTTTGACCAATTAATTCTATCTGAGAAGGACACACAAATTGCAGACATGGTCTTGAAGGAAATCCAAGAACGTTTAGGTTTCTTAGTGAACGTCGGTCTCGATTACTTAAATTTATCTCGTTCAGCAGGAACATTATCAGGTGGAGAGGCACAGCGTATACGACTGGCTACACAAATCGGATCTCGTTTGACAGGTGTTCTGTATATTCTCGATGAACCTTCAATTGGACTTCATCAGCGAGATAATGATCGATTAATTGGCACGCTTCAAAGCATGCGAGATATCGGAAATACGTTAATTGTTGTAGAACATGACGAGGACACGATGATGGCCGCAGACTATTTAATTGATATCGGTCCTGGTGCTGGCGTGGCAGGTGGAGAAGTGGTAGCTGCAGGTACTCCTGCGAAAGTGATGAAAAACAAGAAGTCGCTGACCGGTCAATATTTGAGCGGGAAGAAATTCATTCCACTACCGATTGAACGCAGGTCACGTGATGAGCGCAGCATTATCGTTAAAGGCGCTTCAGAGAATAACTTGAAGCATATTGATGCAGAATTCCCACTCGGTCAATTTATCGCAGTTACAGGAGTTTCCGGTTCAGGTAAAAGTACGTTGGTCAATGATATTTTGCATAAAACATTGGCCCAGAAATTGAATCGATCCAAACAAAGACCTGGAAAATTCGATAGTATTAGTGGTGTGGAACATTTGGAGAAGATTATCGATATCGATCAATCACCAATCGGCCGTACACCGCGTTCCAACCCAGCTACGTATACAGGCGTCTTTGATGATATACGCGATGTTTTTGCGATGACGAATGAAGCGAAAGTTCGCGGCTATAAAAAAGGTCGCTTTAGTTTTAACGTCAAGGGAGGACGGTGTGAAGCATGCCGTGGAGATGGAATCATCAAAATCGAAATGCATTTCCTTCCGGATGTATATGTACCGTGCGAAGTATGTCACGGTAAACGTTATAACCGTGAAACACTTGAAGTGAAGTATAAAGGAAAGAATATTGCAGACGTACTGGAAATGACAGTAGAATATGCGGTCGTATTTTTCGAAAACATCCCGAAAATCCATCGTAAATTGCAGACGATCGTCGATGTAGGCTTAGGCTATGTACAATTAGGTCAACCAGCAACGACACTGTCAGGTGGAGAAGCCCAACGTGTGAAATTGGCTTCTGAATTGCATAAACGGTCCATGGGTAAATCGTTTTATATTTTGGACGAGCCGACAACAGGTTTGCACGTACATGATATAGCTAAGTTACTTGAAGTTCTTCAACGTCTAGTTGATGGAGGGAACACAGTTCTCGTTATTGAGCATAATTTGGATGTCATTAAGACTGTCGATTATATTATCGATATCGGTCCGGAAGGCGGAGACAAAGGCGGAGAAATTGTTGCGACGGGTACACCCGAAGCGATAGCAGAAGTCAAAGAATCCTATACGGGTAAATATTTGAAGACCATCCTAGAAAGAGATCGAAATCGGATGAAAGAACAAATAAAAAAAGTAGTAAAGAAATAGAAAATGAAACTTTTGTTCCGCAGAACCGTATAAATAGATAGCTACTGAAAAGATTGTTCAAAACAAGGAGGAATCTGGAAATGCAAAATGAACGCATACGAATACTAACGATGCTTGAAGAAGGTAAAATCACAGCTGATGAAGCATTGAAATTACTGGAAGCCATGGGTAAAGAATCTGAGCAAGGAACAGCGGAAGAGAGCTCTTCAGCTGATGCTTTCTTCGAAGATATCCGCAAAGAATTCGTCTCAGCAGGTGACCGCTTCATGCAATTTATGGATACGGCAGTACACCGTGTGAAAGAATTCGATTTCGAAGCACCATTCAGCAAATCTGTTTCCTTTACACATACAGAAAGTAAGTCCGTAGAAGATATTGAAGAAATCATCATCCATATCGATCACGGTACTGTGGAAATTCATCCTTCAGATACTGAGGAAATCACGGCGAAGTTCTCTGTAAAGCATTTCAATCATGATTCTGAAGCAGGTGCACTCAGCCAGTTCCTAGAAAAGTTATTGTTCGTAAAAGACGGCAATAAGTTGCGCATCGGAAGCGACTTGAAGATGCTGCAAGTCAACCTACATCTGTACGTACCGACTACAGCGCCGTATAGTAAACTTTCTGTCCGTCTATTGAACGGCGGATGTTCTGTTGAAGGCGTGGACTTTAAAGATCTGCGTATTAGAACGGCAAATGGTAAAATTGAATGTGCCGATATTAAATTTGATGAAGCGGAGCTAGAGACTGCAAACGGTATGGTCCGTTTGTTGAAAGTTACTGGCGAAAAGCTAGAAGCCGAAACATTAAATGGTCGTGTCTATGTAGATGGCGCGGTGAATGATGTAGACGCAAAATCCTTAAATGGAAACGTGACGTTGACAACTTCTTCTGCTGATGCAAAAAAATTAGAAGCGAAGTCAATCAGCGGTACGGTTGAAATTTACTTCCCATCTACTATAGGTGTTAAGGGAGAGATTACTTCCAACATGGGTAAGCTTGACTTGCAATTGAAAGACGTATCACGTGTGGAAGAACAAGAACAGTTCTTGCACCGTACGATCCGCTTTAGCAAGAACGTTGAAGACTCAATGAAAGAGCCGTTGCACATCACGGGAGAGTCCAAGACAGGCACTGTCATGGTTCGCTATAACTCTGTCGATATGGGTTAATCACATAATCAAACACCTGCACTGCCATTTGTGGCGGTGCAGGTGTTTTTTGGTTTTTTTGATTGTTTGAATGAAGCGGGAGGATTTGCTTGTGCCGCTCAATAAATCATGTAAGTGCTCATTGTTGCTGCGTTTTCGCTCTATTGAGAGAGTTGTCCGCTCTATCGTGGTCCGTATCCGCTCAAACTTACGGGGGAAGCGATCAATCCTGCCGCTTACCCGCTCATTACACTCTGCTCCTAGAGGTCAATCGCCTGTGCCGCTCAATAAATCGTGTAGGTGCTCATTGTTGCTGCGTGACCGCTCTATGAGGATGGATGTCCGCTCTATCGTGGTCCGTATCCGCTCAAACTTACGGGTTAAGCGATCAATCTCGCCGCTTACCCGCTCATTACACACTGCTCCTAGAGGTCAATCGCCTGTGCCGCTCAATAATTCGTGTAAGTGCTCATTGTTGCTGCGTTTTCGCTCTATGAGGGTGGATGTCCGCTCTATCGTGGTCCGTGAGCGCTCATACTTACGGGTAATGCGATCAATCCTGCCGCTTACCCGCTCATTACACACTGCTCCTAGAGGTCAATCGCCTGTGCCGCTCAATAATTCGTGTAAGTGCTCATTGTTGCTGCGTGATCGCTCTATGAGGGTGGATGTCCGCTCTATCGTGGTCCGTATCCGCTCATACTTACGGGATAAGCGATCAATCCTGCCACGCAACCGCTCAATGCCCCCACATCTCAGTCAAAACAAAACAACCCCTCCCAATTCATCTCCCATACTCCCAACACAAAATCCCAAAAGCGATAGCTCGTGCGCATTGGCGTTGATAGGCTTTGCTTTGCAATAACGCGGCCTCTGTCTGATTCGACATGAAGCCGCACTCTACTAGAATTGCAGGCATATTCGTGTCACGTAAGACAGCGAAATCGGCCTTTTTCACGCCGCGATCGGGACGCAGGCAAGCAGAGATCAAGGATTTCTGCACGGCAGAAGCGAGCACTGCGGAACTTTGGCTTGCTTGTGGATAAATATAGGTCTCAATTCCTTGTGCGGTGTGCCAGCCGTTGCCGAATGCATTTGCGTGGATTGAGACAAATGCATCTGCTTTCATTCGATTAGCTGAAGTCGTTCGTTCGCTTAATGGCACGTCACGAGAAGACGCGTGTGTATACTTTACTGTCAGGCCTTCTTTCGTTAAAAACTCTCCGACGAGTGCGGCTACTGCCGCATTAAAATAATACTCGCGAAGCTTTCCATCAGGTGTTCGTTTACCGGGTGTATCTGGGCCGTGACCCGCATCAAGAATGATTAGTGTCAATTCTGTCCACTCTCCTTTATCCTCTATATAGAGAAGACTTTTGAAAAGGATACAAAAAGGGAATATAGATCAAGAAGTAATCCATTTCTTTTCGTTACCTTCATGTTAAAATAGGTTGGAATGATTTGTACATAAGCACAGGAAATGATGATACGGCAAGAAACTGTCAGAATACGTACATCGTAGCAGAGAGTGAGGGATTTCATGGGTGAATTAACAGTAGAAGATATTATGAATCGTTTCGGATTGGAATTGATTGCTGGACACGAGGGCATTCATAAGCAAGTCCTAATGAGTGATATTTCACGGCCTGGCCTTGAGATGGCTGGTTATTTTGATTATTATCCTGCGGAGCGTGTGCAGTTGATTGGGCGTAAGGAGATGTCCTTCCTTGAAACATTGCCTGCCATTACGCGAAGAAAGCGTTTGGAGCGACTTTGCTCGGTCGATACGCCGGCATTCATTATTGCTCATGGCGAAGAAGGTCCGAAAGAGTTGAGCCAGTTAGCAGAGGAGAAAAACATTCCGGTGCTGCGGACAGATTATAAGACTACGCAGTTCTCAGGCATGCTGACGAATTACTTGGTTGGACAACTCGCTCCGATGACGACTGTTCATGGTGTGCTAGTGGATGTGTATGGTGTCGGAGTATTAATCACGGGTGGTAGCGGAGTAGGGAAAAGTGAAACGGCGTTAGAACTCATTAAAAAAGGGCATAGACTTGTAGCGGATGATTCGGTCGAGATTCGACAAGTATCCGATAACATCTTAATCGGAACGTCACCGAAACTATTGAAACATATGTTGGAAATTCGCGGTGTCGGTATTATCGATTTGATGACGTTGTTTGGTGCAAGTTCCGTGAAAGATGATAAGCGTGTATTGTTAGCGGTCGATTTAGAAATTTGGGATGATAAGAAGCACTATGATCGTCTCGGAATCGATGAAGAGAAAGTAGAAATTCTCGATTCGCAAATTACGAAATTGTCCGTTCCTGTACGACCTGGGCGGAATATCGCAGTCATCATTGAAGTAGCGGCGATGGATTATCGAATGAAGCGTCTTGGAATTAATGCTGCAGAGGAATTTACCAAGCGTTTGGATCAAGCGATCGCAGACAATGCGGAACTATTAGAAGAAGAGGGGCGCGACTAAGTGAATGTTTCCATGCTAGCGATTAACCCCGTCGCGATCAGTATTGGCAGCTTAGAAGTTCGCTGGTACGGTATTTTGATTGCGCTCGGAATTATTTTAGGATTTATGATTGTGCAAAGAGAAATGCTGAAGCGGGGAATGCACCCCGACTTACTCACGGATATGCTCATTTGGGCAATTCCTATTTCTATCATCAGTGCACGAATTTACTATGTTATTTTCACGTGGGACTATTATCGTGATCATCCAGACCAAATCATTCAAATTTGGAATGGTGGAATAGCGATCCATGGTGCCTTGATCGGTGCGGTCATTACAGCTGTGATTTTCTGTAAGAAGCGCGGCGTGTCATTTTGGAAAGTGGCAGATATTACAGCACCGGGCTTATTAATTGGACAAATTATCGGACGCTGGGGAAATTTCATGAACCAGGAAGCGCATGGCGGACCGGTTTCAGAAGCGTTTAAAGAAAGTACGATCATTCCTGACTGGATTATGAATCAAATGACGATTGATGGGATCACGTATCATCCGACATTCTTGTATGAGTCGTTATGGAATGTGGTCGGACTCATTTTGATTTTAGTAATCCGAAGAATGCTGAAGATGAAACGTGGAGAAGTTTTCTTGTTTTATGTCATCTGGTATTCAATCGGCCGATTCTTCATTGAAGGGATGCGGACGGATAGTCTGTACGTCATCGGCAGTTTACGTGCTGCGCAGTTAGTATCTGTAGCAGGAGTTGTCATAGGGATCGCCATCTTGTTGTATCGCAGATATATAATGAAAGTGAAAGAGAACTATGATGACAAACAAAAATAATATCGCATTATCTAGTACGTTGAAAAATGGTTTACAAGTGGGATTAAAAACAACGTGGTCGCTCGGTAAAATTATTTTCCCTATTACGTTGCTTGTAACCATTTTGCAGTTTACACCTATCTTACCTTGGCTTGTGCAATTGGTTGAACCTATTATGCATCTTTTTGGCTTGCGCGGTGAAGCAGCTGTGCCCATCGTGCTTGGCAATGCATTAAATTTATATGCTGGAATTGCCGGCATCATTTCATTAGAATTAACGGTTAAAGAAGTATTTATCATTGCTATGATGATCAGTTTTGCGCATAATTTGTTCATTGAGACAGCTGTCGCCATAAAAGTAGGCGTCAAACTTTGGACAGTGCTTGTCGTTCGACTCGGATTGGCTGTGCTTGCTGGAGTTTTGATCAATGTATTTTGGACAGGCGGCAATGAAATCGCGCAATACGGTTTAACGCCACAAGCGGAAGTTGTGCCAGAAGGCTTTGTGCAGATTTTCTTGCTCGGACTTGAAAAGGCGGCATTTGGCGTCTTGCAGCTGGCATTGATTGTCATTCCATTAATGTTGTTTGTGCAGTACGTGAAAGATCGCAATTATTTAGAGCGTTTTTCTAGTGGTTTGGCACCGTTTACAAAACTGATTGGTGTGAAACCCAATGCCTCGATGACACTCGTTGCGGGATTATTGATTGGCCTGGCATACGGTGCAGGCGTCATGATTCAAGCAGTGCAGGAAGATGGCGTCTCGAAACGGGATATTACATTGGCTTTCATATTCTTGATGGCATGCCATGCAGTGATTGAGGATACACTATTATTCTTGCCACTCGGTATACCGATTTGGCCATTATTGATCATTCGGCTTGTAACTGCCATTGTACTGACGATTACAGTGAGTATTCTATGGAAGCAGCCGAGAGAGAAGGGGGAAGCTGTTATTGACTAATCAACCGATTACTACATTATTATTTGATTTTGATGGAACGCTTGCAGATACAAATGAGTTAATACTTTCTTCTTTTGAACATGTCCTTGAGAAGCATTTCCCTGGACGTTTTGGGCGGGAAGAGATGTTGCCGTTTATCGGACCTACATTACATGATACGTTTTCCTCGATTGCACCAGATAAGACAGAACAATTGATTGACGAATACCGTGAATGGAACTTGGCTCATCACGATGACTATGTAACTGAATTCGAAGGTGTCACAGATACGCTCCGTAAATTATATGATCTAGGCTTTAAGATGGCGGTCGTTTCTACAAAGAAGCGCGATATGGTAGAAAGAGGGATCGACCTTCTCGATATCGCCCCTTATTTTGAGACAGTCATTGGACTCGATGATATTACGAATCCTAAACCGGATCCTGAGCCGATTGCATTGGCATTAAAACGTCTTGGCCGAGCACCTGAAGAGTCACTGATGATCGGGGATAACTTCCACGATATACTGGGCGGACAAAATGCAGGAACACGAACTGCAGCTGTTGCATGGGCGTTAAAAGGTGAAGAATATTTGCAGACATTCAAACCTGACTTCATGTTGCAACATATGTCCGACTTACTTAAAATCACTGCGGGA
Organism: Sporosarcina sp. P29; assembly: GCF_002743265.1. NCBI lineage: Bacteria > Bacillati > Bacillota > Bacilli > Caryophanales > Caryophanaceae > Sporosarcina > Sporosarcina sp. P29. Next base: position 28,692 of record NZ_PDYX01000021.1, on the reverse strand, counting down.
ATCAAACTATGAGACGCACAGAGCGGCATCCTTCCAAAGGAGATGCAAATTCACTTTGGCATATTTACCGTACGGTCTCCATTTTTAAAGTAGCTAAGAATTTCATCGTGATTCAAATTGCGCGGTATACGCCATTTGTTTCATGGAAAAACGTCTTGTATCGAGTGTTCTTGCGGATGAAAGTCGGGAAGCATACGGCTTTTGCGCTGATGGTTGTACCGGATGTCATGTTTCCAGAACGAATTTCTGTTGGTGAAAACTCCATAATCGGGTTTAATTCGACGATTTTAGCACATGAATACTTGATAGATGAATACCGTATTGGCGATGTGGAAATAGGCAATAATGTACTGATTGGAGCCAATACAACGATTTTGCCGGGCGTTAAAATAGGCGATGGTGCCATTGTTTCCGCTGCCTCGCTCGTCAATAAAGACATTCCTGCCGGTACATTTGCTGGCGGGAATCCAGTACGCATTATATATACAGCCGAACAAATGGCGGAACGTGCAGCACGTGAAAGCAAATGAATGACGGGCTATGTAGTTGTGCTATACTAGAGGATACATTGCAGGGGGACGTCAAGTGCGTTCCTCTTACTTTTTCGGAGGAGTTCGATTGAAAAACAACCAACGATTTATAAAAGATAAAATTATTTCATTCCTGCCAGACGGTGATTTTTATCGTAAACGCGCGATGCAAGCTATGCAGCGTGAACAATTTTCTGATGCGGAAAAATATTATAAACGTGCACTGGATTTGAATCCAGATGATGCACTGACCCATATGGAATACGGCGTGTTCATCATGGAAGTCGGGCGCTTTGAAGATGCCTATGAGCTTTTGCAAACAGCTGATGATCTAGATCCAAACAATGATGAGACGACATTCTATTTAGCTGAAGTTCATGCACACCTCGGTCTACTGCGTGAAGCGAAGCAGTATGCATTGAAATATGTGGCTATAGCACCCGATGGCGTATTTGTAGAAGAAGCCCATGAAATCTCTGAATTCGCTGATCAGGAAGAAATGTTCGTTGAAGAAGGCGAACAGCTGGATAGTGAAGTAATATTCAGGCAAGAAAAAGCACGTCGCATGATGGAACAAGGAGATTTTGAAGATGCCATTGAAGTGCTAGAGGATTTATTAGTGGATTATCCGAAAACGTGGGCTGTCCATAATAATTTGGCGCTTGCGTATTTTTATATCGGCAAAGAGAAGCATGCGGAAGACATTCTATATGAAGTCTTGCGTGAAGAAAAAGGCAACATCCATGCGCTGTGTAACTTGGCGGTATTCTTTTATTACAACCGGGATGAAGAGCGTTTGAAAAGTATGATGGAGCTGTTGTCGAAGATTAAACCGTATCAATTCGAACAGCGCTATAAATTAGGTGCGACATTTGCGCTGACAGGTCGTTACGAAGAAGCGTATCACTGGCTTCGCAGTCTGCAAAAACGCGGATTCGAAGGAGATGTCGGGTATTACTTCTGGCTAGCGAACGCTGCATATTTTACGGGTCATCGTAAAGTAGCGGAGCAAGCGAATGAAGCGTTACTGAAATTGGATCCTACGAAAGAAGGCTTCGAACCTTGGAAATCACTGGATGAAGAGTTGGATATGGATTCTTACGAAGAGGATGTTCCGTTCTTGATTGAAAAGATTTCAAACCCGTATCGCAGTGAGCGAATGTTCGGCTTGTACTTAGTAGGAAAGTCGTCACATTTACAGGAAATCCTTTCACATCCCGGATATATAGATGTAGAAAAATTGACAGCTGCGGAACAACTGTTTCTAGCGCACAGTTTGAATTATTCATTCAAGGTGACTAATCCATTTGAGAAGGCTTTGAAAAAAGCACTGGCCATTTGTGATTTATTGTATGAAGACTATAAACCGCTTGATGAGCAAGGTGTACAGTTCTTTCAAATGTGGTTCACGCTATGTGAACATGCACTCGAACAGAAGTATACGTTCAGTAATGTGCATGCAATTGCTGCGGCAGCGGATTATATGTTCCAATCTTCACATGACGAAAAAGTGACGAAAAAGTCTGTTGCAGAAAATTACAGCGTATCTGTTGCGACGTTATCCAAGTATATTCAGGAACTTCTTCAATTTCTGCCTTATACAGAAGAATAACTACTTGCAGATGTTGCATTTAAGTTGAAATTCAAGTGTATTTCTCGTACGATTTTATATAGCGATAGTTTTATCTGCCAGTCGGATGAAATCTTTGGTGAAGTCAATGAAAGCCAAAGGATGCGTATTTTGAAGGAGGAAAACTACTATGACAACGGAAGAAAAAGTATATGACGTAATTGTCGTTGGGGCAGGACCAGCAGGGATGACAGCAGCTGTCTATACATCACGTGGAAACATGTCCACATTGATGTTAGAAAGAGGCTTGCCAGGCGGTCAAATGGCCAATACAGAAGAAATTGAGAACTATCCAGGATTTGAAAGTATTTTAGGTCCAGATATCTCGACAAAAATGTTCGATCATGCGAAACGTTTCGGTGCTGAATATGCTTATGGAGACGTAACGAAAATCGAAGACGGTCGCGAATTTAAGACGGTTCACGCAGGTGGAAAAAGTTATAAAGCACGTGCAATTATTTTGACTACGGGCGCAGAATACCGCAAGATCGGTGTACCGGGTGAAGAAGAATTGACTGGCCGTGGCGTAAGTTATTGTGCGGTATGTGATGGAGCATTCTTCCGCAATAAAGATATCGTCGTTATTGGTGGCGGTGACTCTGCGGTAGAAGAAGGTTCATATTTAACGCGTTTTGCTAATAAGGTAACTATTATCCACCGTCGTGATACATTGCGTGCACAAAAAATCGTTCAAGAGCGAGCGTTTGCCAATGAAAAGATTGATTTCATTTGGAATTCAACGGTTAAGCAAGTGAATGAAAAAGACGGTAAGATTGGTTCCATAACGCTAGTTTCTACTGAAGACGGTTCTGAACGTGAAATGGAAACTGAAGGTATGTTCGTTTATATCGGATTGGACCCAATCACAGAGCCTTTCAAAGATCTCGGCATTTTGGATGAAAACGGCTATATTGAAACAAATGACATTATGGAAACAAAAATTCCAGGTATCTTTGCTGCAGGCGATGTGCGTGAGAAGTTATTACGTCAAGTCGTAACAGCAACAGGAGACGGAAGTATTGCAGCTCAAGCAGCTCAGAAGTATATCGAAGAGTTGATGGAAGAAGTAGAAGCGAAGGCGTAAAATAGGTTATCAATTTGTAACGTCTATGTAATCGTTTTGCAATAAAAAAGGGGGATAATAGAAAAAGAAAGACACCCCTTTCATAATATAGCAACTTTGTGGCTATTTACGGTACAAACTTCCGTGAATAGTCACCTTTTTTTTTCGTTTTCAATGAAAGCGTTGTATACTATAAATACATACTTGAAAAGTGGGGAACTACATATGCAAAAAATTGCTAATTTGCTCGTGGTAAAAGACGGTCAAGTCCTTTTGCTGAAGAAGCCGAGGCGTGGTTGGTATGTGGCGCCGGGTGGGAAAATCGATGAAGGTGAGTCTATTTATGAAGCCGCTAATCGTGAATTTCTCGAAGAAACCGGTGCGCAAGCGATCTCGCCACATTTAAAAGGCGTATATACGATGATGATCATGGATGATGAAGGAAAAGAATTATTGAATGAATGGTTACTCTTCACATTTGTCGCACACGACTATTCCGGAGAGTTAATGAAAACCACCATCGAAGGTGAACTGGAATGGCATCCGCTAGAAAGTTTGCATACACTACCAATGGCGGAAGGGGATCGCAAGAACTTACTTTTTGCGGTTAGTCAGAAAGGTATGCAGTATGGAACGTTCTATTATACAGAGCAATTCCGCTTCTTGCGGGAATCACTTCAACAATCAATGGAAGGTGACTAACATTTATGGATCAACCACAAGTGGTAAATGAATACGAAGTTGTCATAATTACGGGTATGTCAGGAGCAGGTAAAACAGTCGCCATGCAATGCTTTGAAGACATGGGGTTCTATTGCATAGACAACTTACCACCCGAATTATTTGTAACATTCCTGGATTTGATGATGAAGTCAGATAATCAAATGAGACGTATTGCAGCCGTGATGGATACGCGCGGAGGAAGTTTATTCGACTCCATGATTACTGCACTCGAAGGATTATTCAAAATGGAAGATGTTAAAACGAGTTTGCTATTCCTCGATTCAGATGACGAAGCTCTTGTGAAACGTTATAAAGAAACACGTAGGTCACATCCATTATCTGAAGGTGGCACGTTACTCGAAGGTATTCGCAAAGAGCGTCTTTTATTAACAGAAATAAAAGGACTATCCCGTTCGATTATCGACACATCCAAATTAAAGCCTAAGCAATTACGAGAAAAAATCACAGGCGAATTTTCTGAAGCTGGCGAGCCGAACTTCACCTTAAATTTTGTCTCATTCGGATTTAAACATGGGATGCCGATTGATGCAGACGTAGTGTTCGACGTACGGTTTTTACCGAACCCGTTTTATTTGGAAGAATTACGTCCATTGACAGGTTTGAATCGTGAAGTGTCAGATTACGTATTGAAATGGTCGGACACGAAAGAATTAATCGAAAAACTAACCGATTTATTCAAGTTCTTGATTCCGCAGTATAAACAAGAAGGAAAAGGTCAAGCAGTCATTGCGTTCGGTTGTACAGGTGGTCAACACCGCTCTGTTACACTTGCTGAATACTTTACAAGTGTGTTTAAAGGCGACTACCCGACCTATGTATCACATCGGGATGTTGAAAAAAGAAAGGGTTGACATGAATATGCAATCCACTACGATGAAAAGAGTTGTTGTGTTCGGTGGCGGCACAGGATTATCCAATATCCTTCGCGGTTTAAAACGCTACCCAATTGAACTGACAGCGATTGTTACGGTGGCGGATGACGGGGGAAGTTCAGGCCGTTTACTCGACCAGTATAACGTCCCGCCACCTGGAGATATAAGACAGGTTATGGCAGCGCTTTCAGATGTGGAGCCGATGATTGAGAAAATGTTCCAGCATCGATTTGAGGGAACGGATGGTTTGAAGGGACATTCTCTTGGTAATTTAATGCTTACAGCCCTAACGACTATCACGGGTGATTTCGCACGTGCAGTTGAGCAGATGGGCGTTGTTCTGAATATTAAAGGAACAGTATTACCTGCAGCAAATCAGCGAATTACCTTGCATGCCGAGCTCGAAGATGGTTCAATCATTACAGGTGAATCGAAAATTCCTCTCTATGGAAGGAAGATCCGTAACGTTTTTATCACGCCTCAAGATGTAAAACCTTTGCCGGAAACAGCCGATACGATAAAAAATGCAGATTTAATCGTATTTGGGCCGGGAAGCTTGTATACTAGTACTTTGCCAACACTTTTAGTGCAGGATATCCGCGAAGCAATTCTCGAAAGTACTGCAAAAAAGGTCTATGTTGGTAATTTAACGACGCAACGTGGCGAAACTTATCGTTATACTGCTTCTGAGCATGTTCAGGCGCTCTATGATCACGCGGGAGAACCTTTTCTTGATGCAGTACTAGTGAATAATGCAGAAGCGTTCAGACGTACGTATAACCTGAATGAAAATGAAGAGCCTTGGCTTGTAGAGAACGACTTAGAAATACTGCAATCACTAGTGTCTGAAGTATTTGTGCAGGAGATCGCGACAATATTAGATGGAACGATTATGCATAAAACGATGGAAGTATCAGATATGTTGATGCGTTATATAGAGAGAACGTAGAAGGCGGATAGATATGAAGATCGCCGAAGAGGGGGAATATCATGTCTTTTGCATCCAAAACGAAAAAAGAATTGACGCAGATTGAGGCGGATGACTGCTGTACGAAATCAGAAATTGCGGCATTCATCCGTATGAATGGTGTCATGTCTTTTTCTAATAAACAACTAAGTCTTGACGTTCAAACAGAAAATGCATCTATTGCGCGTCGTCTGTATTCGAACATGAAGGCGTTGTATCCATATAAAGTGGAATTGCTTGTACGAAAAAAAATGCGCTTAAAGAAAAATAATGTCTATATTTGCCGAATCCGTGATGGGGCTAAGCACTTATTGGAAGAATTATCGATCATGACGCATGATTTCCAAATGATCAATACGATCGATCCACAGTTAATTGAAAAAGATTGCTGTGCACGCGCATACTTACGGGGAGCTTTCCTGGCAGGAGGTTCCGTGAATAATCCGGAGACGTCTTCTTATCATTTGGAAGTCTTCTCGAGCTATCAAGAACATAGTCAATCACTTGTTGAGTTGATGAACCATTTCCATTTGAACGCGAAATCAATTGAACGGAAAAAAGGATTTATTGCGTATCTTAAAGAAGCAGAAAAAATATCCGATTTTCTTGGCATCATTGGTGCGCATGTATCTCTTATGAAATTTGAGGATGTGCGGATCATGCGTGATATGCGCAACAGTGTAAATCGGCTAGTCAATTGTGAAACGGCCAATCTGAATAAGACGATCGGTGCAGCACAAAGACAAGTTGAAAATATTAAGTTGATTGAACGCACGATTGGTTTAGATCAATTACCAGAACGTCTGCAAGAGATTGCTCAATTACGTGTCACGCACCAAGATGTGACGCTAAAGGAGTTAGGCGAGCTGGTGACGGGTGCACCGGTCAGTAAATCAGGTGTCAATCATCGTTTGCGTAAGATTGAAGAAATCGCAGATCGATTACGTTAAATTACTAGTAGATCCTTCATGAGAAGAGGAAGAAAAGGAGCACACAATATGGTAGAAAAAACAATTACAGTAGGGATTAAACCCGGTTTACAAGCGAGGCAGGCAGCGTTATTTGTACAGGAGGCCAATAAGTATTCGGCTGATATTTATTTGAAGAAGGATAGTCGTCAGGTGAATGCGAAGAGCATCATGGGGATTATGAGTTTGGCGATTGCGAAGGGTACGGAGATCACGTTGATTACGGACGGGATCGATGAGGAGTTAGCTCTTCAGAATTTGGCTGATTTAGTGGAAGATGAGCAATGAGTTGGATATGGGTGGCGATGACCTTTTGAGGTTTCGTCATCTTTTTTTGTTTTTTGGTATAAGGGAGGGGAGACGTGGAGAAGTTGTTGGTCTGCGTTCCAGGCGGACGCTTTCCGGAGGGCGTGGCCCGAGCCGCTTCCTTCACTTCGTTCAGTCCAGGGTCTCGAACTCACGCTGATCCTCCCGGAGTCGCCGCCTTAAGTGCAAAGATGTGCTTCTAACGCTTCGCTTTTACTCGCAAAAGCCGTACTTCGCCACGGCTCTCACTCCGACCAAAAAGTGTCTCTTTCTGGAGTTAGAGAGCTAGTCCATTTGATTGGTAAAGATAAAACCAAAACCAAAACCTAAATAAAAATACAAAATAAAAAGGTTGTCGCGGAAGGCCTTTTGGCTTTCTGCGACAACCTGTGGTATTTATTTCTTTTCGATGTCGCTGCGTTCTAGAACGTGGTCGATTAGACCGTATTCTTTAGCGCGTTCGGCAGTCATGAAGTTATCGCGGTCTGTGTCTTTTGCGATGACGTCGATTGGCTGACCCGTGCGATCGGATAGGATTTGGTTTAGTTTTTCACGTAGGTGCAAGATGCGTTTTGCAGCGATTTCGATTTCAGTTGCCTGACCTTGTGCGCCACCTAGTGGTTGGTGAATCATTACTTCTGCGTTTGGCAGAGCGTAACGTTTACCTTCTGTACCAGCTGTTAGCAAGAATGCACCCATAGATGCTGCCATTCCTACACAGATTGTGCGGATGTCTGGTTTGATGTATTGCATTGTATCATAGATTGCCATACCTGCTGTGATGCTTCCACCTGGGCTGTTGATATAAATGGAGATATCTTTCTCTGGATCTTCAGCTTCCAAGAATAGCAGTTGTGCCACGATGGAGTTTGCTACGTTGTCGTCAATACCGCTCCCCAACATGATAATACGGTCTTTCAATAGACGAGAGTAGATATCGTACGCTCGCTCACCACGGTTTGTTTGTTCAATAACTGTAGGAATTAGATTCAATTAGACTTCCTCCTTTAATTACTTCATAATATTCGTTCGGTTGAAATCATTTCGTATTTCAACTATAACTGTATTTTACCTATTAAGGTCAACAAAGGTCAAATCATTTGCCTTAAAAATACACATTGCTTTTCATTATATTCTACGATATAATGGAAGATGTCTCTTACAGAAGAAAAGCTTTTTTCTGTAGTGGAGTAATTATAGTTAAAGTTTGATACTACACGTTTAGTCCTCGTGGTGCAATGGATAGCACGTGAGCCTCCGAAGCTCAAAATGTGGGTTCGACTCCCGCCGAGGGCATCAAGGTTCTATCTAAACAACGGTTGTTTGCCATGGTCCAATTGGATCGTGCAGACAATCGTTGTTTTTTTATGCTGTTGGAAACATTTAAATAGAACACACTTAATGAGAGAACATGTAAGTAATCTCATTGAGTGTGTTCTTTTTTAATTCGTTATATTCATTTTGTTTACTTTTTCCTATGGATAAATCATCGATAGAAATTGAGAACCAAAGTAATGCTCCGGAGATCAGCATAAACGTTTGTGAGAGTTCGCTAGTATCTAAATAGGGGAAGTGCCAATCCTTGGCCTTCCTTACTTTCAAGAAACCGAAAGCCACCACCATAACCCCGTCAACGTAATTAGAAGCGTAGGCACAGTCAATACGATACCTACCTTGAAATAATAGCCCCATGAAATACGCACGCCTTTTAACGATAGCACATGTAACCAAAGCAACGTCGCTAGTGAGCCGATGGGTGTCATCTTCGGTCCTAGATCTGAGCCGATGACGTTCGCATAGATTAGCGCTTCTCGCACATCAGGCGGAACCGCGGCATCTTGGATTGCGAGCGCGTCGATCATGACAGTCGGCATATTATTCATAATCGACGATAGGATCGCTGCAATGAACCCCATGCTAATCGTTGCAGCATACAAGCCATGGCTCGATGTCCACTCGATCAAACCTGTCAGTACAGACGTCAATCCTGCATTGCGCAATCCATAGACAACTACGTACATCCCGATAGAAAAGAACACAATAGCCCAGGGTGCGCCTTTGATTACCGTTTTAGTCTGCACCGCTTCGCTTGTCCTTGCGATCAGCAAGAATATGATCGCAATGGAACCTGCGATGAAGGAGACCGGTAAACCTAGTGATTCGCTAATGAAGTAGCCGAACAATAATACGCCGAGTACTATCCAGGAAATACGGAATAGTTTATCATCACGTATCGCACTGGCAGGTGTACGTAGCAATTTCTCATCAAAACGTTTCGGTATCGATTTGCGGAAGTACAAATACAACACGACAATACTTGCGCCAAGACTGAAGAAATTCGGAATGATCATACGGCTCGCGTATTCAGCGAAGCCGATGCCGAAGAAGTCAGCAGAGACGATATTCACGAGATTGCTGACGACAAATGGCAGGGAAGTAGTGTCCGCAATGAATCCCGACGCCATGACGAAGGGTAAGATCATTTTCTCTTTGAAATTAAGCGCACGCACCATCGCGAGAACTATGGGCGTGAGTATTAATGCGGCTCCATCATTTGCGAATAAAGCCGATACACCGGCACCAAGCAGGATGACTAGTAAAAACATCCGCACGCCGCTTCCTTTGGCAAAACGCGCCATATGTAATGCAGACCATTCGAAAAATCCGATTTCATCGAGGATTAAGGAAATGATGATCAGTGCAACAAACGTTAATGTAGCATTCCATACGATAGACGTTACATCGATGACATCAGTAAAGCTGACGACACCAAAAAGTAAGGCGAGAACCGCACCAGCGATAGCGGACCAGCCGATGGATAGGTTACGCGGTTGCCAAATAACCAGGACCAACGTGAGTAGAAATATAGTAGCAGCTAGTATTATTTGCATCGATTCTCCTCCTGACTACATGTAATAGTAGGAACCGGTAATAACTTCAATAATTCTTGTAGTAACAAGTAGTGGGGATGGGAATCATTTAATGACCAAAACACCCAACGTCCACGTCGTTCATTCAGCACAATTTCATCACTCTTTAGTCTGTGCATATGCTGGCTAATTGCAGGTTGTGATACGTCTAGTAAAGTATTCAAATCACAAATGCATAAAGGCTTTTGCTCCAATGCCTTCAATAATTGCAATCGGGATTGATCACCAATCGTTTTCAAGAAACGTTCCATTTGTTTAGGATTCATAAAATACTCCTTTGTTTTTAGTATCTATAGCATATAAGCTAAGACTTATATATTCAATACTTTTATACAAACAAAAAAGGAAGCCACAAGGGGAGTGTGGCTTCCTTTTTATCTCGAGTTGGTTGACCGAGTTACTTATCGTTCTTTGCTCAACTCATCATGAATGAGATCCATATTGTAGCTCAAATATTTTACATACGTATCAATCTCGTCACCTGGGTTACCGATTTCGTCAGAGTAGATCGGCTTTTCAGCAATTGGAACGCCAGTCTCTGCAGAAACAGTTTCCATTGGGCGAGTGTCTACGTTGGATTCTACAAATAACACAGGAACTTTGTGCTCTTTGATATAGTTAATGAGTTCTTTAATTTGTTTAGGAGAACCATTCTCTTCTGTATCGATTTCCCAGATAAACGCTTCTTTTAAGCCGTAGTGATCATTCAAGTACTGGAAAGCACGTTCACTTGTTACGAGTACACGGTTTTCTTCAGGTATTGTAGAAATACGCTCTGCGAATTCATCATCCAATTCTTGAAGACGTTTTACGTATTTGTCACCTTGCGCTTGAATTTTTTCGCTCTCTGTCGGGTGCTTTTCAATCAATACGTCGCGCATAGCTTCTGCCATCTTGACACCAACCGCTGGATCGATAAACGCGTGTGGATTGATTTCCTCATCAGTGCCGTCTTCTCCACCGATATACTTCGGTCCTACATCTTCAGTCAAGCTGAAAATATTTTCGTCCTTCTGACCGACGGAATCCATCATTTTGAAGAACCAGCCTTTTTCTCCGCCTTCCAGGTTCAAACCGTTGTAGAATAATACGTCAGCATCTGTTGCCGCTTTAATATCATTCGGCAATGGCTCATATTCGTGAGGGTCCGTTCCAGTTGGTACTAAGTTATATACGTCAACGTAGTCCCCACCGATTTCACGTGCCATATCCGCAATGATAGTAAATGACGTAACGACTTTCAGCTTGTCGCCTGTTTCCGCTACTTTGTCTCCGTCGTCCGTACCTTCTGTCTTTTTGCCTTCATCATCATTACCGCATGCCGCTAACATAAATACAGCGAGCAATGACAACGTTAGCCACTTTGCTAAGTTCTTCATGTAATACACTCTACTCCTTTATGGATATTAAATTTATTTTACCGCCGTGGCAGTTGGTCCCTTACTCGGTTGCGCCTGTCATTGATTTACGTTTGAATTTCTTCCGGAACATACCGACCACAACACCTTGTTTAGGTGAGAATAAAAATGCCAGGACGAAAATGGCTGTCGCGGCTAAAGCGATCACGGGTCCGGATGGCATGTTGTACAAAAAACTGAAATACAATCCAGTGATGGAAGACACGGCACCGAAAAATGCTGCCAGTACGACCATGATGGATAGGCGATTCGTTAACAAATACGCCGTAGAAGCGGGTGTAATCAATAAAGAGACAACAAGAATTACTCCAACAGTTTGTAATGAAGCAACTGTAACCAACGTTAATAAAAACATAATCGCGTAATGAATTAAACGCGTTTTCAAACCGTATGCTGCGGCCATCGTCTCGTCAAAACTAGAAACGAGAAGTTCTTTAAAGAACAACACGACTACTAAAATGACAATGGCACCAATGATCAATGTCAGCCACATATCAGAACTACGGACAGATAACACGTTACCGAATAAAATCTGCGTTAAGTCCGTCGCGCTTTTGGCTTGTGTGATTAAAATAATCCCGAGAGCAAAAAATGCTGAAAAGACAATCCCGATAGAGGAGTCATTCTTGATTCGACTATTTTGAGATATGGCACCGATGCTGAATGCGGTAAGAACACCCGTAAACACGGCACCATAGAAATAACTAATTCCAAGCATATAAGAAATGGCAACACCCGGTAGAACCGCATGGGAAATCGCATCACCCATCAAAGCCATACCTCGAAGAACGATGAAACTACCAATGACTCCACAAATGATGCCGACCATGATCGACGTAATCAATGCTTTCTGTAAGAAACCGTACGTCATTAAGTCTTGAATAAACTCCATTACATAGAAACCTCCAAGCCGTCGATCATAAATTCACGGTTATATGCTTTCGCCATATTGTCTGACTGGAACACTTTACTAGTAGGACCTGCATCAATTAACTCTTTATTAATGAGGACCAACCCATCAAAATACTTTTTCACTTTAGACAAATCATGGTGAACAACGAAAATCACTTTGCCGGCCTCTCGCATTTCGCGCAAAATTCCAATAATGATTTCTTCACTGGATACGTCAATTCCGACAAATGGTTCGTCAAGAAAGAAGTAGTCCGCCTTTTGGGCTAGTGCGCGTGCAAGGAATACCCGTTGTTGCTGGCCGCCCGACAATTCACCAATTTGGCGATTTGCGAAACCTTCCATTCCTACTTGCTTTAAACACTCCATTGCCCATTCTTTATCTGCTTTACGCGGACGTCTTAGCAAACCAATTTTTGGATACGTTCCTAGTAAAACCGTATCTTTCACAATGATCGGGAAGTTCCAGTCGATATTGGAACGCTGAGGAACATAAGCGATTTGCTTACGCATGGAATCCACCGTCTTGCTACCGATTTTTACATCTCCCTGATCTTTATGGATAAGACCAAGCATAGCTTTCATCAATGTAGATTTACCCGCACCATTTGGCCCGAGAACACCAATCAAACTACCAGATCCAAATGAAAACGAAACGTCTTTTACGACTTCATTGCCGTCATACGAAACACTTATATTGCTGACCGTTATCGGATCTATCATCCAGTTTCCTCCTCTTTTCTTTCCCTAGTGCAACTTTCAGATAAAAGGAATACAACTTTTATTTTACTCAAGAAGCAGTATAGTTTTTTTATAAGTAATAATATAAAACAATAGTTTCCCTTATGCAACTCTAATGCATGATTGGTACTATATTGTTTCCTTCGTGCAACATTTATTAGTATAACTTACTCAAAAATATCTGTAAAGCGGTAATTGAAAATATATTCTTGCAGATTTCCTCAAGAAGCACATGTATTTGAATAGATGCGTCATATTGTATGTAGTTTATGCTTATATATAGGAAGTAAACTGGACATAAACCCAATGACTCACTTTAAAAATATTGCAACTGGAAGTTTGGTGAGTGAAAGAAGTAGGGTAAGTACATACTAATGAGATGATGAGAGGAGTAGTGATGTATGAAGAAAGTAGCTGGCCCGCTTATAGCCATCATAGTGTTAGTAGTAATCGCAGCGATTATGATCGTTCCTTCTTACAACAAATTAGTCAATCTAGAAGAAGACGTCGACCAGTCGTATGCGCAGATTGAAACGCAATTACAACGTAGAGTAGATTTAATCCCGAACCTAGTCAATACAGTGAAAGGGTATGCCTCACATGAAAAAGAGGTGCTTGAAAACATTGCCAACGCACGTAGTAAAATGGCCGGGGCACAAGGTCCTGAAGAACAAGCAGCCGCAGATTCAGAACTATCGAGCGCATTAAGTCGTTTACTAGTCGTTGTAGAAAACTATCCTGACTTAAAAGCGAATCAAAACTTCCAACAATTAATGGATGAATTAGCAGGTACGGAAAATCGTATCGCGGTTGCACGCAAAGATTATAACGACGTCGTGTCGGTCTTTAATAGAACCGTTAAACGATTCCCAGGTAAAATCGTTGCTTCGATCTTCGGATTCGATGAAAAAGAATACTTCAAAGCGGTCGAAGGGGCGCAACAACCGCCATCAGTCGATTTTGGGGATGACGCGAAGTGATCAACCGCATCTGCATGTTCTTCGTAGCACTACTAGTGGCCCTTACTGGTACTACGACCGTTCATGCGATTACAGAAGTAGTAGTGGACGATGCGGACATTTTATCACCCGAGCAAGAAGCAGAGATAGAAGAGTATGGCATTCGCTTGCAAGCAGCAACGAAAGCCGAACTCGCTGTTCGTACAGTATATTCCCTAGAAGGCGAGTCGGTTGAGGAATACGCATTACGCTTGCTCCGTGAATTGCAATTAGGCGATAAAGAAATGGACAACGGCGCATTGCTCGTCGTTTCCACAGAAAAAAATGAAGCTGCAGGTATTGAGCGGAAGTTTTATTTAACGACCGGCTACGGTTTGGAAGGAGCACTTCCTGACGGTAAAGTGGGACGTTATATTGATGAACTAGCGATGCCGTATTTAAGGCAAGAACAACCAGACCTCGCGATTATGGAAGCATACAAAGCTTTCTATAATGAAATAGCCGCGGAATACGGACTCGAAGGCGATGAGTTGCCAGTCGTATACCCTGAGCAAGGTGAAGAAGACGTAGGCATGCCATCGATTATTTTCGTGATCATCGTTCTCTATATTCTCTTCCGCATCTTTTTCGGCGGTGGAGGAAGAGGCGGTGGCGGCGGTCCAGGTGGTCGATCGAGCGTTGGTCCGATATTCTTCCCTGGCTCCGGTGGCGGTGGCTTCGGAGGTGGAAGTGGCGGCGGGGGCTTTGGTGGCTTCGGCGGCGGTGGTTCCGGTGGTGGTGGCGGAGCAGGCCGAAGTTGGTAATAGCTTACTTCGCGGGAAGTGACGATAACTCGAATTTTGAGTTATCGTCACTTTTTTGTTTGGATTGGTTGGTTAAGTGCTCTATGTGGCCACGGGGCGCTTAAGGAGATAGGCTAAGCGCTCAATGATTCACGCTATCTGCTCTATGAAGTTTCGCGAGTGCTCTATACGTAGTGCTATCCGCTCTATCGCGGTCCATAGCCGCTCATAGTTTCATGTTATTCGCTCTATGTAGCTGCGTATCCGCTCAATGCCCGCGGCACGACAGCTCGTCCTCCCACATTCTATCCGCCGCGCCATCTATCTTTGGCATTTGCTGTTTGCCGCTCAATGAATCACAAAATCCGCTCAATCCCATCCTGCCAACGCTCTATCCATAGCGTTATCCGCTCTATCGCGATCCGCAGCCGCTCATAGTTTCATGTTATTCGCTCTAAGTAGCTGCGTATCCGCTCAATGCCCGCGGCACGACAGCTCGTCCACCCGTATCCAATCCGCCGCGCCATCTATCTTTGGCATTTGCTGTTTGCCGCTCAATGAATCACAAAACCCGCTCAATCCCATCCTGCCAGCGCTCTATCCGCAATGCCATCCGCTCAATCCCAATCCGCAACCGCTCATAGTTTCATGTTATCCGCTCTATGTAGCTGCGTATCCGCTCAATGCCCGCGGCACGACAGCTCGTCCTCCCACATTCTATCCACCGCGCCATCTATCTTTGGCATTTGCGATTTCCGATCAATGAATCACAAAATCCGCTCAATCCCATCCTGCCAACGCTCTATCCGCAATGCCATCCGCTCTATCCCAATCCACAACCGCTCATAAATCCACGTTACCCGCTCTATCAAACCCCACAACCGCTCATACCCCATCCCAACCTCAACCTCAACCTCAACACCCACTCCAAAAAATGCAAATCCCTAGAAAAACAACCCAATCCATGCCATCATAAGTACAAACGAGGTGATCCACATATGAAAATTCAATTCTACACAAAACCCAATTGTGAGCTATGCGAAGAAGCGGAACGAATGCTTCACTTGGTCGCGGAAGATTACCCACTCGAGTGGCAGACGATCAATATAGAAGAAGATGACGAAATCCACGAGAAATATATGCTGATGATCCCGGTCATCGAGCACGAAGGACAGGTGTTGGCATATGGAAATATCGGCTATGTCGATGTTTTGGAATTAATTGAACAATGAAAACGCTTTCTTGTTGTGTTTCGTTTTCAAACATGCTATACTTCACGTATAGTATTTTTTTACACTAGGTGGGACAAGAATAAACAACGGGGATCAAATATAACCCACTTGAAAAGAGTGATGTGAGTGAACTTGTCATTTTATGAAGCGCAACTCGCACTTATACCTGAACTTCCGCTGTTGATCGAGCAACGCTACCATATGTTGAAGCTAATCAAAGCGTCGGGACCTGTTGGCAGACGAACACTTAGTTCTGTGTCTGGTTATTCCGAGCGGGAAACGCGCACGATGCTTGATTTATTGAAAGAGCAGGAATTGGTGCATATTGCGAAAGATGGCGTATCGACTACAGAAAAAGGTATAGAAGTGCTCTTTGCATTGCATGATACGATGGAGGAAAGATCGGGCAGACGTCAACTTGCGAATGAGTTGGCGGAGCGTCTTGGCATTCTAAAAGTACATGTAGTAGAAGGGGATTCCGATGATTCACCTTTAACGAAAAAGTTGCTCGGTATGCAAGCAGCGAAACAATTTCGCTCGCGCATTAAAGGCAATGAAATTGTCGCAGTAACTGGCGGCAGTTCAGTAGCCGCGATTCCATCGTTTATGCAGCAAGACGAATTGCCGGATGTGCAATTCATAGCAGCAAGAGGTGGCGTAGGGGAAGAAATTGGGTTACAGGCGAATATGATTGCTGCTTCGTTTGCAGAAACGTGTCAAGCAACATACAAAGCGTTTTATTATCCAGATACTTTGAGTGAAGAAGCACATGCGGTATTCCAGCATGAGCCTGCTGCGAAAGAGATGCTGGAGTTATATAGTCGCACCGATTGCGTGATCCACGGTGTCGGGAATGCGACGAAAATGGCTGTATTGCGAAACTCTCCTGAAGAGGAACAGCAGATTCTACAGGATCGGCAAGCAAAGGGAGAAGCGTTCGGCTTTTATTTCAATCAGCAAGGTGAAATTGTCCATCGGATTCGTACAGTTGGAATTCAGATGGAGCAATTGCAAGACGTTCCGCTCGTGCTCACAGTAGCCGGCGGGGCAAGTAAAGCGGAAGCACTGCTGTCGTATTTAGCCAGTGCACCGTCTCAGACGATTTTAGTAACAGACGAAGGGGCAGCGGAAAATATGCTGTCGCTCATGTAAAACGCGAACACAATGCCTAGAAGGCAAAAACATAACAACCACTTTAACGGAGGCGATTTAGTATGACAGTAAAAATAGCGATTAATGGATTTGGACGAATTGGACGATTGGTACTTCGCGAAGCATTTGCAACAAAAGATGTGGAAGTAGTGGCAATTAATGATTTGACAGACGCAGCGATGTTGGCTCATTTATTGAAATATGATTCAGTGCACGGCATTTTTGATACAGATGTGCAATCAGATGAATCTTCAATCATGGTAAATGACAAAAAGATCAGCGTGTTTGCAGAAAAAGATCCTGCGAACTTACCTTGGAAAGACCTTGGCGTAGATATCGTGATCGATTGTACAGGTGTCTTCCGTTCAAAAGAAGCATTGCAAAAGCACATCGACGCAGGTGCGAAGAAAGTCATCTTATCAGCTCCGCCACAAGGTGACATGACGACACTTGTGATGGGTGTCAATGAAGGAACGTACGATGCAGCGAACGACCACATCGTATCGAACGCGTCTTGTACGACAAACTGTTTAGCACCTGTCGTGAAAGTATTGAATGATTCATTCGGCGTTAAGCGCGGTATGATGACGACGATTCACTCGTATACGAACGACCAGAAAATTCTTGATCTACCACACTCCGACTACCGACGTGCGCGTGCGGCTGGCGTGTCGATGATTCCAACGACAACGGGTGCAGCTTCTGCTGTAACGAAAGTAATTCCTGAACTGAAAGGGAAACTAGATGGAATGGCCGTACGTGTGCCAACTCCAAACGTTTCACTTGTGGACTTTGTAACGGAACTAGAAAAAGACGTAACGGTAGAAGAAGTCAACGCTGCATTGAAGAAAGCTTCTGAAGGCGAATTAAAAGGACTTCTATTCTTCAGTGACTTGCCATTAGTATCTGTTGATTACAATGGAAACACTGCTTCTTCCACAGTAGATGGATTGTCTACTATGGTGATGGAAGACAATATGGTAAAAGTAATTTCTTGGTACGATAATGAGTCAGGTTACTCTGCTCGTTGTATCGATCTTGCACGATATATGAGCAAACAAGGCCTATAAGCCGAGAAAACCATGAATTCTGTTATAAATCGTAGCCATTCCACAAGTAACCGATTATAATGAATAAATATGGGTGAGAGGAACGGAGAACCCCGTTCCTCTTTTTGTATTTAAGCCGAGGAGGACTTATTGTATGAACATGAAAAAGACGATCAGAGATATTAAATTGAACGGCCAGCGCGTATTTTGTCGCGTGGATTTCAACGTACCGATGGAAGACGGAGCGGTAACGGATGATACACGCATTAGAGCGGCACTACCAACAATTGAATATATGACAAACGCAGGGGCAAAAGTGATTTTAGCTAGCCACCTCGGACGTCCTAGAGGTGAAGTACAAGAAGAAATGCGTTTGACACCTGCTGGCGATAAATTGTCTGAGCTTCTTGGGAAAACAGTGAAGAAACTCGATTCATCAATAGGTGAAGAAGTAGAAAAAGCGATTGCCGAAATGAAAGACGGCGACGTGATCTTGCTGGAAAACGTTCGCTTTAATCCAGGCGAAGAAAAGAATGATGCAGAACTGTCCAAGCAATATGCAGAGCTTGCTGACGTCTTTGTGAATGACGCATTTGGAACAGCGCACCGCGCACATGCTTCCACTGCTGGCATTGCAGAGTACATACCAGGCGTTCTTGGCTTCTTACTGGAGAAAGAATTAGATGTTCTCGGTAAAGCCTTGTCTCATCCTGATCGTCCGTTCACAGCGATCATTGGCGGTGCGAAAGTGAAAGATAAAATCGGCGTTATTGATAATTTGTTGGATAATGTCGACAACTTGTTAATTGGTGGCGGATTGTCATATACATTCACACGCGCACAAGGTCACGAAACTGGAGATTCACTAGTAGAAGAAGATAAAGTTGAGTTGGCGAAGTCTTTCATTGAAAAGGCGAAGCAACGGGCAGTGACTTTATACTTGCCGACAGATGCAGTCGTAGCGAATAAGTTTGCAGCGGATGCAGAAACGAAAACGGTTTCAGTCGACGCGATTACAGAAGGCTGGATGGGTCTCGATATCGGACCGGAAACAGCAGCGCGTTATGAGCAAGTGATTAAAAACTCGAAGTTTGTCATCTGGAACGGGCCGATGGGTGTGTTCGAAATGGAACCATTCGCAAACGGTACGAAAACAGTGGCTGACGCGATGGCAGAAACAGCAGCTTACACGGTAATTGGTGGAGGAGACTCTGCAGCGGCTGTGGAAAAGTTTGAAGTAGCAGAACAAATGGATCACGTATCTACAGGTGGCGGCGCTTCACTCGAGTTCATGGAAGGCAAAGAATTGCCAGGAGTCGCTGTACTACAAGATCGAGAATAAGGAGGAATTCTTTTGCGAAAACGAATAATTGCGGGCAACTGGAAAATGTTTAAATTATCTGGTGAAGCTGCAGATTTTGCGGAACACATTAAAGAACAACTCACGGCATCAGATCAAGTCGAAGCAGTCATTTGCCCTCCGGCATTGTATCTGAACGATTTACAACAACGTTTTGAAACGACTGCGATTAAAGTAGGCGCTCAAACGATGCATGATACAGACGAAGGGGCATTCACAGGCGAAATCAGCCCAGCTATGCTGGAAGACTTAGGCGTACAGTATGTCATTCTTGGACACTCTGAACGTCGTCAGTATTTCAATGAAACAGACGATACGGTAAATAAAAAAGTACTCGCAGCGTTCAACCATCACCTCGTACCGATCGTTTGTGTAGGGGAATCGTTAGAACAACGTGAAGCACTTGAAACGGTTTCAATTGTTTCCGCACAAGTAGAAAAAGCGTTTCACGGCGTAACAGCGGAACAAGCGAAACAAGCTGTCATTGCGTACGAACCTATCTGGGCAATCGGCACAGGCAAAACCGCAACAGCTGACGATGCCAATGAAGTATGTGCAGCGATCCGTCATAAGGTCGAAACACTTTATACAAAAGATGTAGCAGATGCAGTGCGTATTCAATACGGCGGCAGTGTAAAACCAGAAAACATCGCTGAATTACTTAGCAAGGACAATATTGACGGTGCGTTAGTCGGAGGAGCAAGTCTTGATCCGGCAGCATTCGTAAAATTAGTGGAGGCTGGAACTCATGGCGAATAAACCGGTCGCGTTAATTATCTTGGACGGTTTTGGCTTACGAGATGAATCGTACGGCAACGCGGTAGCGCAATCTAACATTCCAAACTTTGATTTGCTGTGGGAGAACTACCCTCACGCAACATTGACGGCATGTGGCGAAGCGGTAGGGTTACCAGAAGGACAAATGGGGAACTCTGAAGTAGGACACTTGAACATTGGGGCTGGGCGTATCGTCTATCAAAGCTTGACGCGCATCAACAAGTCGATTCGTGAAGGCGAGTTCTTTGATAACGCGACATTGCTTGAAACGATGGAGCACGTCAAAACGAAAGACTCTGCACTTCACGTGATGGGGTTACTATCTGACGGCGGCGTTCACAGTCATTATGAGCATTTATTCGCTTTATTGAAAATGGCGAAAGAACATGGCGTGGAGCGTGTCTACTTGCATGCATTCCTCGACGGACGTGACGTAGGACCGACGACAGCACTTCCTTATATCAAACGTACAGAAGATGTCATGGAAGAAGTCGGTGTTGGCCAAATCGCGACAGTGTCCGGCAGATATTTTGCGATGGACCGCGACAAGCGCTGGGAACGCGTGCAGAAAACGTATGACGCGATGGTCTACGGTATCGGACCTCATTGTGATTCAGCAGAAGAAGGAATCCGCGCTTCATATGCCGAAGAAATACATGATGAGTTTGTCGAACCATTTGTCGTTCAACAAGACGGCAAACCAGTAGCGACGATTCATAACGGAGACGCGGTTATATTCTTCAATTTCCGCCCAGACCGTGCGATTCAATTGTCACGCGCTTTAACGCAACCTGACTTTGATGGCTTCGATCGCGGCGTGAAAAAATTTACGGACTTACATTTTGTCGGCTTTACGCATTATAATGATGATGTAGTAGCAGACATTGTATTTCATAATGTCAATCTAACCAAAACAATCGGTGAAGTGCTAGAAGACCAAGGCAAGCGTCAGTTGCGTATTGCGGAAACGGAAAAATATCCGCATGTGACGTTCTTTATGAGTGGCGGACGCGAAGAGACGTTTGAAGGGGAAACCCGCATTCTGATCAATTCGCCGAAAGTCGCGACGTACGATTTGCAACCGGAAATGAGCGCATACGAAGTAACAGATGCGTTAGTGGCGGAAATCGAAGCGGAACGACAAGATGCCATCATCCTGAACTTCGCGAATCCGGATATGGTCGGTCATAGCGGAATGCTAGAGCCGACGATTAAAGCCATTGAAACGGTCGATACTTGTTTAGGCCGAATCATTGATGCCTTATCTGCAAAAGGCGGATCGGCTATCATTACAGCGGATCACGGCAATGCGGATGAAGTCACTACTATCGGTGGACAACCTATGACGGCGCACACGACAAATCCTGTACCTGTCATTGTGACGAATCCAGATGTAGTGCTGCGCACAGACGGTATTCTTGCAGACTTGGCACCGACGATGTTGAAAATGTTAGGAATTCCACAACCGGTTGAAATGACCGGAAAATCATTATTCTAAGGAGAGATTTTCATGCCAATCATTACCCACATTCAAGCTAGAGAAGTATTGGATTCACGAGGCAATCCAACTGTAGAAGTAGAAGTATTCACAGAAAGCGGTGCCTTTGGACGTGCCATCGTACCATCTGGTGCATCTACTGGGGAGTATGAAGCGGTAGAATTGCGTGACGGCGACGAAAATCGTTATAACGGTAAAGGCGTATTGAAAGCAGTCGATCATGTCAATGAAGTGATCTCTTCTGAACTAGAAGAAAACTATTCGGTATTGGATCAAGTCGTCATCGACAGAGCATTGATCGAATTAGACGGTACAGACAATAAAGGCAAGCTCGGTGCGAACGCAATCCTAGGAGTATCTATGGCAGTTGCACACGCAGCAGCAGATTACCTAGACGTTCCATTGTACCAGTACCTTGGCGGATTCAACGCGAAGCAATTGCCGGTACCGATGATGAATATCCTAAACGGTGGAGAGCACGCAGATAACAACGTTGACATCCAGGAATTCATGATCATGCCAGTTGGCGCAGAATCTTTCCGACATGCACTTCGCATGGGTACGGAAATTTTCCACAGCCTAAAATCTGTACTTCACAGTAAAGGCTTGAACACAGCAGTTGGAGACGAAGGCGGATTTGCTCCGAACTTAGCTTCTAACGAAGAAGCACTATCAACGATTATCGAAGCAATCGAAAAAGCAGGGTACAAAGCAGGCGAAGATATCTTGCTGGCAATGGACGTAGCTTCTTCTGAGTTCTACGATAAAGACCAAAATAACTACTACCTTGCAGGTGAAGATATTCGTAAAACATCTGAAGAAATGGTTGCTTGGTATGAAGAGCTTTGCGAAAAGTACCCAATCGTATCAATCGAAGACGGTTTGGACGAGAACGACTGGGCTGGTCACAAGCTATTGACGGAACGTCTTGGCAATACAGTTCAATTAGTCGGTGACGATCTATTCGTGACAAACACGGAAAAATTATCACGTGGAATTAAAGAAGGCATCAGTAACTCGATCCTTATCAAAGTGAACCAAATCGGTACATTGACTGAAACATTCGATGCGATTGAAATGGCGAAACGCGCAGGCTATACGGCAGTCATCTCTCACCGTTCAGGTGAATCAGAAGACGTCACGATTGCAGATATCGCAGTCGCAACAAACGCTGGCCAAATCAAAACGGGTGCACCTTCTCGTTCGGATCGTGTCGCGAAATACAATCAATTGCTTCGTATCGAAGACCAATTGTTTGAAACGGCACAGTACCTAGGCAAAGACACATTCTATAATTTGAATAAATAATAAACGCTACTACTGGTCAATCGGCATAATTTGTAACAAAAGGTTGTGCCGAGAGACTTGCTTTGGTAGAATAGAAATGTTGTAACTTGCTATTTTTGGAGGTGGAAAAACATGCATGCAGTTTTCACAGCATCGCTGATAGTCGTAGCTATAGCATTAATAGTAGTCGTTTTATTGCAATCCGGTAAAAGTGCGGGACTGTCAGGGGCCATCTCCGGAGGCGCAGAGCAACTTTTCGGAAAACAAAAAGCACGTGGATTAGATCTCGTTCTACAAAGAGCGACAATCGTCTTATCCGTCTTATTTTTTGTCCTAACCATTGCGATTATGAAAATATAAAATGCAAGCGCCTGACCATGTTTGAACGGTCAGGCGCTTTTCGTAGAAGGGAACGAAAGACATGCGAATTGCCCAACCGAAACCATTCTTCTTTCAACATGGAAAACGTGCGGTATTACTGTTGCATGGTTTCACAGGAACATCCGCGGACGTGCGGATGCTCGGCCGCTTCCTAGAAAAACATAATTATACTTCATTAGCACCACATTACCGAGGTCATGGTGTGCCGCCTGAGGAACTAATCCTGACGAATCCTGACCAGTGGTGGCAAGATGTATTGGATGCATATAATGAGCTAAAAGAGGCAGGATATGATGAGATTGCGGTGGCGGGATTATCGCTCGGCGGTGTATTCTCATTGAAACTCGCAGCGCAATTTCCGCTCAAAGGCATCGTCACGATGTGTGCACCGATGACGATGAAAACGACTGACTTGATGTGGTCAGGCGTGCTGAAATATGCACGAGACTACAAAAAGTTCGCAGGCCTGTCAGACGAGCAAATCAAAGAAGAAATGGACGACTTAAAAACGAAGTCGATGCCAGGTCTAGACGGTTTGCGATCGATGGTACAAGGCGTACGCAACCAAGTCGACTGCATCTACACACCATTACTCGTAGTTCAATCACGTCATGACGACGTAATCGATCCAAATTCCGCGCAAATCATCTATGACGAAGCAGAATCCACGGACAAAGAACTACAATGGTACGAAGAATCCGGCCACGTCATTACACTAGGTCCCGAAAAAGCACAACTTCACGAAAACGTACTACATTTTTTACAATCCCTTGATTGGCAAGAGTGAAAACAGGGGAAGATATAACTAAAGAAACAAAAGGAGGAGATGATTGTTTGGAACCAAATATAAAAGAGTTACAAGAACGGGTTATGTCTTTATTAAAAGACAAATCCTATATGCCGTCCACTGTCCACGAAATACAAGAAGCACTCAACTTAGAACAGGCGGACGAATTTAAAGACTTAGTAAAAATGCTCGTACAATTAGAACAGAGCGGGAAAATCGTTCGTTCACGCAATAACCGTTACGGCTTGCCTGAACAAATGAATCTACTTCGCGGTAAATTTATCGGTCACGCAAAAGGCTTCGGCTTTGTCGTACCAGAGGAAGTAGAGGGCGATGATGTCTTCATCCCACCACATGAAGTAAACGGCGCTATGAACGGCGACATCGTCTTCGTACGCGTATCCGGCAGCTCATTCGGAGATCGTCGCGAAGGCGTCATCACGAAAGTAGTCGAGCGTAAAACGACACAAGTCGTCGGAACGTATCAAGCCCATGAAGGCTATGGTTTCGTTCTACCAGATGATAAGAAATTGCCGATGGATTTATATATCGAAAAAGGTCATTCACTAGAAGCGGTAGACGGTCAGAAAGTGATCGCAGAAATTACGAACTGGCCAACCGATGAAAACAATGCAACGGGCATGATCACACAGATTCTCGGGCATAAAAACGACCCAGGCGTAGACATCCTATCGATCATTCACAAACATGGTATTGCAATCGAATTCCCTGAAGATGTTATGGAACACGCGAACAGTGTACCGACGACAGTTCAGCCAGAAGACTTCGAAGGCCGTAGAGATTTACGTAAAGAATTGACGATGACCATTGACGGTGCCGATGCAAAAGACTTGGATGATGCGATTTCCGTCTTCAAAGAAGACAACGGATCCTATCGTCTATTTGTGCATATTTCGGACGTCAGCTATTATGTCACAGAGAACTCTCCAATGGACGTAGAAGCTGCAGACCGTGGTACGAGTGTCTATTTAACAGACCGCGTCATTCCGATGTTACCGCATCGCTTGTCTAACGGTATCTGTTCTATCAATCCGGGAGAAGATCGCCTGACATTGACATGCGAAATGAAAGTCGATGCGAATGGTAAAGTCATGGATCATGATATTTATCCGAGTGTTATCAATTCCAGTTACCGTATGACATACGATGAAGTGTATCAAATCATCGATCATCAAGACGAAGAACTTTCAAAGAAATACGAAGAAATCGTCCCGATGTTAAACGACATGGCTAAACTGGCAAGCATTTTCCGTAAGAAGCGTCAAGATCGTGGTGCAATCGACTTCGACTTCAAAGAATCCAAAATTCTAGTAGATGAAGAAGGATGGCCAACAGACGTCATCATTGTCGAGCGTACAGTATCTGAACGTCTGATCGAGGAATTCATGCTAGCTGCCAACGAAACCGTTGCCGAGCACTTCGACCGCATGAAAGTACCGTTCTTATACCGAATCCACGAAGATCCTAAAGAAGAGAAATTACAACGCTTCTTCGAGTTCCTTACGACATTTGGTATCGTCGTCAAAGGAACAGGGAAAGAAGTCGATTCAGGTGCATTGCAAGAAATCGTTAAATCGATCGAAGGAATGCCAGAACAATCACTGATCTCAACGATGTTATTACGTTCGATGCAACAAGCGAAGTACTTTGAAGACAGTATCGGTCACTTCGGTTTGTCTACGGAATACTACACGCACTTCACTGCACCGATCAGAAGATACCCAGACTTAATCGTTCACCGTCTGATCCGTACGTATTTATTCAATAAAGACACGTCGGCACAAACGGTTGCACATTGGTCCGCTACACTGCCTGAGATTGCTCGACACACGTCTGAACGCGAACGCCGTGCAGTAGACGCAGAGCGTGATACGAACGCACTGAAGAAAGCACAGTTCATGTTAGATAAAATCGGAGAAGAGTTTGAAGGCGTTATTTCTTCTGTGACGAACTTCGGAATCTTTGTCGAACTGGAGAACACGGTAGAAGGACTCGTGCATGTCAAAAATATGAACGACGACTATTATCGTTTCGACGATCGCCAAATGATGATGATCGGCGAACGGACAGCGAAACAATACCGTATCGGAGACGAAGTAAAAGTGCGTGTGACATCTGTTAAACCAGAAGAACAAGCAGTAGACTTCGAAATCGTCGGCATGAAAGAGAACTTCAGAGGTTCTCGTAAAGAGTCACCAACAGTGATTCAAGCTAGTAGAGGCAAGAGCAGAGGACAAGGTGCAGGCAGAGGAAGAAGCCAAGCGTCTAGTAGTAAACCAAGTGCAGGTGGCGGAGCGAAAAGTTCTAGCGACAAGCGCAATAAAAAGTACGAAAAGCCAAAGAAGAAGTTTTACGAAGGTATGCCAAAGAAATCTAAGAAACGACCGAAGAAAAAATAAGACTGGAGCACGTCTCCGGTCTTCTAGCAAGGAGGAAGTTGCATGGCCAAAGGATCTGGAAAAGTACTCGCCGTCAATAAAAAGGCGAACTTTGATTACGCAATTGAAGAAACGATTGAAGCAGGCATCGTGCTAAAAGGAACGGAAATCAAATCGATCCGCAAAGGGAAAGTCCAGTTGCGCGACGCATTTATTCTAATCCGTAATAACGAAGCATGGTTGTCGAATATGCACATCAGTCCGTATGAACAAGGGAATATTCATAACCACGATCCCGTCCGCGTACGGAAATTACTGTTGCACAAAAAACAAATAGCTTCACTCGCAGGTACGATGAAAGAACAAGGGTATTCCATCATCCCGTTGAAAATGTATATAAAGAACGGCTTCGCTAAAGTATTGATCGGTGTAGGTAAAGGGAAGAAACTCTATGATAAGCGCCAAGACTTGAAAGAAAAAGAGCATAAGCGTGATATGCAGCGAGTATTCAAATCCAATCAACAAGATTGATAATCGAACCGATTTATTATATACTAGATGAAGTATCAAGTACGACCCGCCGTTTTAAGTGAAACGGGCCTGGGTTCCGGACTTTCCTTCGGGGACGTTACGGATTCGACAGGGGTGGTCTGGGCTTGAGCCGCGCGTCGGAGGGATCGTCTCCGTCAGAAACGACAGTTAATAATAACTGGCAAAACAAACAACAACCTAGCATTCGCAGCGTAAGCTGTTGAATCTACCTTCCGTTTCCATCGCTCATGTGGAGGCGTAAGGTTCACTTATTAGTGAGCTACGATGACATCTGCATTCTGAGGGTGTCATAAGAGATTCCCGGAATAGCGCACAGGACGCCCTGATTGATGGCAGAATGCTTGCGCGAAACCTAAGTAGTCAATCTACACGCGTAGACGCTGAAGTAGCAGAGCCTTTGGACGTGGGTTCGACTCCCACCGTCTCCATTATGAGATTAAGGTGTAATAAGATGTAAGGGATATTGTACAAGAGAACTTCTTGTGTGATATCCCTTATTTTTAAAATAAAGTAAAACGATGTTTAAATCATCATGCTCATTACATACTTACACATATATATAATCTGAAAGGATGTGGTATGTGTGGATGAGAAGGAGGAAAATGAAATGGCCATTTTAAAAGACAATCAGGCAGATAGTAAAAAAATACTGACAGAATCTATAAAAGAAGTAGACCAAATGAGAAAGGGAAAGCTACCCAAACATTCATATAAGGATATGATGAACCGAGTGAGGAAGAGCTTAGAAGAAAAATAATGGAGTATAAAGTGCTTGGCGTTAAAGCGTTCGAAAAAGAGCTTTTAAAAATCGCTAGAAAATATCCAGTAGTGGTTGATTTAGTCGATTCCCTTTTTGCGGATTTTGAAGAAGGTAAATTATATGGGGACCGAATTCCCAGAACCAAAGGAAATGTCGTATATAAAACCAGATTGAGTAATCCAAATGCAAACAAAGGAAAGAGTGGCGGATTTCGTGTAATATGGTATTTAGTCACAGCCGACTTAGAAATATATCCGTTAACCATTTACTCTAAAAACGAACAAGAAGATATATCTGTAAAGGAAATCATACGAATAATAGATCGAATTTTAGAAAATGAATTGTAGTGAAGCAGCTATACGAAGACGTTGAATACATCTGGAAATATATCCAGTGATGAATCGGTTTTCTATACTTTTTCGATGAAGGGATATTGTACAAGAGTGAGCTCTTGCACAATATCCCTTATTTTAATAAAGGGGATGTAAGCTGTGATAGAAAAAACGGTTCTATAATAAATGTTGGGGTTCTCAAACAATTGAACAAAAAATGCACGTGATCACCAATTTCTTTTATACTTGAATTGTCGAGAAACAAGTCAAAGAGAAAGGTGATACGTGCATATGAATTTTATCATGA
>NZ_PDYX01000003.1:0-303329 GCF_002743265.1 Sporosarcina sp. P29 | reverse complement strand
TAACTGTGCGCCAAGTGTGATGAGTGCGATGGCGATAAAAGCATCCGATAAATGACCGATCGGTAGCTCGATAAACTGCGGCAACTGGATATCGGCCAAGTTAAGCAAAGCACCTAGCCACAAAGCATGGATAATCGGCATCCGAAGAAACTGTTTTGCAATGTCTTTTCCCGATTGCGTGGAAGATACGAGATTATACAAGCCATATGAATACGTCAGTAAGTTCTGATAGACGATCAAAACAATCTGAATCGACACACCAAGCGGATTCGCATGAAAGACTAGCTGACTGACAGGTAATCCATAGTTTCCTGAGTTGATGAGAACAATACTATTCTTCATTACGGCGGT
Source organism: Sporosarcina sp. P29 (assembly GCF_002743265.1). NCBI lineage: Bacteria > Bacillati > Bacillota > Bacilli > Caryophanales > Caryophanaceae > Sporosarcina > Sporosarcina sp. P29. Next base: position 302,978 of record NZ_PDYX01000003.1, on the reverse strand, counting down.
TTGCTGGCGATTCAGACGCAAAATTTTACTGAATAAATGACCAGTAATTATTAAAGTGGTCGTGAATAATACAACAAACATTAATACGTCAAGTAAGATTTCTACATCAATAACGGTATGATATAAGTTCATGAATACGGCGGCAGGTATCAAACAATATGTCAGAATATTGCCTAATGCCTTAACATTAAAAGTAAACTTTATTTGTAAAACAACACCAATTCCTAATAAAATAAGCATCGGTGTGATAACATTTACAAAGACTATGAGTAAGTACTCCATAAAGGAATCTCCTTTCTGCTGCTTCAGCTACATACTTCTCAGAACAATCTTCAAGGAATACAGGAGGCTTCACAATGAAAAAAGAACGACCAAGTAAACATTTACATTTCCCTAAGAGTCAGTGGGTGTTATTAGCAGGTATTTTATTTTTAGCCGCTACTATCCGTTCCCCACTAACATCTGTAGGGCCTATTATCAGTAACATTCGTGATCAACTGCAAATCTCTAACTCATTAGCAGGATTTCTAACAACCATCCCACTACTGGCATTTGCTATTGTATCACCTTTTACACCACGGATTGCAAAACGATTCGGCATGTCGCGAACGCTTTTCTATGCAATGATTATTTTATTGCTAGGGATCATCATGCGTTCTATCGGTACTAGCACATTGCTACTAATTGGTACATTTTTAATCGGAGTAGGAATCGCATTTGCAAACGTCCTATTGCCGAGTCTTCTTAAACTGAGCTTCCCTTTACATATCGGATTGATGACGGGTCTGTACTCAGTGTCTATGAGTATATCTGCAACACTTGCATCTGGTATCGCTTCTCCCATCGCCAATGAAACAGTATATGGCTGGCAAGGCGCGCTAGGAATTTGGGGAGTCTTTACGTTGTTAGCCATTATCGTATGGATACCGCAGATTCGCAAAAAGAAAGAAGTCATCAAAACAGTTCAGAAAAACACGAAGTCGAAACCAGCTCTTCCTATTTGGCGTTCACCACTAGCTTGGAGCATCACGATATTCATGGGACTACAGTCGTTCCTATTTTATACGACAGCATCATGGATTCCCGTTGTGTTGCAAACGAATGGTATGACCGCTGATGCTGCTGGATGGATGTTAGCGCTTGTCCAGCTCGCACAATTGCCTATGATGTTTATCATACCAGTGGTCGCTGATAAGGTACGTGATCAACGTATTCTTGTCGTAGCTGTTTTCGCTTGTTATTTAATTGGCTACGGCGGTGTACAGTTTGGAAGCGAAAGCCTAACTGCACTTTGGATGATTTTCATTGGTCTCGGAGGCGGTTCGGCATTTGGACTCGCTATGATGTTCTTCACTTTACGTACCAACACACCAGACCAAGCGGCTTCGATTTCCGGAATGGCGCAGTCGATCGGCTACTTACTAGCATCCGTCGGTCCTGTGTTGTTCGGTATCCTTCACGACTTTACCGGTTCATGGACGGCACCACTTTATACCTTCATAGTTGTAGCAACTATACTATTTATCAGTGGTATGTACGCAGGTAAGAAACGTTATATTTCGCTTGAACCAAAACAGAATGCATCATAAAAAAGTGAGAATACGTTTGGGGTTACGCTCTTTAGTTCACTATGATAAAAACACATTTCAATAATTAAACGAAGAACCCCAATTCATACGAATTGGGGTTCTTCGTTTAACCAGTGTATAAACCTAGAGTATAAAAAGCCGGCAGTTTTAAATAGCTTGTTAGCAATCCAAATAACAGGCAGTCGTTTGCTGTTTTTGCACTGCCAATGTATAAATAAAACTCATTAATCAATTATGTTAACTCATAAATAGAAGAACCAATCATAATGTGCACTCTACAAGCTAGAGTGATATCTAACTTTTCGTGTATTTTATTATGGCTAAACCTACAGATTAACAAGGTACATATTGGAGCAGATTCGTACTTTATCATGTTGAGTGCACGTGATACTTATGAAGCAATTCGTTAGCATGGAAAAGTGCTTATATCGATCAGGAATGGTGACTATGTCATTAGAACAGAACCACGAAATATGTACATGAAATTAGTGGAACTTCAGCTATTACACCGTTTTAGAAAGAATAACTGAAACGAGTTTACACGGTTAATTGAATTTTATTTCCTGATGGATCTTCTATGACAAACAATCCATCTTCAACTATATACGATGCGCCTAGATGCTGTAATTGTTCAATAACCTTTGCTATTGCTTCTTCATTTGGAAAAGTAAGAGTATACCAATTTATACCAACGCTATTTTCTCGTGGCTTCGAAGCACCTACTCCTTGCCATGTATTCAAGGCGATATGATGATGATAGTCACCGGTTGAAATGAAAACAGCTTGAGGATAATGACTCACAACTGTAAAACCAAGTCCCTTCGTGTAAAACTCCTCTGCTTTCTGAAGATCGGCCACATGCAAATGAACATGCCCCATAACCGTGTCAGCAGGCAACCCATCCCAATCCATATCACTTACCGCTAATAGACTTTCTACATCTAATGGGTCAGAAACCATCTTGACTTCCCCATTAGACCAGGTCCATTCGATAGCTAGCCGATCTATATACACTTCAATGCCATTTCCGTCTGGATCTGTAATGTATAGAGCTTCACTTACAAGATGATCTGATGCTCCGAATCGAAGGCCTGTCTCAGATAAATGGCGTAAAAAGACAGATAAGTCAGCCCGTGTTGGTAACAAAAGTGCAAAGTGAAATAAACCGGTTTTCCCTTTTTCCTTTGGTAGTACATCAACCGGTTGCTCAATTGTTAATAATCCTATTTTACCATCCGCTGTTAAAATGGCTTTTCGATCTGTTTGCTCCAATATTTGAAATCCTATAACCTTTTGGTAAAATTCAAGCGATGAATTAAGATTTGTTACATTTATATTAACCTGTCCAACAAATATATTAGGCCTTTGATGAAAGTTTTTCATTTTTGCAATCAGCCTCTCTTCTATCTAGTATTGTTTCTTACTGTTCGTGATATGAGTTTTTCTTTTTTCTATAAAATATAGCTTGATCAACTGCCCAAATCTTACTTCCATTTATGGTTAAAAATATAGCGATTACTAAAAGTACAAGATCTAGTTCGTAGCCAACCTTTTCCCCCGTGCCTAAGAATCCAGCGGTGAGTTTAACCTTTAGAATTGCACCAACCATGATTATAGCTAGCAATGCAGAAACAACTCTCGTCCCTACGCCTAAAATGAGTGCCATTCCACCTATTAGTTCCACAGCCCCTACAAAGTATGCTAAAAACCCTGGAATTCCTATACTATCAAACCATCCTGCGGTATTTCCTATTCCATCTTGAAATTTAACGAACCCATGTACAAAAAAACTAATCCCTAACATTATTCTTAATAAAAATATGCTTATCTCTAATTTCTTCATCTTCATTTCCTCCTAAATTTTATTACTTCATTCATTCCAAAGTCATTGTGTTCCGGGCTTCGAAGATCATAAAAAGCCGTTGTGTCATCATCCCAAATTTTATGTACCAAAAGATTATTATTTCTATATAGGTGAACACTGTTTGTAAAAATAATTAACCTTCGCTTTCAATTGATTTCCAGTAGAAATTACAGTTTACGGAACGTAAGAAACCAAAACATAGCTAGACTCCCAATGGAATGCTCAAATATTTTAACAGCTCGTTCAATCCGCATAGCTAAATATCTGACTAATAAACTTCTCCTCCTTTCTCAAATATTACTATATCCCTAGTATTATTTTACTTTTTAAAACTATATATATTTTCATGAAAAACATCAATAGCTTTATTATTAGTATACAATCCAATAATAAGTATCACTAGGTGAATAATAATTATCTATAGGATAACATCATGCGAAAGTTCACGTCAATATATGTGTGTTATCATATAGTCAAACAACAATATTCTTGGAGGGATCAGAGTGGAAATCGGCTCGAAAATACGAGATATACGGAAGAGAAAGAAAATAACAATTGCCCAGATGAGCGAACAAATTGGACTCTCAAAAGGGTTCATAAGCAACATCGAAAACGATAATGCATCCCCCTCCCTAAATACGTTGCAAGAAATCGCCAGCTTCCTTGACGTTCCTCTACCCTATTTGCTGCTAGAAAAAAAGGAGCATATGAAAGTCATTAGGAAAGCCGATCGGGTATATACAACGTTTAACGGCATAAAAATTGAACATATTTCTACTCAAAGCGGCCTTCGCATGATGCACGTTGAATTACCCCCCGGTACATCGACTGGTCAAGCGATTGCCCACGAAGGTGAAGAGAGCCATGTCGTACTTAAAGGCACGGTCCTTGCTGAACAAGGCGAAGATTCTGTCATTGCAAAAGAAGGCGATTCATTCAGTTGGAATGCTAGTGTACCTCACTTTGTAAAAAACATCGGAGAAGAAGTGGCCGTCTTACTTATCGCTGTCTACTCCGAGGATAAAATCATATGACACTTCTTTTCATTTAATTTTTTCCAAGCAACTAGAACTGATTTAATCAAAAAATCGCAACACAAGTTTGACTTGTGTTGCGATTTTTATTTTACAGCTTTAGTATCCTCCAACTAAACAGGTCAATTTCAGATGCATTGGCTCTAATTAGTATATTTCTAACTCTGCAGAAATTGGGCAATGATCACTGCCCATGATTTCTGAATGAATGGCTGTTGTTTTTAGAGCTGACTGGAGACGCTCTGAAATGATAATGTAATCGATACGCCAGCCGATATTTCGTGCACGTACGTCGCGCATATAAGACCACCACGTATAACTTCCTTCGAGATCCGGATTCATAAAGCGAAATGTATCAATGAATCCCGTATCTAATAGCCGTGTCATTTTTCCACGTTCTTCATTCGTGAACCCTGAATTACCAATGTTTGATTTAACGTTGCGAATATCAATTTCTTCATGCGCTACGTTTAAATCTCCGCAATAGATGACTGGCTTGATGGCATCAAGCGACTGTAAATGCTCGAGTAATTCATCTTCCCATGCCAATCGAAATGATAATCGTGCCAAGTCCCGTTGTGAATTAGGTGTATAACAATTGACGAGAAAGAACTCTTCAAATTCTAGCGTCAGCACTCGTCCTTCTGCTTCGTGATCTAGATCATTCAATCCATAGCGTACAGATAGAGGCGTTTTTTTCGTAAACACCGCTGTACCGGAATATCCTTTTTTCTCTGCATAGTTCCAATAGGATTCATAGCCATCGAAAGAGAGATCGATTTGTCCTTCTTGGCATTTGATTTCCTGAACACAGAAAATATCTGCCTGTACTTGTTCAAAAAAGTCATTATAACCTTTTTTCACACATGCTCTAATACCGTTCACGTTCCAAGATACAACTTTCAATAATACACAACCTATCTTTATTAATTACCGTTAAAACTTACTGCTAATTTTGCTGCAAGTTCAGCGTTTGACTTCACCAATGCGATATTGGCTTCCAGACTTTTGCCGCCTGTCATTTCCTGAACTTTTTTTAACATATGTGGTGTAAGATTCTTTCCACTAATGCCCAGTTGTTCAGCTTCTTTAAGCGCATCTGAAACCAATCCATCCATATACTCTTGATCCATCGCATATTCTTCTGGAATAGGATTGGCGATAATCGCACTTCCCTCCAAACCTAGATTCCATTTAACACGTAACATCTCTGCTATCATGTCGATTTCATCTACTCGATAATCTACATGATGTGCACTGCTTCTTGTATAAAACGCAGGGAATATGTCTGTTTGATAGCCCATTACTGGCACACCTTTTGTTTCCAAATACTCAAGTGTTTTACCGAGATCTAAAATAGATTTCGCTCCCGAACAAACAACTGCTACACTTGTGCGTGCGAACTCTTCAAGATCAGCTGAAATATCCATCGTGTGTTCCACACCCCTATGGACACCACCAATGGCTCCGGTAGTGAATACACGGATTCTCGCCAAGTCTGCAAAGAACATCGAGGCAGCAACCGTCGTTGCACCCGGTTTTTTAGTAGCGATTAAATAACTGATGTCGCGTCTAGATGCTTTGATAACACCCTTGCTGTCTCCGAACCGTTCTAATTCCTCATCAGATAGCCCGATTTTTATTTTACCGTCCATAATGGCAATGGTTGCCGGAACCGCTCCATGATCTCGCACAATTTGCTGAACTTCACGTGCGGCTTTTACATTTTCAGGATACGGCATGCCGTATGTAATAATTGTAGATTCCAATGCGACCAGTGGCTTGCCGTATTTCATTGCTTCTTTCACTTCTTCAGAATACGAAACATATCTTCTCATAAAGAATCTTCCCCTTTACCGTTCAATCCCTATATATTCATACTAATCATTATACACACTTTATTCAATGCTCTTTGTCGATTATTTGGTCAATAGAGTAGCTTTCCAAATCCCATCCTGTCTCATGATCTAATACTAGCTCGGATAAAAGCTTGCCAAGAAGAGGTCCTACTGTTAAACCTGATGAACCAAGACCATTGGCAATCCACACCTCCGGATGATCAGGCAATTGACCAATGACTGGCATGAAGTTTGGTGTATGTGGACGGATGCCCACACGAACTTCAGCCAATTCCGCCTGACGCAGCTCAGGGGCAATAGGTAACGCATTCGATAATATTTCCAATATACCACCAGCTGTCGGTTGAATATCGAAATCATCTGTATCCTCGTGCGTCGCGCCCGCTACGATTCTGCCGTCTTGGAAAGGTACAAGATACTGAGTGCTCGGTGGCATAATGACCGGCCATTCACCTGACGCCTCATGATTTGATTGTAAATGGAGGATTTGTGCTTTTTGTCCTGCTACTTGTAGCTTCTTACCTAGCGGCTCTGTAAATTCACTAGCCCAGGCACCTGCCGCTACGATAATTTGATCTCCTTCAATGATTTGCCCATCAACGATAACACCACAAACTTTCCCTTCTTTTATGTACGGTATTGCGGAGCCTTTTATACTTTTCACACCACGTGTAACTGCCACACGTACTAATGCTCCAAGTAGCTGATCCCCCTCTACTTTGGCAGCGCCAGAAATACGGACCGCTGCATATTCGTCAGATAACACCGGGAAATAGCTAGCTGCTTGCTCTGTATCCAGTAATTTCACTTCTCCGATTTCAGGAGCGTGTTCTTTTCTTTTATTCAATAACTCGACTTTTTTCTCTAAACGACTTACATCGGTGTGAAGTGCCAATGCTCCCACTTTCTTGTATCCTGTTTCTAGCTCGCCCTGTTCTTCCAAAGAACGAATGAATTCAGGATAATAGGCAGCTCCGGCCGACGCCAATGCATACCAATCCTTATTACGGCGCTGAGATGCCCATGGACAAATAATGCCTGCTGCAGCTTTCGTGGCCTGTCCTGGCTCCTGTCTATCGATTATAACGACTTCTGCATGTTGCATAGACAAATGATAAGCAGCAGAAGCTCCAACGATTCCAGCACCCACAATTACTATTTTCTTCATGAAAACCTGCTCCTTTTTATAATAATTCTTAATATCGACAAACTTTACACTTTATTTTTTCTGAAAAAGCAGTATAATTACACTATTCGAACTTAAAGTTTCGGAATATTCTATATCTTAAGGGGTTTTGATGATTATGACGAGATTACCTATGCAAATTCAACTTGCACAAAATAAAAAAGAAAAGCCAGATCCTAGCACTTTAGTTTTCGGGAAATCATTTACAGACCACATGCTCATTATAGACTATGAGGAAGGCAAAGGTTGGCATAATCATCGCATTACTCCTTACGCTCCTTTAACGCTCGATCCAGCCGCAATCGTTTTACATTACGGACAAACGGTTTTTGAAGGAATGAAGGCGTATCGTTCTAAAGAAGGAACCATTCGTTTGTTCCGTCCAGATCAAAATATGAAGCGTCTGAATTATTCTCTTGACCGTCTATGTATGCCACGGATCGATGAAGAAAACGCATTATACGCACTTAATCAGTTGTTGCAAATTGAGCAGGATTGGATTCCTACACTAGAAGGAACCTCATTATATATCCGCCCATTTGTCATTGCAACAGAAGCTTTCCTTGGTGTAGCACCAGCGAAAAGTTATCAATTTTACATGATTCTGTCCCCTGTTGGCTCGTACTATAAAGAAGGAATTCATCCAGTGAAAATTCTTGTGGAAAATGAATTCGTCCGTGCTGCAAAAGGTGGAACCGGTAGCGCTAAAACGGCTGGTAACTATGCTTCCGCTTTAAAGGCACAGGAGACAGCGGACAAACAAGGCTACTCCCAAGTTTTATGGCTCGATAGCGTCGAGCGTAAATATGTGGAAGAAGTAGGAAGTATGAATATTTTCTTCAAGATCAACGGTGAAGTCGTAACACCCGCAATCAACGGCAGCATCCTTGAAGGAATAACAAGAAAATCGATATTGCAATTGCTGAGACACTGGAATATGCCTGTAGCAGAGCGCCAAATCTCGATGGATGAAATCCGACTCGCCTATGAAAGTGGAGAACTGGAAGAAGTATTTGGCACAGGTACAGCTGCTGTTATCTCCCCTGTTGGTGAACTGAATTGGGACGGTTATAAAATGATCATCGGTAACGGTCAAACGGGTGAACTATCGTCTCGTCTCTATAACACGCTAACAAATATTCAAACAGGTAAAGAACAAGATCCATTTGATTGGGTATATGAAATCAAGAAACATATAGCAAAGCTTGCTTAAAACGCTTAAAAAGTCCCTGTTTTCCACAATTGGAAAACAGGGACTTTTGTTTATACAGAAAGTAAAGCTGCATCGCTCGTAAGTTGCTCTCCACGAATGCGTTGAAATTCTTCCATCAATTTCGCAATCGTCAAGTGCTGTTTCTGCTCTTCTTCCACTTCTAAGATAATTTGACCTTTATCCATCATAATCAAACGATTTCCAAGATCGAGTGCCTGTTGCATATTATGCGTTACCATCAACGTCGTCAGTTGATCTTTCTCAACTAAACGTTTCGTTAAATCGGTAATCAGCTCTGCACGGGACGGGTCAAGCGCTGCTGTATGCTCGTCCAGCAACAATATAGAAGGCTGCGTAAAAGTTGCCATCAACAATGACAATGCTTGACGCTCACCACCAGATAATAATCCAACATTCGCTGTCATCCGATTTTCGAGATTCAAGTGCAATGTTTCAAGCGATGTACGGAATAAATCTTTTCGTTTCTTATCCACTCCGCGATGCAATGAACGACGCCGATTACGGGAATAAGCCATTGCCAAATTCTCTTCAATTGTCATAGTAGGCGCTGTACCTGACATTGGATCTTGAAAAACGCGCCCGATCATTTTAGATCGTTTGAACTCTGCCAAACGCGTGACATCTTTATTATCAATATAAATAGCACCAAAATCCGGTGTCAATGCGCCTGATATCATATTCATCATGGTGGATTTCCCTGCACCGTTACTTCCGATCACAGTAACGAAATCACCTGGTTGTAAATGCAAGTTGATCTGGTCAAGCGCTACTTTTTCATCCGGAGTCGATTCATTAAATATTTTATTGACTTGATCCAGCTTCAACAACGCTATGACCTCCTTGTGATGACTTAATCGCCATTCGTTCAGCTTGTCTTTTCGCTTTACGTGATTTTTCCCGTCTCTTTTCAAGAACCTGTGGAATAATCAATGCCGCGATTACGATGACTGCAGTGATCAATTTCATATCGCCTGAATCGAGAATTTTCACACGTAGTGATAGACCGAGTACGATACGATAGATGACTGCTCCGATAACTACCGCCAACGTAGTGCGGAAAATAGTTTTCGTTCCAAAAATTGCTTCGCCGATAATAACAGAAGCTAATCCGATAATAATCATACCAATTCCCATGCCGTTATCTGCAAACTTCCCATATTGTGCAATCAGAGAACCTGAGAAAGCTACTAATGCGTTAGAAATTCCTAGTCCTAGAATAACGAGTGTGTCTGTGCTCGCAGAGAAGCTACGAATCATTTTTTTATTATCGCCAGTTGCACGAATAGCCAAACCAACTTCGGTTTGCAAGAACCAGTCCGCAATGAATTTAATGATCACGACAACTAAAATCATCAATACTAATGTTCCCCAAGTCGATGGTAAATGTTCCAAGCCGAGACCTGCTAAGAAGCCATTGATTGCTTCATCAATTCCTAGACTACTCCAGAAACCTTGGAACTTACTGAAAATCGTTTCTGAATTTAAAAGCGGAATATTCGGGCGGCCTACTGAACTTTCGGTAGTCAGTCCCATTATCCGAAGATTTATCGAGTAAAGAGCTATCATCATGAGGATTCCGGATAGAAGTGGATTGATTTTTCCTTTGGTATGTAATAAACCTGTTATACATCCAGCAAAAAAGCCGACCAAGATCGCGGTAAGTGTTGCAACAAGTGGATGATAATCAAATACAATCATCGTAGCCGCTACTGCAGCACCTGTTACAAAACTTCCATCCACTGTTAAATCTGGAAAATCAAGCACCCGAAATGTTAAATACACTCCGAGTGCCATGATCGCATAGATGATACCCTGCTCAACTGAGCCAAATACAGCTGAAAACATGCAAGATCATCTCCTAATTGTATTTATTCTGCTACTTCTGCATTCCAATCGGCTTGAATCTTCAAGCCGATTGCGTTTGCAGTCTCTTCATTCATCACTAACTTTAAGTTCTGTGGTAATTGAACAGGTAATGATTCAGGCGTTTCTTCACCCTTTAGAATCTTTACTGCCATTTCACCCGCCTCATAGCCGATGTCGTAATACTCAAAGCCGTATGCTCCAAGTCCACCACGTTTCACAGAATCAAATTCACCAACCATCATCGGAATCTTATTGTCGTTCGCAACAGAGATGACCGATTCTAGTGCTGATACTACTGTGTTATCTGTGATGATATAGAATGAATCTACTGAACCGATTAATGATTCAGCTGCTTGTTTTACGTCTGCTGAAGTCGCAACAGATGCTTCTACAACTTCCATATCCATATCTGCAAGAATTTCTTTTACATGATCCACTTGTAAGCGAGAGTTTTGTTCTCCTGAGTTAAAGATCATGCCTACTTTTTTTGCAGCTAAGTTTTCTTTTAAGAATTTCATTGTATTTGGAATAGCATCCGGATGGTTATCAGTAGTTCCTGTAACGTTTCCACCTGGTTCTTCGTTAGATGCAACAAGTTCCGCTGCTACTGCATCCGTAACGGATGTAAAGATGATTGGAATATCTTGTGTCGCACTAGCTGCTGCCTGTGCACTTGGTGTAGAGTTAGCAAATATTAAATCTACGCCTGCGCCTGCTAAGTTGTTGGCAATTGTTGAGTTGGAACTATTATCATTTTGCGCATTTTGCTTGTCATATTCGACATTCAATTCTGCATCTTCAATCGCCTTTTGGAACCCTTCAAACGCCGCATCTAAAGACGGGTGTTCAACAATTTGTGTAACACCAATTATGTATTTTTCTTCAGTGCTTGCATTGTCATCATTTTTATCATCTGCTACTGAATCAGATGACTCCTTTTTCCCACCACACGCAGCTAGAATTAGCACGATACTGAATAGTGCAGCTACATAAGTCACCCAACGTTTCTTCATGTAAATCCCCCTCAACTATTATCTATTACCGGTTCGAAGTATTCAGAAAAGGTAATAATTATACGTAATCGTACCCTTAACAAAGTTATTCGTCAATGCATTATTCAATATTTTTCGTGAATTCTAACAAGTTTACTAACATTTTGCTGTAATCTTTCATATATTGCAATAATTTCACTAGGAATTGAGTAATCCACAAAAAAAGTAGTGATGCGAGTATTATATTCGCATCACTACTTTTGGTTATTTACTTAACTCGTAATTCAGGAATCTCTTTGTACGCATTTCTTTCGGTGATTTGATCACTTCTTCTGGAGTACCCGATTCAATGATCATTCCGTCGTCCATAAAGATTACATGATTCGCGACACTGCTTGCAAATTCCATTTCATGCGTCACCACAATCATCGTCATATGCTCTTCCGCAAGGTTTTTCATAACTTGCAATACTTCTTTCGTCAATTGCGGATCTAAAGCAGAAGTCGGTTCATCGAATAATAAAATATCCGGATCCATCATCAATGCTCTCGCAATCGCTACACGTTGTTTCTGGCCACCCGAGAGTCGTGAAGGTAATTCATCAGCTTTTGAAGCCAATCCGACTTTCTCAAGTAACTCGATACTTCTATGCCCATAATCGTTAGCTTTTTCTTTCTTCACAAGTTTCGGCGCCAATTCCAAGTTCTGTTTTACAGTTAAATGAGGAAACAGGTTAAATTGTTGAAATACCATTCCCATTTTAGAATTAATTATTTTACTATCTGTAGGGTTTGTGTAAATGCCATCTTTAACTAGGTAATCCCCATCCACTCTAATACTTCCGCCACCGACTTGCTCCAGTTGAATTAAACTTCTCAACATCGTACTTTTTCCAGAACCCGAAGGTCCGATAATTGCCATTACATCATTTTTTTGAACATCAAACGATATATCCTTCAATACTTCCAATGGACCGAATGATTTCTGTAAGTTACGTACTTCAATGAAAGACATAGTTTTCTCTCCTCATTCGTATTGCAGCTTTCTCTCTAAATACTTAAACACTACAGTCAAACCGAATGCTATCAGCAAGTAAATCCCCGCTGCAATGAAGAACGGAATGATTGTGAAGTCTCTGTTTACGACTGTTTGCGCATAGTGTAGCAACTCAGGAACAGCTACCGCATATAAAAGCGCCGTATCTTTTACTAAAGATACCGATTCATTCGCAATTGGCGGTAGCGTAACACGAAACATTTGCGGCAAGATGACTCGCACCGTTGTTTGCCATTTCGATAATCCAAGTACTTGGGAAGCCTCATATTGTCCTTTATCGATGGAAATTAATCCACCACGGAATATTTCAGCAAAGTACGCTGAATAGTTTAAAATGAACGCTATTGTAGCCGCAACAAAACGGTCAAAAACTAAATACTCACCAATTACCGGCAGAAGTGGTAAACCAAATACAAAGAACAATAGCTGTAATAACAAAGGGGTCCCACGCATGACGTATATAAAAGTCTGCGCCAAATAAGAAATTGGTTTAATACTACTTCTTACGGCAAGTGTCAACAAGAATCCGAGTGGAATAGATAAGACGATCGCTATTACAAATAATAGGACAGTCGCTTTAGCACCTTCCAACATGGGGATCAGCATGGACATAAAATATTCATAACTCATTAGTAAATTCCTCCAAAAAACCATTCAAGGTTTTATGTACTTCTCTTACAATACAAATACCAACGGAAGTCATAATTATAACTTCCGTTGACATTACTTATTCTACTACTCAGCGTAGAACTTTGTCTTCTCCGAACCATTCTGTAGAAATTTCAGCTGAAGTACCATCTTCGTTCATTGTATCCAATGCCTTTTGAAGATTTTCAAGCATTTTTTCATTGCCTTGTTTCACTCCAACGCCATACTCTTCCACTGCCAATGATCCATCAACTTTTGCAAAGACACCTTCTTCAGTAGTCATATAGTAATCAATGACGACTTCATCTAGAACAACTGCATCTAGCCGACCTGTTTTTAGATCTGTTAACGCTAGAACATTATCCGCAAATTCTGTAATATTTTTTATTTTTTCGTGAATCGGGTGGCTTTCTAGTGCTGGTCCAGCAGATGATAATGCTTGCACACCTACCGTTTTTCCATCTAAATCTTCAATTGCTTTGACATCAGAGTCTACTAACGTCACGATAACTTGATTATTATCCAAATAAGGCTTCGTGAATAGTACTTTTTCTTGACGCTCTTTCGTGATCGTATAGCCGTTCCAAATTAAATCGATTCGTCCACTACTAAGTTCCGTCTCTTTCGTCTTCCAATCGATCGGTTGGAATTTTGCTGTAGCGCCCATATGCTCAGCCGCTGCTGTCGCCATATCAATATCAAAGCCGACTAAATTATTTTTATCGTCACGGAATCCCATAGGTGCGAATTTGTCATCTACACCGATGATAATTTCTTTCGTGTCTCCTTTACCGGTTTCCGTTGAAGGCTTTTCACCGCTTGAAGACTTGTCCGAACATCCTGCTAGCACTAGGAATAATGCTGCGAATAATAAAGCAATAGTGGTCTTTTTCATTGGTTTTCCTCTTTTCTTTACTCTTTAGTACGTTAATGAGTTAGTATACTATAAAAATAACATTAGATACACAAAATGAAAAGTAGCAAAGTGAAAAAACTGAAGGCAATCTCCATATTACAGGAGTTGTCTTCAGTCCAAGAATACGCTATGACTATTCTCTTTTCGTTATTTACTTCTCCTAAACACTTTGTGTCCATCATATGAAAATACTAAAGGTTTGTTCTCAAGTATTGTTTCGATATGCACGATGCGTCCCCAAAGCTGATGTATATGAGGTAAAACATGTTCTAAATATGGCAAATCAAGTTCAGTGTCTTCGTAGCGGTGAATAAGATACAGTTCACCATTACGCATATAGTCCCCATCGTCTACTACTATATAAGGAAAACCACCGTTCACTCGCTGACCAATTAACTGATTCCGGACAGCATCGGTCTGTTTGTCAGAGACTTTGTATTGGTCTTCCTGCTTTTGAAATACATACAGATCCTCTTGTTTGATGAGGTCGTCCGTTAAGTAATTCCGAATGAAAGATGTATCATTTTCGATTTCACGCGCTTCGAATATTTTTTCCCGTCCCGTCATCGCTTCTTCTCCACGTGAAGTGGCTTCTTTAGCTAAAACATCGTAGCGCTTCTCAATATCCTCATACATTTTAACACCGAGATAATACGGGTTAATGGAGGTCTTAGAAGGCTGTAGTACACTAGCATTAAGTTTTGCAAACTCAATTGTTTCTGAAGGCGTTAAATCCATTTGTCGGAGGATGGTTTGATGCCAATAAGAAGCCCACCCTTCATTCATGATTTTCGTTTCCAACTGCGGCCAGAAATACAGCATTTCCTCACGTAACATCGTCAAGATGTCTGATTGCCATTCCGTTAGATTACGACTATTTTCTAGAATAAATAATAAGATGTCCTTTTCTTGTTCCTTCGGATTCTTTTTGTGCATTTCAATCGCTTGCTGACCGGGAATTGTCCGTTGATCTAGGTCCCATAAATCTTCATATGCTGATCTACGAGGTTGTTGGACAATAAACGGTGCCGGGATAATGTCTCGCATCATACTTGGATCTACATGTTCTTGAATGGCTAATACCGCATCAAGAAACGTTTCCACACATTTCTTTCCGTAACGTACCTCATAGTCTGCAATTCGTTCGGCTGTAGCCGCCATGCTTTCAACCATGTCTTTACGCGTCTTAGAGAAATAGATATTATTCTTGAAGAAGTCACAATGCGCTAATACATGCGCAATGATTAATTTATTTTGAATCAAACTATTCGTATTTAATAAAAATGCATAGCAAGGATTTGAATTGATCACTAGCTCATAAATTTTGCTTAATCCTATATCATATTGCAATTTCATCTTATGGAACTGTTTACCGAAACTCCAATGCGTGAAACGTGTAGGCATTCCATAGGCACCAAACGTATACAGAATATCCGCTGGGCAAATTTCATACCGCATCGGATAAAAATCGAGTCCAAACCCACTGGCAATCTCCGTAATCTCATCAATTGCATAATATAATGCCCGTTGATCAGTCAGCGTAATCCCTCCGTTCGCTTTTCGAAAAACTTCTTGAGCGCAAAGTAGACATCGCGATTTTTTTGCAAAATATAATAATTGAATTTTGGATGTTCAATTGATTTATACGCAGACATCAACGTTGACATTCTACGATGTTCATTGACTTCGGCATATCCAAACATATTCGATATCGCTAATAATTCATCCACGTGTTCCAAACACTTCTTATTGTCACTTGTCATATTCTCCCCGTCCGAAAAATGTACAGGATAGATATTATACCTAGTTGGAGGATAAGATTCTTTAATAACTTCCAATGCTTTACTATAGGCAGATGAACATCTGGTCCCACCACTTTCTCCTTTGTTGAAGAAGTTTTCCTCTGATACTACTTTCGCTTCCGTATGATGCGCAATGAATTCAATTTCTACCGTTTCATACTTTGTCCGTAAAAACTTTGTCATCCAAAAGAAGAAACTTCGTGCCATATACTTCTCAAATTTACCCATTGAACCACTCGTGTCCATCATTGCGATGACAACCGCTTTCGATTGCGGTTTTTCCACGGGATTCCATGTTTTAAACCGTAGATCATCTCCTAGAATTGGAGCAACTTCAGCTTTGCCTTTCATCGCATTACGTTTTATGGCAGATAATAAAGTCCGTTTTTTATCAATATTACCGATTAGTCCCTTTTTACGGATGTCCGTGAAATCAATATCTTCAATCGTTGTTACTGATTGTTCTTTTTGTTCCAAGTCTGGCAGCTCTAATTCTTTAAAGAACATCTCTTCCAACTCTTCAATCGAGACTTCCGTTTCATAGATATCTTGCCCCGGCTGATCGCCTGCTTCTTTTCCTTCACCTGGCTGCGCTTTCTTTTCTCCTTGCGCCACTACGTCTCCTACCGCACTGTCACCTTCTCCTTGGCCAACGTGCTTGGACTTGTCGTGGTTGTAACGAATTTTAAATTCATCTAGTGAGCGTATTGGAATCTTCACCATGTCTTTTCCATTTGAAAGTATGATGTTCTCTTCACTAATCAAGTCGGGTAAGTTACTTTTTAGTACTTCATTTATTTTATCTAGATGGCGTTGCTGGTCCTGATGGCCTTTGCGATGGAGAGACCAATTTTCTTCAGTGACAACGAATCGACTTTTCTGGTTTTCTTCCACTCGTATCCCCGCCTATCTTTCGAACAATTTGTTTCCCTATCATATGCGATAGCTATTTGAATATTGACTAAACAGCAACAAAACTAAAAAGAGACCTCATGATTTGAGGTCTCTTGGTTTTGATTTGTATAGGCTTCTATTAGTTCTGGAACCGTGATTTGCTCTGCGGAGTGCGAACTTAAACCCGAGTTGCAATCCCATCATTACGCCAATTCAATTCACAGTACTCATCCAATTTATCGATTTAACAAACTGCCTACGTAACGCAGTAGGTCGTTTGCTGAGATAGAGTTGTAGCCATGTTCGTCTACTAGGCGTGCTACGACTTCGTTCATTTTCTTCAGTTGTGTCTCGTCAGGCGTTGTAGAAGTTGTGGTGATCTTCACGACGTCTTTTAGATCGGTGAAAAGTTTTTTCTGAATCGCTTCACGTAAACGGTCATGAGAGCGATAGTCGAAGCGCTGGTGTTTTCTTGCATATGCCGAGATGCGAATCAGAATTTCTTCTCGGAATGCTTTTTTCGCATTCTCGGAAATTCCTATTTGTTCTTCCAGCGAACGCATTAGCTTTTCATCGGGATTGATTTCTTCCCCAGTAAGTGCGTCACGTAGTTTGTTTTTATTACAGTATGCTTCAACGTTATCCAAGTAATTATCCATTAATGTTTTGGCAGACTCTTCGTAAGAATAGACAAAAGCTTTCTGGACTTCTTTTTTCGCAATTTCATCATACTCTTTACGCGCCATTGAAATATAGTTCATATACGTGTCACGGTCTTCACTAGAAATGGAAGCGTGTTGATCGAAGCCGTCTTTTAATGAACGCAATACATCTAGTGCATTGATGCTTGGTACTTCTTTTCGGATAATTGCAGAAGAAATACGGTTGATGACGTAGCGTGGATCGATTCCGTCCATTCCTTCATCTATAAATTCGTTCTTCAGTTCTTCCGCATCTGCATCGTTGAAACCTTCGACATTCTGACCATCATACAAGCGCAATTTCTTCAAGCGATCGATGCCTTGTTTCTTGGATGCTTTCAAACGTGTCAAAACAGAAAAAATAGCAGCCACTCGCAATGCATGCGGCGCAATGTGGACGTGAGCCATATCACTGTCACGAATCATTTTTTCATAAATCTTTTCTTCCGCACTTACTTTTAGATTGTATGGAACTGGTATGACAATCAATCTTGAGTGAAGCGCTTCGTTCTTTTTATTACTAATGAATGAACGATATTCCGTTTCATTCGTATGCGCAACGATTAGTTCATCTGCACTAATCAATGCAAATCTTCCTGCTTTAAAATTTCCTTCCTGTGTTAAAGACAATAAATGCCAAAGAAACTTTTCATCGAGCTTCAGCATTTCTTGGAACTCCATCATGCCCCGATTCGCTTTATTCAATTCTCCATCAAATCGGTATGCACGTGGATCCGACTCTGAACCATATTCAGCAATAGTGGAGAAGTCTATACTTCCAGTTAAGTCAGCGATGTCCTGTGACTTCGGATCGGATGGTGTGAATGTTCCAATCCCGACACGACGGTCTTCTGAGAACAGAATGCGTTCCACTACAACATTTTCAATTTTACCTCCGAATTCTTCTTCAAGACGCAACTGATTTAAAGGCGATAAACTACCTTCGATTCTTATGCCATACTCTTCAAAGAATGACTTCCTCAATGATTCCGGAATCAAGTGCAATGGGTCTTCATGCATCGGACATCCTTTGATCGCATACACCGCTCCTTCATCCGTGCGGGAATACGCTTCTAGCCCACGTTTCAACATCGTAACGATAGTAGATTTACCACCACTAACAGGTCCCATCAGTAACAGTACGCGCTTCTTTACATCTAAACGCTTGGCTGCCGGATGAAAATATTCTTCCACTAAACGTTCGATAGACTCTTCCAGACCATATAACTCTTCATCAAAGAAATTATAAATCTTCTTACCGTCTTTCTTTTCAATTCCTGCGCTTTTAATCATTTCATAAATACGGGAATGTGCAGTCTGTGCCACTTCTTTACGCTCTTTAATTAATTCTAGATACTCCAAAAATGTACCTTCCCACTTCAACTGATTTTCTTCTTTGCGATAGTTATGCAACTGACGAATGATATCCAACATATCTCCTCCAATTAGGCTATGATGTATCATCTTATGTTCTGAAAGAGTAAAAGATTCATCATGTCCTTCGGAAGAAAAATTGACAACCTTAGATTTTCACTACTTTCTTTTTAAAAATTCCGTTAAGATAGAATAAATACGTTTGAAAAAAGGGGAGTTTTATGAGCAAACAGCATAAAAAAGAAACCGTGGGGCATTTACTTAGACGCTATTTATTCATTTCTATTGGTGTTGTAATTACAGCAGTTGCTTTAGATTTATTTTTAATCCCTAATTCCGTAATTGACGGGGGTATTATCGGGATCGCACTTATATTGAATTTCATTTCTGGAGTACCTTTTGGGATTTTGATTTTGATCTTAAATTTGCCCTTCTTGTTCTTCGGCTATAAACATATCGGCAAGAACTTTTTCTTCTCCTCTTCCTATGCGATTGCTTTGCTTGCGATTGTAGAATTTCCACTAAAAAAACTAGGTCCATTCGTTACAGATTCGTTACTCGCTACAGTCTTTGGAGGATTGTTGCTTGGCGCAGGTGTTGGAACCATCATACGTAATGGCGGGGCGCTAGACGGGACGGAGATTCTCGGCATTTTACTTACAAAGAAAATCCCGTACAGTGTCGGAGAATTCGTAATGTTCTTCAACCTCTTCATTTTCGGATGGGCAGGCTTTGTACTCGGACCCGAAAAAGCGATGTACTCGATCATTACATACTATATAGCCTCAAAAGCGATCGACATTGTGATTCAAGGCCTAGACGAGACCAAGGCCGTCTTTATTATCTCCGATGAATATGAAGAGCTGGGTGAAGCGATTCGTCTACGACTCGGCCGCAGCATTACAATGTTGCACGGTCGGGGTGGCTATTCGGATAACGAAAAAGACGTCATCTATGTAGTCGTGACAAGACTAGAAATTTCAAAGCTAAAGCAAATCACTACCGACATAGACCCTTCTGCGTTCTTGACCATCATGAACACACAAGAAACACATGGAGCGACCTTCAAGTCACCTATACATTAAAAAAACCGCCACTCATTTGAGCGGCGGTTTCGTGTCTCTTAATGGAAGAC
The DNA here is from genome assembly GCF_002743265.1 of Sporosarcina sp. P29. NCBI lineage: Bacteria > Bacillati > Bacillota > Bacilli > Caryophanales > Caryophanaceae > Sporosarcina > Sporosarcina sp. P29. Next base: position 282,828 of record NZ_PDYX01000003.1, on the reverse strand, counting down.
AATGGTTTTATTATTCTCTACAATCACTCGATCTTCAAGATGCCACTTCACTGCACGTGCAAGAACACGTCGCTCGATAGTGCGTCCAATCTTCTTCAATTGAACAATATCATCACGGTGATCTACGCGCTCGATGTCCTGTTCAATGATTGGACCTTCATCTAAATCGTTCGTTACATAGTGTGACGTTGCACCAATCAGTTTTACACCACGTCCAAAAGCTCTTTCGTAAGGACGCGCACCGATGAAGGCCGGCAAGAACGAATGATGAATATTGATAATTTGATTCGGGAAGTGACTAACGAATTCAGGTGTTAGTATTTGCATATAACGTGCTAACACGAGTACGTCCACATCGTATTCTTCCATTAACTTCACTTGCTGTTTCTCTACTTCTTGGCGTATATCTTTGTTCGCCGGAATGTAGTAGAAAGGAATACCAAGTGCTTCGACCATTCCGCGAGCATCTTCATGGTTACTGATAACCACAACGATGTCAGTATTTAAATCACCATTCTGCCATTCCCATAGCAATTCCATTAAGCAATACGGTTCTTTGGAAACAAAGATCGCCGTTCGTTTTAGTTCTACGGCGTACGAAAAGTGATAGTCCATTTCATATTGGTTCGCAATGTCATTAAAATGTTCTTCCATTTCTTCTTTTTTCTCCATTAGATTGTCTAAATGGAATGCGATACGTAAATAGAACATGCCACCTTCTGGATCAGTTGAATATTGGCTGGATTCTACGATATTTGCTTCATATTGTAGCAAAAATGCGGAGACTGCAGATACAATTCCCGGTTTATCTGAGCATTTCACAAGCAGTCTTCCGATGTTTTTCTGTGCTGTAGATTGTTCTTGTAAATGTGTTGCAATTTTACTTTGGGCCGACATATTTTCATCTCCTACAAATAATGTTACGTAATGAATAAGTTCCCCAGCCAGTAAGGCTAGGGAACGTGTAAACGCTTCTCATACAGTATGAAGCAAAGTGATGTTTTTCGCAAAAATCTTACTCAGCAGGTTTTTCTAAACCTCTCCCCATCCCTTTTAAGAAGTTCATACCGAAAGTTAACGCACGATTGATATCAGGATCATTGATAGCTTTCATCAGTTGAAGAACGCCTGTTTTCTGACCTTCATCATTCCCTTGCTCTGCTTCCGACAATCCTTTTTGGACACTTTTTGAGAGTTGCTGAATGGTGGCTGGGTCTAATGCAGTTAGAATTCCAGCTCCTGCCATCAAATTATTGAGCAGGTTGGTGACAGGTTCTCTGGATACTTGACCTAACGCTATGCCGGTAATCTTTTCTTTTGAATGAAGCATGGCTTGTAATGCGTCTAGTGCGCCAATCTTATGCAATTCACCTGTGATCTCCATGATTTTCTGCAAAGACTCTTCCTGTTCAGCAATTTGTTTCTGTAGTTCCGCCAACTTATCCTGCTGTATTTCCAATTCGGATCGTTCTGTTCTTTTAATAGAAGTTATGGGTGCCGCCATTGATATTCACCTCACTAGTTATTGATCTGTTAATTGGACATATCCTGGTCGATTCCATTTCCGCTCTACTTCTACACCATTTTGAGGATGGCGTTTCTTATCACGGTGGTTGCTCTTAGGTAGTGGATTGTCTCCTTGCTTCGCGAGCACTTCCATGCGAACTTTTGTCTGCTTGTAAGCGGGTGTATTCGTTCGTTCATCAGTCGCAGGTCCGGTTAGGAAGTTGATGGCAGATTCCTTATCAACAGAATTCATCGGTAAGAATAATTCATTTTTCCGTACCCTATCTGTTACCAATGCAGGTAGTTTCACTGCTCCATACGGAGAAATAAGTCTTACATAAGTACCTGTGACTACTCCACGCTCTTTTGCCAATTCAGGTGAAATCTCAACAAATATATTAGGAACTTTCTCTTGGATACCTTCAGATTTATTCGTCATATTTCCTTCATGGAAATGTTCGAGCATACGGCCATTGTTAATATGAAGATCAAATTCATCAGGGAACTTTACTGGTTCAATCCAATCCGATAATGCAAAGCGTGCTTTCTTGTCTGGGAAATTAAATCCATCTGTATATAGAAGTGGCGTGTTCTTCCCTTCTAGACTTCCCCAAAGGAAACTCCCCCAACCTTCTAACATCTCGTAAGAAGCTTCTCCGAACATAGGACTCAAACTTGTCATCTCAGCAAATATGTCACCTGGATGTGTGTAATTCCAGTTAGCACCTAAGCGATTTGCCACTTCTTGGATGATCCACCAATCTTGGCGAGAGTCACCTTTATTCGGCAATGCTTTATAAAGTCGTTGTACACGGCGCTCCGTATTTGTGAATGTACCGTCTTTTTCAAGTGATGGCACTGCAGGTAAAATGACGTCTGCGTATTGTGCTGTGCGTGAGAAGAAGATATCTTGTACAACAAGGAAATCAAGCTTCGACAGTACATCATGAACATAGTTTGCATTGGAATCCACCAGTGCCATATCTTCTCCTACAATGTACATCCCCTTCATAACACCTTCATCAATCGAGTGAAGCATTTGAATATTATCAAGTCCTGGTTTACTTTCTATCTCTACACCATAAGCACGTTCAAATTTCTCTCGTGCTGCATCGTCTGTAATATGCTGATAGCCAGGCAACCAACCAGGCAAGCTCCCCATATCACAGGCACCTTGTACGTTGTTGTGTCCGCGTAATGGATAAGCACCTGCGCCTGGACGACGATAATTTCCTGATGCAAGCAATAGATTAGAAATTGCTGCTGAAGTATCGGAACCGCCTGTATTTTGTGTAACTCCCATTCCCCATAATATGCATGTACCATCTGCATCACGGATCATTTCAGCTGTTTGAATTAATACTTCTTTTGAAACGCCAGTTACTTTTTCTGCATATTCAAGCGTATAGCGATCCAACACTTCATTAAAATCTTCAAAATGAAGTACATTTTCGTCAATGAATTGCTGATCATGCCAGCCTTGGTCGATTAAGTATTTTGTCACTGCCATTAGCCATACTTGATCAGTTCCTTGCTGAGGTGTCATAAAGATATCTGCGCGTTCAGCCATTTCATGCTTTCTGAGGTCAGCTACAATTAACTTTTGACCGTGTAGCTTGTGTGCTCGCTTTACACGTGTAGCAAGAACTGGATGACCTTCTGCGGGATTTGCACCTACAATGATGACCAAGCCTGCTTCGGCAATATCTTTAATCGTGCCAGCGTCTCCACCCATACCTACCGTACGGAATAATCCGTCTGTCGCGGGAGACTGGCAGTAACGAGAACAATTATCTACGTTATTTGTACCAAATACTTGTCGAGCGAATTTTTGAATGACATAGTTCTCTTCATTTGTGATTTTTGACGAGGAGATGACGCCGATTCCGTCTCTGCCATGCTCGTCACGGATTTCACCTAGATTTTTTGCGACTAAATCCAATGCTTCATCCCATGACGCTTCAACAAAGTCGTCACCTTTACGAATAAGAGGCGTTGTGATACGTTCTTCACTATTCACAAAGTCCCAACCAAATTTCCCTTTGACACAAGTAGAAATCTGGTTGACAGGTGCATCGGAAACCGGTTGGATTTTTAATATGGTACGATCTTTTGTCCATACTTCAAATGAACAACCTACTCCACAGAATGTGCAGACAGTTTTCGTTTTATTGATTGTAGATTCTCTCATCGCCGATTCTACATCGGAAATCGCCATGATACTGCTGTAACCTGGTTCTACATCTTTGATCAAATCCACCATAGGCTCCATCAGCTCGTCACTCATTTTAGTCATAAATCCAGCTTCACCAAGCATCGTTTTTTCCATCAGGGCATTACATGGACAAACCGTAATACAATGGCCACAGCCTACGCAAGAAGAATCATTAATCTTCGCTCCGCCATCCCATAGAACAATTGGACGATCACGCTCCCAGTCGATTGAAAGCGTCTCATTCACTTGTAAGTTTTGACACACTTCCACGCACTGACCGCAAGCGATACATTGATTCGGATCGTAACGGTAGAATGGATGAGTGAAATCTACTGCATCTTTCGTGCATTTCGGCTCGTATGGATATTTTTGTTCTTCCACTTCCATAAGTGCCACGGTATTATGTACTTTACAGTTCCCATTGTTGTTATCGCAAACGGTACAATAAAGTAAATGGTTCTCTAAAATCCGATCCATTGCTTCCGTTTGTGCTTCCTTTGCACGCGGGGACGCTAATTTAACATCCATGCCGTCGACAGCTTGTGTTGAACAAGCTCGTGTTAATTCACCATTCACTTCGACAATACACGTATCACATGTCTGTATTGGATCGACTTCTGGCAAATAACATATTTGTGGGTGCTCAATCTTATTTGCATTGATAATTTGAATGAGTGTCGACCCTGGTTCGAAGTTAAAAATCTTATCATTGATTGAAATTGACATACAGGCGTCCTCCTTCTCAAATAAAAAATCCACCATAAAAAAACCGTCATTACGGTATTTTTTTATGGTGGAATAGTTTCTTAACAGGACTTGCTAAAGAACCAATCCATACTTACTATTACATGTAGGTTGATGGACTCCTAGCAATCACATACTAGATTTCCATCTGTTATGTATTTAGTATAAAGTAATAAAGCGTATAATACAATGGCTACCCTCAAATAATTAGACTATTCTGTAAATACTACAAGGAAGTGTCCTATGAAGAAAATTCATGAATTTAATGATATCATCCGTAAATTACGAAAAGACTTATTTGGCAAAGGTCCCGAACGAATTCATACAATATTTATCGATAATATGGTGGTCTCTACACTCTACGGTAATTTGACTCCTACAGAGAAATTCATTGCAGGAACGCCAGAGGGAAAAGAAATGGTCCACCGCGCGCGAACTAGCATGATTCAGGCAGTCTATGCAAAAGAGCCGCCAGAAGGATTGGAACAATTAGTCGACGCGAAGTTTCTGCATTTATTCAGCGATTTTAAAATTGATGATGATATTGCGGTTTCAGTATTTTTATTCGATCGATCGATTGACTAAAAGGGAGGAAGAATTATGGAACAGCAACAACAACGATCCATTATTCGATTTCAGGATGGGACAGTCTTTGAAAAAGAAGATTCGGTTGCAGTTGAATACGCAATCACAATTAAACTAAACAACAAGGAATTTGCGACGATTGTATGTACGCCAGAATATATCGAGGATATGACAGTAGGCTTCTTAGCTTCAGAAGGAATAGTACCGAAGTGGGAACAAGTAAAGGACATTCGTCTTGATCTGGAAAATGGCTTTATTTACGTCGATACCGACAAGGCCTATCCATTCTTTGAACAATTGCAAAATAAAAGGTATATCACATCTTGTTGCGGCATGAGCAGACAAGGATTTATCTTTGCCAACGATGCACTGACAGCGAAAAAGATGGACAGTATCTCTGTTAAACTCACACCCGTACAAATATTTTCCTTGATGAATCAAATGGAAGATCAGGCAGAAATGTTCCGACATACCGGCGGTGTTCACAATGCAGCTTTATGTGTACCTGATCAATTGTTGTTATCCCGTATGGATATTGGCCGCCATAATGCGTTAGATAAAATTTATGGGCACTGTCTAAAGAACGATATCTCTGTGCGAGATAAGATCATTGTGTTCAGTGGACGAATCTCCTCCGAAATTTTACTTAAAGTCGCCAAGATCGGTTGTGAAATTGTCCTATCAAAATCTGCACCTACGGAATTAGCTTTGAGCTTAGCAGACGATTTAGGAATAACTACGGTCGGTTTCATACGTGGAGGATCCTTTAACGTATACACACATCCTGAAAGAATCGTTATGGATGACAATTCTCTTTTTCCGACTACAGGAAAAAGTAATATTGACAATCTTGTGAATTGATAATAATATACTCCTTAATCCTAAGTTACATTCCAGTAATTGTTTAATTATCTTCCTTTCATTTCCACTTCGCGAACTAGTGGACTGTCGACTATTCATTTACTCCACCGACTAGTTAAGAGGTTTGTTTACTGGAATTAGAACTGTGGAAATTTTTTGTTAAAAAGGAGGACTACAAATGAAAAAAACAAAGAACAGATGGTTGATCGCGTTATCTGCAGTAGGTATTCACATTTCCATCGGATCTGTTTATGCCTGGAGTAACTTCACTAATCCACTTATTGAAGAATTTGGATGGACTACAAGCCAAGTACAGCTAACGTTTAGTATAGCCATTTTATTTCTTGGTTTATCAGCTGCTTTTTTAGGTCACTTTGTAGAGAAATATGGTCCAAGAAAAGCAGGATTACTTGCAGCTGTGTTCTTCGGGGTCGGAGTGACAGGTTCCGGACTGGCAGTAGGAATGTCTTCATTACCTTTGCTGTATGTCTTTTACGGTATGCTCGGTGGAATTGGCTTAGGTGTAGGATATATTGCACCTGTTTCTACGCTCGTCAAATGGTTCCCAGACCGCAGAGGGCTAGCTACGGGACTCGCCATCATGGGCTTTGGATTCGCAGCAGCCATTAGTAGTCCTATCATGGAATACTTGATTGTCAACGTTGGTTTACAAAACACTTTTTATATTCTTGGTGTATCGTATTTTCTTATCATGATGCTCTCTTCTCTTTACCTAGAAAAGCCGGAAGAAGGATGGGCACCGCCTGGATTCATTGAAAAAGTTCGTTCAGGTAAAACTGAAGTTAAAGAAGATCTTGCTCAATTGACAGCAAATCAAGCAGTCAAAACAAAACGCTTTTATTATTTATGGCTAATGTTATTTATTAATGTCACGTGTGGTATTGCAATTCTATCCGCTGCCAAACCAATGGCGATTGATAGTATCGGCATGACGACTATTCAAGCAGCAGCATTAGTTGGTGTGCTAGGCATTTTTAACGGGGCCGGAAGACTTGGCTGGGCTGCGATTTCGGATTTTATCGGACGTCCGAATACGTATACTACGTTCTTTGTCATTCAGCTTGTTCTGTTCGCTATTTTACCCTTCACCACAAACGCAATTATTTTCCAAGTCATTCTAGCCGTAATCTATACGTGCTATGGAGGAGGTTTCGCTTCTATTCCGGCATATATTGGTGATATATTCGGAACGAAACAACTTGGAGCCATCCACGGCTATATTTTGACAGCATGGTCTGCTGCTGGTGTGGCAGGGCCGATGTTTGCCGCTTGGATGAAAGATACGACAGGTAGTTACGAGAGTAGCCTACTGTTCTTTGCTAGCTTATTCGCAGTTGCTCTAGTCATTTCCTTACTCATACGAGTGGATATTAAAAGACTACGAAATGAAAAAGAAGGGATCATTCCAGCTGAGCCTGCCATAGCCGCAACAAAATAAAAAAATCGCGAACGTCACTTTGATAAACAAAATGACCTTCGCGACTTTTATTTTTCGGTTTGATTAAATGTGTCCCCACCATCAATGGTACCTAATTCAAATCCATGTTCAAACCAATAAATTCGTTGTTTTGCTGTACCGTGTGTGAAACTTTCTGGAACAACGTACCCTCTTGCACGTTTTTGGATCGTGTCGTCACCAACCGCACCCGCAGCAGTGATTGCTTCTTGCAAGTCCCCTTGCTCCAAATATCCGCGTCCCTTTGCATGATGCGCCCAGACTCCCGCAAAATAATCTGCCTGTAATTCAAATCTCACTAAATATTTATTAAATTCTTCTTCGCTCATTTTTTGACGTAGCGGCATCACTTGATCTGAAATTCCGAGTAATGTTTGCACATGGTGTCCTACTTCGTGAGCTACTACATAGGCCATAGCAAAATCACCAGGTGCTTTAAACGAACTTTGTAATTCATTATAAAATGCTAAATCAATATACAATTTTTGATCACCCGGACAATAAAACGGTCCTGCAGCTGCACTTCCATATCCACAAGCTGTATCCACTTGTCCTGAATATAGAACTAGTGTAGGGTTTTCATACTGAATTCCTTGTTGAGCGAATAACTCCGACCAAATGTCTTCTGTATCCGCGAGTACAACCGATACAAAATCTGCCAATTCTTTATCTTGTTCGGTTTCCACGTACGGTTGATCAGGTACAGCTGAACTACTATCTAATAAATCAGTTGGGTTTCCACCTAATATAAGAAACAATATAATACCGACAATCCCAAGACCGCCACCACCTAATGCGATCGCACCTCCGCCTCCACCACTCTTCCCTCTTCGATCCTCAACATTTGAACTTTTTCTACGTCCACCTGTTTTCATTCTGTCTCCCCCGTTTCGGCTTTATGTGAGCTGAATTTTACATCATTATGTAGATGCTACTTGATTACAATTTACCCATTTCCCCAACAAAACAAACAAGACGAGCATCTTATTGAGTTGAATAATTTATTGCGAATTGGCAGATAGCTATTCCCCATGTATGATTTTTCATATATACTTTACTTTAGGGTTGTAAACTAATGAAGGAGTGAGTTTGTTGAGTAATCAAAAGTCTGTCTATAATTTTAACGCGGGTCCATCCGCTCTCCCACGAGAAGTTCTTGAAAAAGCACAAGCTGAACTAGTGAATTTTAAAGAATCAGGAATGTCTATTATGGAAATGAGTCACCGCAGTGCTACTTATGAACAAGTACATAATCAAGCAATTGAACGCTTACGTTCTTTATTCACAATTCCTGAAAACTATGAAGTACTATTCTTGCAAGGTGGAGCTAGTCTACAATTTGCAATGGTACCGATGAACTTCTTAGCAAAAGGAAAAAAAGCAAGCTATATTATGTCAGGCGCATGGTCAGACAAAGCACTTAAAGAAGCAGGGACAATCGGTGAAGTATATGAAGCTGCTTCTACAAAAAATGCAAATTATAATCGCGTTCCATCTTCAGAAGAAATTACATTTGAAGAAACGGATGCGTACGTGCATATTACATCAAACAACACAATCTTCGGTACACAATTCCACGAGTTCCCTGTCACTGGCAATGTTCCGTTGATTGCTGATATGTCCAGTGATATTCTGTCAAGACCATTAGACGTTAGTAAATTCGGAATGATTTATGCTGGTGCTCAAAAAAACCTTGGACCTTCAGGTGTTACAGTTGCGATTATCCGCAAAGACTTGTTAGATAATGCGAATAGCGCGATTCCAGCTATTTTGAAATATAGTACACATTCGTCTAGCAACTCTTTATATAACACTCCTCCGTCATTTGGTATTTACATGTTGGGTGAAGTGCTTGGTTGGATGCAACAACAAGGCGGCTTGGAAAAAATCGCAAAGCGCAATGAAGAAAAAGCGAACTTGATCTATGAGGTAATCGACAACAGTAATGGTTTCTATACAGGACATGCTGAAATAGAAAGTCGCTCATTGATGAACATCACGTTCCGTGTAGCGGATGAAGAGTTGGAAAAACAATTCTTACAAGAAGCTAAAGAGGCAGGATTCGTCGGGCTAAATGGTCACCGTTCTGTAGGCGGATGTCGTGCGTCTGCATACAACGCAGTACCATTTGAAGCATGTCAGGCGTTACAGCAATTCATGCTTGATTTCCAAGAAAAAAATAAGTGAAATCTAAAAGCCAAGTCACTCATAAGTGACTTGGCTTTTTACTGTTCTACAATAATAAATTCTTTTGAGAAAGCTAATTGCAAAGAACTAAATGTTTGGATATTCGTAAAATCTAAACCAAGCTCTGTCGACGCTTGGGCAATTGCCGGTAAGATACCTGTAATGGTGCATCTTGTTCCTAATAGAGATAACACTTTTGTAACTTGAAAAATCTTCTGAGCTACCAGTGTATCAATTACGGTCACTCCCGATAAGTCAATGAATAAATGTTCAATGTCAGACTCTAAACTTCTCTCCGGAATACTTTCCAACATAATACGTGCACGCAGCTCATCCATATCACCAATTAGCGGTACTACACCAATTTTATCGGTAATTTTAATGATGGGTGAGCTTAACTCATTAATTAAGCTTTGTTGGATATCAAACTTGCTGTTGATATATTCATTATAGGTTTCCGCGAAATTAATATAAATTTGATCAAATGCACTATTGATCGTTTCACTCCAACGCATATAATCTTCTAGTTTAATGTCGTCTATATTGGCCAACTTAAAATCATTTATTATTTGCCAGTATGTTAAACGAAGTTTACTTAACGCCTCTATAACTTCTTCTATGGGGGTATTGCTGTTGACTCTACTTAGAGCGACAACGGCAGCCCATTTTTTTTTGTTTTTTTCAAAGATTTCAGGATCATCAAGTAAACTACTAATGATGGTTAAATTCGTTAATCTATTTTGTTCACGAAGTGTTTCTTCCATTTCTGGGTGCGCGCTGAGCGAATAAATAGAATCTTTTTCTATTATTCTCATCGCTAGCCAAGAAGTAGTGATTTCCGGCAATTTTGCTAGTAAATATTCATAAAGCCTTACATCAAGCTGTTTCATCTTAGATCCTCCTGGATACGTTCTTCGATCTTATTGAATGTGTATAATTAATTGATTCGCTTCAAAGTCAAAGATATTTAATATGACCCCAAGAACCGTTATATATTTGTATATAGATTCATAATACGTGATGCCATATTCTTTGTCATATTGCGCAATCGGATATACATACTGTTCTTCCGAAGGGATGGGCAAGAACTTCCAAGGTCTTGGAGAATCATTGTTTTTTTCCGCATGTGCATCTAATAACATATTATAAAAACTCTCTACCTTTTTTTCAGGAAAATCATAATATATAATAGGCCCTGTTTTCTCAATAGTTTCTAAATTTCTTTGCACCCAATGAACAATTGGATGCTCAATTGGAGCTGAATGAACGCGCTTCAAAAGATTTTGGGATGTAGGTTCTTTTTGAGTATTTAGTTTATCACAATACGTAATATACAAAAACTTCATTATTCCCTCTCCTTTGCAAAAGGCTTTTAATATAGTAATCATTTTACTAGTACAGCTATTCCCACATCTATTTAAGTAGTACTTTTAATACTTGGTTCCATCATATCCATATTCCTCTAGTAATTCTTCAAAACTTTTATTTTTCTCACGTTCTTTGCGCTCTTGAATACGTATTTCTTTTTCCTGTTCCAATTTTAATTCTTCTTCTACTTTCATTTCCTGCTTCATTCCTTTTAATTTAGCTAACATATCATCGCTCATTAAATCTGAAAGTGAAGTTGCAGACTCATCTACGATTTTGCTCTCTTGTTTCGTCGATGCTTTTCGTTGTTTTTTTGACATAGTAAACACTACTTTCTATTTGATAATTGAGATACATCTTATTGAAATTATCCAGATAATTGTCAAGGGTTATACATTGCCCTTATTCGCTTTAATTACGTACAATAGATTGAGGGAGGGATGTTTATGTATAGCTTACCAAAAAACGTAACGTTAATCGAGGTTGGACCGCGCGATGGCTTACAAAATGAAAAAAACAGTATTCCTACTGATCAAAAATTAGCTTTTATACATTCTTTGCAGCAAGCAGGTATACATGAAATGGAAGTTACCTCTTTCGTATCACCAAAGTGGGTACCACAAATGTCAGATTCCAAAGAGATTATGGCACGAGTTAGCAAACAAGGCAGGCAGATTGTTCTCACGCCAAACGCACGTGGTGTTGAGAATGCACTCAAAGCTGGTGCAGATAGCATGGCGGTGTTTGTAGGCGTGAGTGATACATTCAATCAACATAATATCAATCGCTCCACTACGGAGAGCGTGGAGACGTTGCGACCTATTGTCCATCAGCTCAAAATAGATCAGCGTTTTGTAAGAGCTTGTATTTCAACAGCATTTCACTGTCCGTATGAAGGTTTTATTCCACTTGAACAAACTCTGGCACTTTGCAAGAAGTTTGTCGATATGGGTGTAGATGAATTAAGTGTGGCAGATACTGACGGTATGGCCAACCCTTTAGCCAGCTATACTTTGTTTCGAGAACTAAAAAAACAGTTTCCAAATATTTTAATTACAGCACACTTCCATGATACCCGTAAATTAGGATTAGCTAATATTTACGCCTCCTTACAAGCAGGTGTTGATCGATTCGATACATCTGCAGGTGGTCTTGGTGGCTGTCCTTTTGCACCTGGCGCTACAGGTAATGTCGCAACGGAAGATGCGTTATATCTTTTGCAGTCAATCAATGTAGAAACAGGGATTGATCTGGATAAAATATGTGCAGCAGTAGATGAAGTTGCACCTTATCTGTCACGTCCCATTGAAACGGCGATGTATAACTTATATAAACGAAGAAGTAAATAGAAAGGAGGATTTTGGTGAAACGTAGAGTAGTGTATATTGTCGGTATAGCGTCAAGTGTGATGACAGCGTTTCTTACAATTTTCGGGATTCTTCTCACTAATCGTCTAATGTATTTAAAAACAAAAGACTCAGAAGTTATTTTGCAGCGTGAAATGATTGCTAAACGCTTTGATCGTCAGTGGTTTGAAACTATAAGAAAAGATGATATTTGGATTCCCTCACCTAACGGCTATAACTTACGCGCGATCTTCTTGCGACCTTTAGATACAACACGAACGGTTGTCATTTGTCATGGCGTAACAGAAAATAAAGTGAATTCTATCAAATATGCACGACTGTTTGAACGTTTAGGATTTAATTCTGTTATTTTTGATCATCGGCGGCATGGCGATTCTGGCGGCAAAACAACAAGTTTTGGATTTTATGAAAAAATAGACTTAAAAGAAGTTGTGACAGCTGTTCGTGAACGTGTAGGTAAGCGCGCTTTAATTGGCATCCATGGAGAATCTATGGGAGCTGCCACTACGCTGTTGTACGCAGGTACGTATGAAGATGAGGCGGATTTCTATATATCTGATTGTCCATTTTCTGATTTCTCAGAGCAACTATTGCATATCATTCGTACAGAGATGCCTTTTAAGACCTCAATGAGCTTGCGAATCGCCAATTTGTTTTTGAAGATTCGTGATGGTTATACTTCTGCAGCTGTTTCCCCCCGCGAAGTGATGAAGTTTATTGATAAACCCGTATTATTCATTCATAGCATGGAAGACACATTCATTTTGCCTCAAATGACGGAAGAGTTATACGAATTAAAAGAAGGCGATAAAATGATGAAGCTTTTCGCAAAAGGTGCTCACGCTAAATCATATAATGACAATCCAGATGAATATCTGCAAACGGTTCAAACATTCCTCAGTCGTTTTCGTTTATATTCTTGATAATGCTATACAATAGAAAATAAAAAAGCTCCGTGTTAGCAATTCTGCTATTCACGGAGTTTTACTTATTTTTTTTTAGCTGGCTTGTCTTGAACCTTGCTCATCTGAGCCATCATTTGGTTAATTTTCTTTTGTGAAGGTTTCTGTCCCATTTGCATCATCATCATACGTAACATTTGTTCATTAATTGGCGGATTGTCCTTCAAATAATTCATCATATATTTACGTGCTATGAAAAAGCCGAGAGCTACTCCGCCGATCAAAGCGACGACGATCAATAAAATTGCTATCCATAAAGTCATTACTGCCAAACCCCCCTCATAAAAATAGTTCGATTACATACTACCAAGAAGGATTATACAACATAGCAGCAGTGAATAGCAATGACTGTACGCAAATTGTGCGGAAGTTTTTACATCATCGAATTTTCTAGTATCATGCGTTCAGAGTGTTTAAGTGGTTTGAGCCAGCCGCATTCTTGCTGTTCATTCATCACCGCAAAAAAACGATCAGTTGAAGTGGATAGTGCTACAAATAAATCTAAATCCAACATGCGTGACCCTTGGCAATACACCTGTATACTGTGCGTACCCATTTTGATGAATACTTCTCCCTTGATTAAGTGTGTCAATCGATATTCATTATGATATGAATCCAATTCATCAAAACTTTTTGCCAAGTTATTCTGAATAATAGTATCTAGTTCTCTTTGATTTAACCGATCACATAAATATTCAATTTCTTGATAATTCGTAGAAGGACCTACTGTTAGCAGCTCAAATAATAATCGTTCACGTCCCATTATGAAGGACTGATACGCTGACTTGATCTTGAAAATTTCATACTTCCTCATAACGAACACCTCCTACTGTCTATCATAGAACTTGTCCTCAGTAAATCGTGTCAGTTTGCGGAAAACTTCATCACTATTATTGTCGTAAAGCTGCGCAAAAAAACACACGGCTCTTTGATAGAAAGAGCCGTGTGTTGCGTATGCTTAGTTATTTAATAGATTTGTCATTTCTCTTACAACATTTTCTACAGTAAAGCCATACTTTTCAATGACTAAGTCGCCTGGCGCACTTGCACCAAATGTATCAATTGCCATGACAGTTCCTTCATCGCCTGAGTATTTATGCCAGCCAAGGGAAGCTCCCATCTCAATCGCTACTCTCTTCTTGATGTTCTTTGGAAGAACAGAATCTTTGTACGCTTGATCCTGTTTCTCAAATAGATCCCATGAAGGCATGGAGACGACAGCGACGTCGATACCTTGTTCTTTAAGAGCTTTCTGCGCTTCAACTGCAAGACTTACTTCCGAGCCGCTTGCAAGCAGTAAACCATCTGCTTGCTCTTTAGAAGCAGGTGATATGACATACGCACCTTTTGGTACATATTCCATCGCTAGTTCTTGTGATTTAGGCAATACTTCAAGGTTTTGTCTAGACAAGACTAAGACAGTTGGTGTGTCTTTTGAAGTAGCAGCTATATGCCATGCTGCAGATGTTTCATTTCCGTCAGCAGGACGGATGATAGACAATCCAGGCATTGCACGTAATGAAGCCAATTGCTCAACTGGTTCATGAGTAGGTCCGTCTTCTCCGACCGCTACGCTATCATGTGTGAATACATATGTTACGGGTAAGCCCATTAATGCAGACAATCGAATAGCAGGACGTACATAATCACTAAACACGAAGAATGTTCCACCAAATACTTTCACTCCGCCGTGAAGAGTCATGCCGTTTAGAGCAGTCCCCATAGCGAATTCACGAACACCAAACCATATATTACGGCCCGCATAGTCGTCTGCAGTGAAATCACCTGCATTTTTAATCGTTGTCTTGTTTGAACCCGCAAGGTCCGCGCTACCACCAAATAATGCCGGAACTGCTTTCGCTAATGCATTGATTGACTCACCAGATGCTGAACGAGTCGCTACAGAAGCACCTGCTTCATAAACTGGCATTTGTTCTTTTAAATCAGTTGGAAGTTCGTTTGCCATCGCTAATTTAAACTGTGTTGCCAATTCTTTATGTTCGTTTTCGTAGCTTGCGAATAGTTCATTCCATTGATTCTCTGATTGAACACCCAGTTGATCTGTTGCTGAATTAAAACGGTCATAAACTTCTTCTGGAACGTAGAAGTCTTCTTCAAATGTCCACTTGTAATACTCTTTCGTAAGCGCCATTTCATCTTCACCTAACGGTGCACCGTGTGCATCTGCTTTACCAGACTTATTTGGTGATCCGTAACCAATGACAGTTTTCACTTCAATGATTGTCGGTCCTCCTGTATTGCCTTTTGCTTTTTCAATTGCATCTGAAACAGATTTTGTATCATTGCCATCTTCTACGCGTGCATAGTTCCAGCCATATGATTCAAAGCGTTTTCTAATGTTTTCAGAGAACGACATATCTAAATCGCCATCTAAAGAAATATCGTTACTATCATATAGCACGATCAGTTTATTCAATTGAAGGTGGCCTGCCATAGAAATTGCTTCTGCCGCCACACCTTCCATCAAATCTCCATCACCGCAAAGTGCATATGTGTAGTGATCGACAATATCGAAACCGGGCTTGTTATACGTTGCCGCAAGATGTTTTTCAGCCATTGCCATACCAACGGACATACCAATCCCTTGTCCAAGTGGTCCTGTTGTCGCTTCAACTCCTGCAGTGTGTCCATACTCCGGATGTCCAGGTGTCTTTGAATCCCATTGTCTGAAGTTCTTTAAGTCATCAATAGTCAAACCGTAGCCACTTAAGTGCAACAAGCTGTAAAGTAACATGGAGCCGTGTCCTGCTGAAAGTACAAAACGGTCACGATTGAACCATTGTGGGTTTGATGGATTATGGTGTAAATGTTGTGTCCATAGTGTATACGCCATCGGTGCTGCGCCCATCGGTAATCCCGGGTGACCAGAATTTGCTTTTTCAATTGCATCGATTGATAATGTTCGGATTGTCGTTATTGCCAGTTGATCGATTTTTTCGGTCATGCTGTACATCCTTTCCGTCCTGTCTCATATGAGTGTTTTATAGTACATATTCCTTCTCTAGTGTAGTCAATTCTAGAGTTAATTACAATGTTAATCCTTTACCTATCATCAATTTAGCGGCTTTTGATTCGCTCGCGCTAGTTTAACTTTTTCAGGTGTTACATCATTTCCTTCAGGATCTACTACTTTGACCGATTCGATTGTTTCACGCATGCTTGAACGGAATGATTCCAAGTATTCCTTTCTCAACCGCGTCTGTTCTTTTGCCTCCTCGATCGATAATCCTGTTGTTTTCTTTTTATTCGCCAATTCATTAATACGTTTTATTTTCTTTTCTGATAGCATCTTTAAAACCCTCCATAAGTTAGTCGTTTAATAAAATGTAAACAACCTGAAGGAAAAGTGCAACCTATTAGTGTTCTTGTGCAATAAACTCTTTATATCTTCTATGAACCGTCGCTTTACTGACAGCATGGCCAAGTCCATTCAATACCGTTGCAATTTCTTCGTATGTGAGACCTTTGTTGCGAAGCGAGACAATTTCTTCTATTGGTAGTTCAAGTCTTTCACGCCCCGGTCCCTGATCAATATTCCGCAGATTCTTTGATGGATCATAGCCTCTGTCAACAGCACGCTTCATCCCTCTACGTATTTTTGCATTATGTAGTTTACGTTGATATTCCTCTACGATTGCGAGAATTTCTAGTAACATGGAATCCATTTCATTCAGTTCTATTGTACCGTTTGAATGATTGGTAATCACAGCCGTTTCACTTTTTGCAATTACATGCAATATCGCGACCCTTGCATTCCCTCGACCTAATCGTGTCTCATCTTGAATGAATACTGCATCCACTAAACCATTTTGGATTTGATCCAACATGGATAGAAGGCCTTCACGATCCATATCATACCCACTCTGCCGATCTGTGTAAATTCCAACACAATCATAGGATAACTCAGTAGCTAACTTTTCTAGTTCTTCCTGCTGCCTTACAATAGACTGCTCTTGTGTTTCTTTTTCTGTACTCACTCGGCAGTATATTACACACGTCTTTTCTGTCATTTAGTTCCCACTCCTATTTCAGCCACCCGGATATCTGTTTGTTTATTAATTTTAACAGGCACACGCAGTAATTCACCTGAAACGATTTGATCGGTAGGCAATTCATTTAATGAACGTACCTGTTCGATCCAATGAGTGGTTGGTATATCTTCTGAGTAGTTAGAAGCCAGTTGCCATAGTGTATCTCCTTCATTAACAACGATTTCCATATAGTGATCTTCCACGGCTATTTTATCGAATTGAACCCAGGCAAATGACACACATACTATTAATAATACAGCGAAATAATAATTGTTTTTAATAAATTCTTTAACAAATTCCATAATAACTCCTCCTCTAATTTGCGCATTTAGAATGCACGTTCGGAATACCTGTTCTTAATTATAAGAGAACATATGATTCCATGTCAAGCAAAATTAGAACCTTTGTTTGATTACTAATCGAACACATGTTATACTATATTCAAAATAGTGGTTCAGTATTCCATTGCTCGCAAACTAGTAGAAGAGGTGAATCTGTTGAAGAAAATATCAAAGAGACAAGAAGAAATACTTGCTTTCATAAAAGATGAAGTGCGTTTAAAAGGTTACCCCCCTTCCGTTCGTGAAATTGGGGAAGCTGTCGGTCTTGCATCAAGTTCCACGGTTCACGGTCACTTATCACGGCTCGAAAGTAAAGGTTTTATACGCCGGGATCCGACAAAACCTCGTGCCATTGAAATTTTGGATCCTGAAGGACTGGACGAGTTAAAGAGTGGCGTTATGCATGTGCCATTGATTGGTAAAGTTACAGCTGGTAATCCAATTACGACAATTGAAAATATCGAAGAGTACTTCCCATTGCCGGATACATTCGGTTCATCAGAGGATGAAATCTTCATGTTAGAGATTGTAGGAGATAGTATGATTGAAGCTGGCATCTTAAACGGAGACCGTGTGATTGTCAGACAAACCCACTCCGCAAGTAATGGTGAAATCGTTGTAGCTATGACAGAAGAAGACGAAGCGACAGTTAAACGTTTCTTTAAAGAGAAAGACTATTTCCGACTCCAACCAGAAAACTCCTCTATGGAGCCAATCATTGTAGATCAAGTTTCTATTTTAGGAAAAGTGATTGGTGTTTTCCGTATGATTCATTAATCAACAAAAAAGTGTATCGAGAAACCTTAATAGGTTCTCGATACACTTTTTTTATACCAACTTCTTTTCAAGCAATTGTTCCATAGAATCTAGTACTGCGGATTTTACATGCTCATAGGTCAATCCACCTTGAATATATGCTGTGTAGGGTGGTCTAATTGGGCCGTCAGCTGTCAATTCGATACTGGAGCCTTGAATAAACGTACCCGCTGCCATTATGACGTCATCGGCATAACCGGGCATATAGGATGGCTCCGGTGCATATTGAGCATTAATTGGTGAGTTTTGCTGGATCATCTGACAGAATGCAATCATTTGTTCGGCGTTTAAAAAATTCACTGATTGGATTAAATCCGTTCGAAGCTCACTGTAATGCGGTGTGGTATCCATACCAAAGCTACCGAAAAATGCCGATGTGAATAGCGCGCCTTTGACCGCTTGACTTACTACGTGTGGGGCTAAGAAGAATCCTTGGTACATCTCAAGTAACGTATCTAGTGAGGCTCCTGCCTCAGCTCCAAGGCCTGGAGAAGTCATTCGATATGCACACTTCTCAACCAAGTCTTTCTTACCTGCTATGTATCCACCTGTTCTGGCAAGTCCGCCGCCTGGATTTTTGATGAGCGATCCTGCCATCAGATCTGCTCCAACTTCTACGGGCTCTTTCATTTCCACAAATTCTCCATAGCAATTATCTACAAATATCACGACATCTTCTTTGATTTTACGGATTTCCTTAATAATCGCTTCAATTTCATGGATTCTGAATGATGGATTGCTTGAATAACCTTTCGAACGTTGGATTGCTACGACTTTCGTCTTCGATGAAATCGTCACTTTGGCTTTCTCATAATCAACAGAGCCATCCTCTTTCAAATCAATATGCTGATAAGAAATGTGAAAGTCCTCTAGTGAACCCGTATCTTTGCCATTGCCGGAAATGATAGACTCCAACGTATCGTATGGTTTACCCGTAATATAAAGAAGTTCATCACCCGGACGCAATATCCCAAACAAGCTAATTGTAATGGCATGCGTGCCTGAGATAATTTGATTTCTGACAAGACAGTCTTCCGCTCCGAATACATCTGAGTATACTTGTTCCAATACATCACGGCCACTGTCATCATAACCATAACCTGTAGAGCCGGATAAATGAAAGTCGCTTACCTGATTTTTTTTGAATGCTTGTAAGACTTTTCTTTGGTTAAAAAACGCAATTTCTTCTACTGTCTTCACGTACGGAGCAATTAGTTCCTCCGCTTCTTGTGATTTAATCAGTAATTCATCATTTATGGGTGTTATTTGCATGTGTAGTACCTCATTTCATTTTGTCATATTCTATTTTACCAGATGAAGTGTATATACCAAATGAAAGACAACAAAAAAACAGGCAAGCGCCTGTTTATAGTTCGTCTTTTAAAATAACTGGTTTTGCAGGGGCATACGTAGAAATCGCATGCTTATAAATAAGCTGTTGCTTACCGTCTGTTTCCAATAGAACCGTATAATTATCATACGACTTGATTAGACCCTTTAGTTGAAAACCATTTAGTAAAAAGATTGTCACGAATGTGTTGTTCTTCCGTAAAGAATTCAAAAACGTATCTTGCATATTTCCTTGTGCCATTCGATTGCCTCCTCGTCCCTGTTATTTAGTTATTCCATACTCACTTCTGAAAATCCTTTATTATCTTACAGGTTGTTTGAAAAACTTCTTCCCCCGACTGATTAGCATCTACCCACTGGACAGGCAATTTATTACGAAAGTAGGTCAGCTGCCTTTTTGCATAATTACGTGTGTTTTTCATTACCGCTTCTATTGCCTGCTCTTTTGTTAATTGTCCGTCAAAATAGGAAATCAGTTCTTTATAACCTATCGCTTGTACAGATTGAGTGTGCCGAATCCCTTTATTCCAGAGTTGCTGTACTTCTGTAAACAAACCCGCTTGAACCATTTGTTCCACACGCATATCGATTCGTTCATAGAGTAGTTCACGGGGAAGATCCAGACCAATAATTACAGAATGATACATCGGCTGATTTCCTTGTTGCTGTTCATGGTCTTGCTTTGTTTGACCCGTCACTTCAAGGATCTCTAGCGCACGCACTAGACGTCTATGATTATTCGGATGGATTTTCTCCGCACTTTTCGCATCTAATTCTGCAAGTTTCGCGTGCAAGACATCTGCGCCTTCTAGTTCAAGTTCCCGTTCTATGCGCGCTCGCACTTCAGGGTCGGCGGCTTGTTCTGTAAATCGATAATCAAACAAAACGGACTGAACATACATTCCACTGCCACCAACAATAATAGGTAGTTTTCCACGAGATTGAATATCCGCTATCCATTGTCTCACCGCTAGTTGATATTCCGCTACGGAAAACGATTCTGTTGGTTCTTTTACATCAAAGAAATGGTGTGGAATTCCTTGCATTTCAGAACGATGAATCTTTGCTGTGCCGATATCCAATTCTTTATATACTTGCATAGCATCTCCATTAATGATTTCTCCATTAAACAATTTTGCCAGGGCTATGCTAAGCGCTGTTTTCCCTGAAGCAGTCGGTCCTACTACTGCTAGTACATCAACGGGTAAGTTCATGTCGTTTCATCCATTCTACGATAGTCATATACACTTGTTTGTAGTTGGTTTCCTGAAGCATCTCGTGCCTTCCGCCTTCATAGAGCTGAACAGTAACTTGCTGTTGTTTCGCTTTGTCGAATTGTTTGGCTACTTTCCACACACCTTTAGCGCGGTCTCCTACTAAATCATCTGTACCTGAGAATAATAAAATCGGTAGTTCATTCGGAATATTCAACAAAAATTCAGGCACTTCCATTGAATTCATTCCTTCAAGCAACACACGAAATAGTTGAGCAGTCGGTACGAAACCACATGCCTCATCCTCTTCGTAATCAGCCACGCTTTCTACATCGCGCGATAGCCAAGCAAATTCACCTTCATCAGGAAATTGTTTCGAATAATTGCCGAAGACCAAGTTGTTCAAAAACACATCCGGTTGCTCTTTAGGGAACTTATCTTCCCTATACGCAGCCAACGCAATCGCAGCATGTGCAGTGAACTCAGAATTAGAACCAGTGCCCGATAAGATCACTTGACTAATCGTCTGACTATAAAGCTGGATATAGCGCCTAGCAACGAATGAACCCATGCTATGACCGAGTAGTACAACGGGAAGTTCCGGGTATTGTAGTTGATAACATTGATTCACTTCGAATGCATCATCTACCAATTGGTCGAATGTAGCAGACTCACCTATATAGCCGTAAACATGCCCATTTTCTATAGCTGTCTTACCGTGTCCCCTTTGGTCATGCAACGTCACGACATACCCTTGCGACTGCAAGTACTGTGCGAATCTTTTATAGCGTCCGCTATGTTCTGCTAATCCATGAATGATGTGCACACGGCCAATCGGCTCAGTCTCCGGTGTATAACTTGTCCCATACACTTTTGTCCCGTCACGCATTGCTATCCATTGGTCTGTCATGAACTTACACTTCCCTTCGCTTCCGCAATCGCATTTTGCAAATCGTTTTCATGAGTGGCTTTCTCACTGTCTGTATACTGCAACAACTTTGCCATATAGTCGGTTACTTGTGTCGCTAATGTTTCTACAACATCGATTTGGAAATATAAATCACCTTTTCTGCGGATAAAGAAATCGCTTGGCGTTGTGACCATTTCATGATGAATTCCATATAAGATCTCTGCGCGTAAACTTATCGGCAAATTGTTCTCTTCTGCTGAAATCGAGTGGGCTAATTGGAAAACTTCATCACTATTTCTTCCGTAAAATGAAGCAAGACGCGCTCCTTGCTGTGGAGTTAAGCCGAATTTAGGTGCTCTTTCCGCTTGTAGGTCAATAAATTGCTTCAACGCTTCATCGTCTATGAAATCACTTCCTGAAACGGGGATATCCTTCGTTTCACATCGCTTGATAGATGGCTTTACTAGCTGTTCACTAATTCGATCCACTACGACTTCCGCCATCTGACGGTAGCCTGTTAACTTCCCTCCTGCAATCGTCAGCAATCCAGGAACTGTTTCCCACACTTCATCTCTTCGTGAGATTTCAGAGGCGTCCTTACCTTCTTGTGCAATCAATGGACGAATTCCTGCCCACGTAGATTCTACATGTTGACGTTGAAGATGAATGCTTGGGAATATCTCACTAACCGCATCGATAATATAATGTATATCCTCTTCGGTCGCTATAGGATGCTGTTTATCCTCGGTATAAAATGTATCAGTCGTTCCTATATACGTTTTATTATCCCGTGGAATAGCAAATAACATACGACCATCCGAGTTATCAAAATAGATTGCTTGTTGCAACGGGAAGATAGATTGATCTACTACGATATGGACACCTTTCGTAATATGCAATTGTTTCGTATGTTTGCTGCTAATTTTCTGCTGCAACTCATCTACCCACGGACCAGATGCGTTGATCACCATAGAAGCCCCTACGGAAAATCGTTCACCGGTTAGTTGATCACTTAATACTGCTCCAACGATTCGATCTTTCTCAAAGTTGAATTGTTCGCACTTCATATAATTCAAGCAAAGTGCGCCTTTTTCTGCCGCTTTCTTCAGTACTTCAATCGTCAAGCGCGCATCATCGGTTTGATACTCCACATAATACCCGCCACCTTTTAAGCGTTCCTTTTTCAGTAATGGTTCAAGTTCAGCTGTTTCTTCTTTCGTCAACATTTCCCGTCGTTCTGCCGGCTTTACACCCGCCAGTAGGTCGTAGGCGAGAAGCCCGACAGAAGTGGAATACTTGCCATACGTTCCTTTTTGATAAATCGGCAATAGCATCGGTCTTGATTTGGTAATGTTACGAGAGTTACGGAAGACAATTTCCCGTTCTTTTCCCGTTTCTGCCACTATTTTCACTTCTAGTTGTTTTAAATAGCGTAAACCGCCATGTATCAGTTTAGTTGAACGGCTAGATGTTCCCGCCGCAAAATCTTGCATATCAACTAGGGCAACCGAAAATCCTCTTGCAGCCGCATCCAATGCGATTCCGGCACCTGTAATCCCTCCACCGACAACTAAAACATCGAATGAAAAGTTTCTCAAGTCCTGAATTCTGCTTGATCTTTCTAATGTAGAAAACATAAAATCGCTCCTCTCTGATGTGCTCTGTTACATCACTCGTTTAAACATTTTCTCTAATTCATACGTTGTAAAATGGATCAATACTGGACGACCATGCGGACATGTATAAGGATTATGACATGCACCTAGATCAGTCAGTAATTGTTCCATGTCTTCTTGTCTTAAGTAATAATTTGCTTTGATCGATTTTTTACAACTCATCATAATGGCACTTTCCTCACGCAGTTTCTCGACATCGACTTTGCGTTTCTCGAGTACTTGCTCAATCATTTCTTCTATGATCGAGGTAGCTTGTCCTTCAGGGAACCATGAAGGATACTCTTTCACGGTATACGTCGCTGGACCGAATGCTTCCAAAAACACACCGACTTCTTCCAGTGCATCTTTACACTCTTCAATCTTTACTTGCTCATCAGCTGAGTAATGAAAAACTAGTGGTAAGAGCAATTGCTGCCGTTCACCAGCATCCACTTGTCCAAGCTTCACTTTGAAGTATTCATATTTGATTCGTTCTTGCGCAGCGTGCTGATCGATCAAATAAAATCCGTCTTCATTTTGCGCCACTATATATGTTCCATGAACTTGTCCGATCGGTGCAATGGAAGGAAAATGATTCATTTCCTGCTGTTGCTGCTCATAGACAGTAGGCTCTTGCGGCATGGGTTCTTCTTGCGGTTCAAAAACAGCTTCTGGAAAGACCGGTGTAGCTTGCTCTCTAATAGGCGCTTCCACAGGCGCAATGGAAGACTGTACTTCTTGTCCTTCTAATGGAACCGCTACTTCCGGCCGACGATAAGAAGGTGTCCAAATTGTCTGCTGTTGCGAGTCTCTTTTAACAGGCTTCTCTTTCTTTACCGCGTCAGGAATTATAGTGACTCCTTGAATTGCCTCTCTAATTGCTGCCTTTATCAAAGAAAGTAATTCTCCTTCTTTACTAATACGGATATGACGCTTCGCAGGATGAACGTTGACATCTGTCAAAATAGGATCTGCTGTAATATCAATAACTGCAATCGGAAACCTTCCTATAGGTAAGTACGTATGCATCGCATCAATAGCTGCTTGCGTTCCTGCATAGCTTTTAATCCAACGGCCATTCATCAGAAGTGAAATATAATTTTTAGATGCGCGTGTCATCTCAGGAAGTGTAATAAAACCCTTCACCTTAAAATCAGCATCTTCCTTTTGAAACGGGATCATCTTACGGGCAACTCCTACACCGTATATATCTGATAATACCCGTAATAAGTCTCCTGAACCCGATGTTCTAAGAACTTTATGATGATCGTGAGTTAACGAAAAGGAAATGTCAGGATGACTTAATGCTAATCGATTCAATAAATCTATCGTATGTCCAAGTTCCGTCTGAATCGTTTTCATATATTTCAAACGTGCGGGCGTATTAAAAAATAAATGTTGTATAAGAAAATCTGTGCCTTTTCGTAATGCTCCCGCTTCATACTTCAGTACTTTACCGCCTTCTATCTCCACTACAGCACCTTCTACACCATCAGAAGTCCATAACGATACTTTCGATACTGCGGCAATACTTGCTAAGGCTTCTCCTCGAAACCCAAGCGTACGAATTCGAAACAGATCATGTTCATTAGTTATTTTACTAGTAGCATGCCTTTCAAAACAGCGAATGGCATCTTCTTCAGACATCCCCTTGCCATTATCGGTAACACGGATCGAAGTCAAACCCGCCTCCACTAGAGATACTTCAATTTTAGTACTTTGCGCATCAATCGCATTTTCCACTAGTTCCTTAACGATAGAAGCAGGACGTTCCACCACTTCTCCCGCCGCTATTTTATTGGCTAGTGTGTCTTCCATAATGTGAATTTGATTCATCCGCTTCACCCCTTCTTCTCTGTGGTCAGGCGTTCTTTCCACTCCATTATTTTCTGCATGGTTTGCATAGGTGTCATATTCATCAAGTCCACCGCTTCTATTTCATCGAGCAATTTTTGTGTTTCTGCGGAAAGCATAGGCTCGCTGTCCGTTTCAAACAAGGCAAGCTGTTCTGACACAGATGACGCGCCTTTCGTTGTACTATCTTCTTCAAATCGCTGTAACAGGGTTTTTGCACGTCCTACTACATCTGCAGGAAGACCTGCGAGTTCTGCTACATGAATCCCGTAGCTTCGATCGGCTGCTCCAGGTAATACTTTATGCAGGAACACGACTTTACCATTTTGCTCTTTCGCCGCAACGTGTACGTTCAATAAGCGATCTAACACATCTTCCAATTGTGTCAGTTCATGATAATGGGTAGAAAACAGTGTGTTCGCACCAATTTCTTCATGGATATACTCCATCATCGCTTGTGCGAGTGCCATCCCATCATACGTTGAAGTTCCGCGCCCAATCTCGTCAAACAACAATAGACTGTGGGAGGACGCATGAGCCAATGCATATTGAGACTCCATCATTTCCATCATGAATGTACTCTGTCCCGACGCCACGTCATCCGCAGCTCCTATACGTGTGAATATTTGATCTGTGATGGGCAGTATAGCCTTTTCACAAGGCACGAAACAACCGATTTGTGCCATCACTACAGTCAAAGCTACTTGACGCATATACGTACTTTTACCCGACATGTTGGGGCCTGTAATAAGCAACATATTTTCATCTTCAGCTAGCATACAAGAATTTGGGATATATAATGAATGGTTCATCATTTTCTCCACGACTGGATGTCGGCCATTTTCAATGTCGACAGCCTTCCCTGTATGGAACACTGGTCGAACATATTGATTCTTTTCAGATACTTTAGCAAATGACAGCAAAACATCCAGTTCACTGATGACAGATGCTAGTTGTTGAATTCGTTGTACATCGCCCTTCACCTGTTCGCGAATTGACTGGAATAAATCCAATTCCAATGTCTGGCTGTCTGCCTCCGCGTTTAGGATCAGTTCTTCTTTTTCTTTCAGCTCCGTCGTTATGTATCGCTCTGCATTCGCGAGTGTCTGCTTACGTTCATAGCGAGATAAGTCAGCTAAATGAATATTGGATTTAGTGATTTCAATATAATACCCAAAAATCCGATTATAGCCTATTTTCAACGTTTTAATTCCGGTCAGTTGTCGCTCTTTTTGCTCAAGTTGCGCTAACCATGTCTTTCCATTACGGGAAGCATTTCGAAGCTCATCTAATTTTTCATGATAACCGTCCAAAATGAGTCCACCGTCTTTACTAGATATCGGTGGGTTGACTGCTATCGCATCCGTCAACAACTGGAATGTTTCTCCGCAAGGATCCATTCGGTCAGCAAAGCGCTGTAACATCGGATGCTTCGATTGTTCAAGCAATTGTTTTAGTTTTGGTATATGTGACAATGAATTGCGTAATTGTGCAAGATCACGTGCACTTGCACTACCCATAGATATTCTGCCGGCAAGGCGTTCTACATCATAAACGTCATGCAATTCTTCTAGTAACTCTTCACGCAAGAAATACTCATCAAGTAAGTTGTTTACAGTTTCTAGACGATCTTCAATCGCTTGTCGCTGCGCCAAAGGCTGGTGAATCCACATCCGTAATTTCCTCGCACCCATCGCTGTAACGGTTTCATCAAGTACCCAGAACAACGTACCTTCTTTTTTGCCTGAACGAATAGTTTGTACAAGCTCTAAATTCCGCATCGAGTTCGCATCAATCGATAACTTAGCATCTTTCTCTATATAGATGAAAGGCCGAATATGACCAAAAACCATCTTTTGCATGCGTAGTAGATACGACTGCAACTTACGGCAAGCTTCCTGCAACTCTTCTGGCAAATGGTCATATGTATCATGACCAATTGATCCCGAATGCTCCGTATCTTCAATTGAAAGCATGATTTCGCGACTTTCGAACAGATCTGTCAAAATAACATGAAGTTGTTGATCAACGATAATTTCCTTCATGTTAAGTGCTTCGATTTCTGCCAGCAGTGTTCGCTCGCTTCCTTCAATTAACTCTACTTTCCCTTCTCCAGTACCGACATCAAGATACGCTAGTGCATAACGTTGATACCCTAAGCTATCGATAGCACCTATAAAATGATTTGCCTCGACATCAATTGTTTTACCTTCTGTTAATGTTCCAGGCGTAATAACTTTAACGACTTCACGTTTAACAATTCCCTTTACGTTGCGTGGGTCTTCCATTTGTTCACATATCGCTACTTTATGACCTTTATGGATTAATGTTTCAATATATCCAGTAGCGGAGTGATAAGGTATACCGCACATTGGTATACGTTCTCGTGCACCGGAATCCCTACTAGTTAACGTAATTTCTAATAATGCAGATGCATTAACGGCATCCTCAAAAAACATCTCATAGAAATCTCCCAAACGGAAGAATAAAAATGCGTCTGTATATTGCTCTTTAATTTTCAAATATTGTTGCATCATTGGTGTATGTTCAGACATGGTAAACCCTCTTTTTCTCGCTCATTTTCTATACATTATACCAAACACCCTAAGAGTTAACGAATCAAAAGGGGTTGATGTAGTTTTAAAAGGTAAATAGACATATATAATCAAATAAAAACGGTATTTAAAAAATATAAACTATTCTTGCTTTTGATTAGCTAGGATAGTTTAATCTGTTCTATTCCAATTTTGTGCTATTCTGGTGCTCTGTGTTTAGAAGTTACTGTAAATGGTACAGCGAGTGTTATCGTATAATAGGGAGCTATTGGCGTCAGAAATATTTTCACTAGGCGAAATTGGCCGGGTACGAGAGTCACTCCAAGTGTTTCTACGGAAAAACTTTGTTGGATTTCCTTGCCCGGTGCAATCAAATTACCTAAATTAGTAAAGTGTGGATTTTCATAAAACACTGAATCCGAATGTGTCAGAGTGTACCATTCATCATTTTTTAATACTTCTATTTGATAATATTCACCGTACTCATAAATACTTTTACTGTCATTCTTTACTTTCGTGTGGAATAACGGCATACCTTCCTCATATTGATCTTCTAGAATCGAAAATGTCAGGCCTTGCTCATTCGTCACTAATTTCTGCTCAGGTGAAGGAGCTGTTAGTGTTTGTATTTCATTCTCTTTCGAACATGCTATCAACAGTGTCAAAGCAGATAGGAGTATAAGCCATTTGATCTTCACCATAGGATCACCTTCCTGTCTATAGACTACATCTACTAGCGAAAATTCCACTTGACCTGCATCATGTTTTTTTACTTAAAGCAAAATAAAAAAAAAGCCGGTGAATCTCCGGCTTTAAAATGGTGAATCTTTACGTTTTGGTGGTTGGTGTGGTCTCTCTTTATTCGGTACTTCATTATCCTTTTTATCCTCCATCACAAGAGAAGAAGATTCTGCTTCAAGTATCGGCCATTCTTCATCATATGGATCGGGATGAATGGTTACAGAAACTTTTGTTTCACCAATCATCTCAACTAATAGTTCTCTTTCAATGGAAATGGAGAAGTTTTGGCCACATTCAGAAATACTGGCTTCTGTACAGTTAGGATGCTGCAATACCGTGACAATCGTTTCTTCTTTTGCGGATGTCGGCTCATCGCGGTAATGCAACGCGATCTTATCTTTATAAGGAATCGATTCAGTAAAGACAGACGTCTTGGAATGATCATGATGTGAATACCAAACATTCACGTCAAAACTACCCGTTACTTCTACATGCGCTCCAACTTTCTTTGCTTGTTGCGTGTGATTGATCACCCAGCAACCCAATATGCTGGAGGGGCGATTAGGCGGCTTCAGCAGCTCAGTAGTTTCCGAACGATGCTTCCCTTTGGCAATAACAGCTTTAGTCACAATTTGTCGTAAGTTTTTCAGTTTTCTTCCTCCTTCTTTGGCTTCTATCCATCCTATGCAACAGCAGCCCAGAAATTGAAAAAAATCGGCAAGGAATTTTCTCCTTAGCCGATTTTTTATTTAAGAAAGGGATTTTTTCTGCGTATTCTCTACGTATGATCCTGTTTCACCGCGTAATAGATCGCCGCCAGTAGACTCAATAATTTCATCTGTCACGCTGTTAGCTATTGTATTAGAAACCAATTGAAGTAAATCATTCACTTCGTCTTGAGACTGTTTGAATTCTTGTACCAATGGAATCGCGTCAATTTCACCTTGTACTTGTTCGATTTTCTTTTCAATCGCTTTTAATGCACGCTCTTTTTCGTAGTTTTGGAAATTCACTGCCTGTGTTTGAAGTGATTTCATACTAGCGATTTTTTCACGTACTTTTTGGTTTTCATTGATTTGCGCTTCTGCACGTTTATAAAACTCTACTTCTTCCGTGTTTGCCAACATATGTGCCAAATCACGTGCTTTTTCTATGATTTCTTCTTTTGTAAACTTCTTCTCCATTATCCCATCACCTTTTCTTGTTGGACTACTCCAATGAATTCACCATTGAGTGACCATGATTTTGCTTCTTTAATACGCACTTCTACTATCTCACCAATCACAGAGCGCGGTGCTACAAAATTCACTAATTTACTTTTTTCTGTGTAACCCGCTAGTACATCAGGATTTCTCTTACTTTCCCCTTCAACTAGTACTTTAACAGTTTGTCCTTCATATGGCTTCATTGCTTCGGCGGACATGTCGTTCACTAGTTTAAGAAGGCGCTGCAAGCGTTCTTTCTTTACTTCCATCGGTATATTGTCCTGCATCTTCGCAGCCGGTGTTCCTTCACGCGGTGAATAAATATATGTGAATGCCATATCAAACCCAACTTCGCGATAGAGAGACATCGTTTCTTGAAACTGTTCTTCTGTCTCATTCGGGAACCCTACAATAATATCCGTTGTGAGTGATAGATTAGGTATTGCACTTCTGATTTTATCAACCAGTTCCAAATAGCTTTCCCTAGTATATTTACGAGCCATAATCTTCAACATCTCAGTTGAACCTGATTGTACAGGCAAATGAATATGATCGACCAAGTTTCCACCTTTTGCAAGGACCTCTATCAAATGATCATCAAAATCGCGAGGGTGACTTGTAGTGAATCGAATTCTTGGGATATCAATTAATCGTAACTCATCCATGAGATCACCTAGACGGTATGTAATATCGTCAAAATCTTTGCCGTACGCATTCACATTTTGCCCTAGTAAGGTGATTTCTTTATAGCCTTCTGCAGCCAACTGACGAACTTCTTGAATGATGTCTGCTGGACGTCTGCTACGTTCTTTACCACGCGTATACGGCACGATACAGTACGTACAGAACTTATCACATCCGTACATGATATTAACCCATGCTTTGATCTTACCATGACGGACTTTTGGCAAGTCCTCAATCACGTCGCCTTCTTTGGACCACACTTCAATAACCATCTCTTTAGACATATACGCTTCATGTAAAATGTTCGGCAAGCGATGAATGTTATGTGTGCCGAAGATCATATCTACTTGATCATACGTTTTCAAGATTTTATTTACAACGGATTCTTCTTGTGACATACAGCCACATACTCCGATTAATAAATCAGGGTTTGTCAGTTTGAGTGGTTTATAATGACCTAATTCACCAAACACTTTATTCTCGGCATTTTCACGGATTGCGCATGTATTGAGCAGTATAACGTCTGCTTCTTTAACATTGTCAGTGGCATCATATCCTAATGCCATAAGAATCCCTGCAATCACTTCCGTATCGTGTTCATTCATTTGACAGCCAAATGTTCGAATAAAGAACTTACGACCTTGTCCCATTCCTTTAAAGCGTTGATCTATTTGAAAGTTATCGTGATATTCCACTTCTTCTTTCCCGCGTTTTTTTGCGTCTTTTAGAGAAGGCCCGCTATACACAGACTCGAAATATTTGCTATAGTCTTTTTCTAAGATGTCTGGTTTCGATCGGTCTTTCGTTGCGAGTCCAGCTTGCAAGCGCTGTTCTTCATTCATTGCAGAAGCCCCTTTCTATTACTTATCGGGAAATAAGCATACCTGTTGTTATTATACTGAACTTTTGTCTGATATGACAGCAAAGGGGAAAAATGTCGCTGGTTTGTCATGAAAAAAAGACCACGAAATTGATCGTGGTCTTCTGTATTCTACTTACGTTCCTTTTTTTCAACGAAAAGTTTGAGCGCCGTTCTAGCTTCCCCGTTGATTTCGATATCGGTGAAGGCTGGCGCGCAAATTAGGTCGCCTCCGCTTGGTGCTACGAATCCTCTTGCGATTGCAATTGCTTTCACTGCTTGATTTAGTGCTCCAGCACCGACTGCCTGGATCTCGGCATAGCCTTGTTCACGAATAACTGCAACCAATGCTCCTGCTACTGAGTTCGGATTTGAGCGAGATGATACTTTCAAGGGACTCACGATATTTCCTCCTTATTTTGCAATGTCTATGGAACGTGTATATTCCATACAACATCCTATGATAGGCAAGGAGGATTTAGACACCTAGATAATTAGTTTTTGAAAGGATGATCTTCGTTGATTCGTATCCGCTCAATTTTGAGTGCTTTACCGGTTTTGTCATCCAATTCTACAAACATACCGTTTAGCTGTGGTCTTCCACTTTTCGGCACCTCAAAGCGAGTTGGCAAGTTGGTATAGAAGCGATACAACACATCTTCTTTTTTCATTCCTAAAATTTCATCATACGGGCCTGTCATACCTGCATCTGTTAAATATGCAGTACCCCCCGGCAATATTCGATCGTCTGCGGTTTGAACATGTGTATGTGTCCCAACAACAACGGAAACTTTTCCATCTAAATGCCAACCCATCGCAATCTTTTCACTTGTTGCTTCTGCATGGAAGTCTACAAAGACTAATGGTGATGTTTGCAACGCTTCTTCTACTAATTCATCTGCTTTTACAAATGGATCATCGTGCGGCGGCAAAAATGTACGGCCATGTAAATTAATTACGGAAAGTGTAACGCCATTTTTGGTAATGGACGTCATGCCTTTACCCGGTGCTTGTTCAGAGAAGTTAGCAGGACGAATTAAATAATCCACTTCATCTATGAAATCATAAATTTCCCGTTGATCCCATGTATGGTTTCCCATTGTGATGACATCTACTCCAGCATGCAATAAATCATGATAGATGGATTTTGTAATTCCTCTACCCGAAGCAGCATTTTCACCATTCGCGATAATAACGTCTGCTTGATATTTGCGTTTCAAACGCGATAAATAATCAATTACCATTTCTCTTCCCATCGATCCTACGATATCTCCAATAAATATTACTTTCATCTGTAACATCCTCTTTCCAAAATGAAAACAGCTTCCTAACGAACCGGAAGCTGTTTTTTTATTAGGTATTATTTTGCATACTCTACTGCGCGGGTCTCCCGTATGACCGTCACTTTGATATGCCCTGGGTAGTTTAATTCTTCCTCGATTTGTTTTCGTATATCACGTGCTAAGCGATGTGCGGTAATATCATCGATCTGTTCGGGGCGAACAATGATTCGCACTTCCCGTCCTGCCTGAATGGCAAATGACTTCTCTACACCTTCGTATGATTCCGAAATTTCTTCGAGTTTTTGCAGTCGTTTTATATAGTTTTCCAATGTTTCACTACGAGCACCTGGTCTTGCTGCAGATAATGCATCTGCCGCTGCTACAAGTACTGCTATAACAGAAGTAGCTTCTTCGTCACCGTGGTGAGAAGCAATACTGTTAATGACAACTGGATGTTCTTTATATTTCACTGCCAACTCTTTACCAATTTGAACGTGACTACCTTCTACCTCATGGTCGATTGCTTTACCGATATCATGAAGTAAGCCAGCACGTCTAGCAAGTGTTACGTCTTCTCCTAGCTCTGCCGCCAGTAAGCCAGTTAAATAGGCTACTTCGATAGAGTGTTTCAAGACGTTCTGTCCATAACTCGTACGGAAGTGCAAACGTCCAAGAATTTTGATCATATCCGGATGCAAGTTGTGAACACCTACATCGAATGTAGTTTGTTCTCCCTTTTCTCGGATTAACTCGTCCACTTCTCTTCTAGACTTGTCCACCATTTCTTCGATACGTGCAGGGTGAATTCGTCCATCCTGAACCAATTTCTCCAAAGCCAATCTTGCCGTCTCTCTACGTACTGGATCAAAACCGGAAAGAATGACTGCTTCTGGTGTATCGTCAATAATTAGATCAATTCCTGTAAGCGTCTCGAGAGTACGAATATTTCGTCCTTCACGACCAATGATGCGACCTTTCATCTCATCATTCGGTAAGTTAACGACGGAAACTGTTGTTTCTGCCACATGATCTGCTGCAAAACGTTGCAATGCCAACGATAGAATTTCACGAGCTTTACGCTCAGATTCTTCTTTAGCTCGTTGCTCCGATTCTTTTGTCATGACAGCAATATCTGTAGATAGTTCTTCTTCAACATCTTCCAAGATGACGCGCTTTGCCTCATCTCTAGTTAACGAAGAGATTCTTTCCAGTTCAGTCTTCTGTGTAGTAACGAGTTGTTCCGCTTTGCGTTCCATCTCTTCAATATGCTGTTGTCTTTCTAATAGCGCATCTTCTTTGCGCTCTAGACCTGCTTCTCTTTTATTGAGCGCATCATCCTTGCGATCAAGGTTTTCTTCACGCTGTAAGAGACGGTTTTCCTGTTTCTGTAATTCCGTCCTTCTCTCACGGACTTCTGTTTCTGCTTCAATCCGCAGTTCGTGAGTTTCATCTTTCGCTTCTAACAGTGCCTCTTTCTTCACTGACTCCGCTTCACGCTTCGCCTCTTCGACGAGTTGGTTGGCAGTATGCTTGGCACCAGTTACTTTTGAATCATTCACATTTTTCAATATAAAAAAGCTAACAACTGCACCGACGATGAGACTTAGCAAAACGGAGATGAGTATTTCAATACCCATTGAGGTCACCTCCTCCTGCTTATTCTTTTCTTTTCAGTCGGCTTGTATAATCAATTTTGCCACGGCGAATATATTCACTTTACTTGTTACCGGAGATTCCCGGTAATGTCCCGACGATCTGTGAAAACGCCGAAGGCTTAACTTAATCCAACGGGTAGTAGAAAACCTGCTGTTTCGGGACTAATTTTCTATTGATGTCACTACTTTTTGCTTAACTTTTCATTTTGCTGAATTAAGTTAAAATCAACATACCGCCAAAAACAATTGATTGGTTTGTTAAATATAGGACGTATATAATACGCCACTTTAATTGTATAGTTGTATTTTTATTGTGTCAAGGAATGATGAAGGAAAAATGACTCTATAGAAGCTTTTTGTTTTTTGCTCGAGTCTTTCCACTGTACATTTCGCCTTTTCCTTGAAATGTACTTATAGTTCCAGAACAGCGTGAGGAATGTCATAGTCAAGCTAATTATCTCTAAAATGAAATGTAGTGATTTTATATAAAAAAACCGCCAATTGAAAATTGGCGGTTTTGCAAGTATATCTTACTTCTCATCTGAAAGTGTTAGTAAGTCATCCAGCTCATCTTCTTCATCATGTGCTGCGATTACATAGTTTGTAGCATTTAAACCGTATGATTCACGAATTTTGACCGCGATTTCATCACGCATTTTTAAGTTTTCCTTCAAGAATTGTTTCGCGTTTTCACGACCTTGTCCTAAACGCTCGCCTTCATAAGAATACCAAGCACCACTCTTTTGGACTACTTCCAATTCAGATCCCAAATCCAGAATTTCACCTTCTTTTGAAATTCCTTCACCGTACATGATGTCTACTTCTGCTGTACGGAAAGGTGGAGCTACCTTATTTTTCACAACACGAATTCTAGTTTTATTACCCATAATGTCGTTGCCTTGCTTGATTGCTTCACCTCTGCGTACTTCAAGACGAACAGAAGCATAGAACTTTAATGCACGTCCACCTGGTGTTACTTCTGGATTACCGAACATAACGCCTACTTTTTCACGAATCTGGTTAATGAATACTGCAATAGTATTTGATTTATTAATAGCACCAGAAAGTTTACGCAACGCTTGAGACATCAAACGAGCTTGCAAACCAACGTGTGCGTCACCCATCTCGCCTTCGATTTCAGCTTTTGGTACAAGTGCTGCTACAGAGTCAACTACGACAATATCTACCGCGCCTGAACGAACAAGTGCTTCTGCAATTTCTAATGCTTGCTCACCTGTATCCGGCTGTGATAATAGCAACTCGTCGATATTGACACCTAGCTTTTGTGCATAGACAGGGTCTAATGCGTGTTCCGCATCAATAAATGCCGCAGTACCACCGCTTGCTTGCACTTCTGCAATTGCATGCAACGAAACAGTCGTTTTACCAGAACTCTCTGGTCCATAGATTTCAATGACTCGTCCACGTGGATATCCGCCTATTCCCAGCGCCGCATCCAAAGCTAGTGAACCTGACGAAGATGTATCAATTTGAAGATCTGTCTTCTCTCCCATTTTCATGACAGAACCTTTACCGAATTGTTTCTCTATTTGTTTTAGTGCCATATCTAATGCCGCTTTACGATTGCTCAATTACAATTCCTCCTCAAACTCTTTTTCTACTCTTATTATACCTTTTTCAAATGGAATACACAAGATTTAAACGAACGGGCATTCGATAAATCGGTTATAGAAATTGAAAAACAAGCGCAAAAGGCTAGGATGAATTGATTTTTGGTAGCTAATTTAATAGCAAAATTTAATACTTCAGTTCTTTTTTCTCTTTTATTTTCTGAATAAGGTAATGTAAGGCAAATTGAACAGAACGTTTACGATTTGTATTACGAGACCCGGAAAGCTGAAGCTTATAAGATGTTGTCTTCATACCTTCTGCTGCAATCCCGATCCAAACTGTACCGGGTGGCTGACCATCATGAGGTTCAGGACCTGCAGCTCCTGTCAGACTAACACCAAATGTTGTAGAAAATCTCTCTCTAACGCTTTCAGCCATCGCTTCAGCACACTCTGCACTGACAATCCCATGGTAATCAAGCAATGATGATAAGATACCTAATTGCTCGATTTTCATTTCTTTATTGTATACTACAAGACCGCCCTTTAGCGCATTACCAATTCCAGCTTCTGAACCAAGTTCCGCCATAAACATTCCGGTAGTTAAACTTTCTGCCGCCGAAATAGTCCAGTCATTTTGAAGCAATAATTCAGTCGTTTTGGAAGCCAGCGTATCTTCATCTACACCATAAATAAACTCCCCTACAATTGAACGAATTTCCTGTTCCACAGGTAATATTAACTTCTGAGCATCTTCTTCCGTTTTAGCTTTTGCGGTAATACGCAACTTCACCATACCAGGTGAAGCAAGTGGTGCAATTGTAGGGTTTGTTTGCTTCTCTAGAATAGACTGGATACGCACTTCCAATTCTGATTCGCCAATTCCCTGCAACTTCAATACCTTCGATGTGATTACATCTTGTTTTCCGTATACACCAAGCAAGTATGGAATCGCTTCTTGTTCAAACATGGGCTCCATTTCATGGGGAGGGCCCGGCAGTAAAATATACTGTTTACCATTCTTGCCTATCGCTATACCAGGAGCCATACCATTTCGATTTGGCAATACCGTAGATCCTTTTAAAACAAGTGCTTGCTGTTTATTATTCTCCGTCATTACTTTTCCAACTTGAGTAAAATAATCTTCGATGGTTTTCATCGCATCATCATCAGATACAAGCTCACAACCTAATTCATGGGCAATAGTTTGCTTTGTCAGGTCATCTTTAGTCGGTCCGAGACCGCCACTAAAGATAAGGATATCTGCACGTTTCTGAGCCAGTTGAATGGTTTGTGACAAGCGTGTAGGATTATCCCCTACAACGGTGTGGCAATATACCTCAATTCCAGCTTCAGCCAATCTGGCCGATATGAACCTAGCATTAGTATTCGTGATTTGTCCTAGAAGAAGTTCAGATCCTACCGCAATGATTTCTGCTTTCATGAATACATTTCACTCCTCACATTGACTCCACTAAAATTTTACGATTTTTAACGAAGTAATCGACACCTGACCATACTGTAAATACTAATGCGATATACAACATGATCGTTCCGAATGGAATACCAATTGCCTCGAAGAATATATTATGCAATAAAAGAAATGAAATCGCTAGAAGTTGCGCGACTGTTTTAATTTTACCTAACTGGTTGGCTGCTACTACTTCACCGCCTCCTGCTAAAATCAAACGTAAACCTGTCACGGCAAATTCTCTACTAATAATAATGATGACGATCCATGCAGGAGCTGTCCCCATTTCCACTAATAAAATAAAAGCAGCTGAGACTAGTAATTTATCTGCTAACGGATCCAAAAACTTACCCATATTGGTCACTAAGTTGTTTTTTCTAGCTAAGTATCCATCTAGCCAGTCCGTTGTTGAAGCAATGATGAAGATGATCGCTCCCACTAAATGTTCAACAGGCATTTCCACTCCACCTAGTTGAATCATTCCCCATCCAAAGTCCACTGCAAGAAACAGGATGAAAATAGGGATCATAAATACTCTTGAGAGTGTAATTTTATTTGGTAAATTCATTACATGTCCGCCTTTCTAACGGTAAAATCTACTTATAAAGAATAAAATAGTCACCTTTTGAGATGACTATTTTTCTATGGTTTTTTTAACACAATGTTTTGTGGTATGAGATTTGTTGGGTAATCTACACGCTGTCCATTGACAGTTAATTCCGCGTTTTCGTAATTCCCAACTCGGATTCTCAAACTTTCCACATCATTCGCTTCAATTTCAATTGTTTCGCCTTCTTGTACTACACGGGCACCACCTGGATCAGGCATCCATTCTTTGCCATCTTGATCTGTTACTGAAATCCAAGACGCACCCGTAGTTTTGACAACGACTTTGATCTTGTCAGTATCAGACAATTTGAATGTAGATGTTTCACCATCAGTAGAAGCGTGTTCAAACGGTTGCTTGGGCTTCTCAACATCTACCGGATCTTGTTGTGGGTCAGTGACTACTGATGAACCGGGTTCCGATAATTCATCGTCTGTAGCCGGACTTGTTGCTTTGTCTCTAAGCAAAGTATAAACAATAACTAAAATCAGAATGATAAATAGTGCAACAATTATTTTCGGCATTGCTTCTCTTAATTGGTTACTCTGCTTTGAACCCATACTACGTTGCATAGTCGCTGGCACAACTTTTTCCTGCTTTTCTTGTACTCCCGGTTCATACACTTCTTGATAAAGACTCAATACTTCATCCGCATCCAAGTCAACTGCTTCTGCATACTGTTTAATAAAAACACGAACATAGAAAGCACCAGGAATAACTTGAAACTCTTCATTTTCAATCGCTGACAAATAACGTTGTTGAATTTTCGTACTGTCTTGTAAATCTTCTAGCGTCAACCCTTTTGAAATCCTCGCTTCTTTTAAACGAGCACCTATTCCGATCAAATTCAACACCTACCTAACTCTTTTCAATCAATTAAACATATTAAAGCCGCCCATAGGGTTACGGTTGGATATTGGATCATTCTTTTCTAAAATATCGTAAGTGATTTCTTGATCCACAGTCGTTCGTAACTCTATGATGATATCAAAATCTTCAATTGTATATTCGGATTGCTTTACAAACATATCCGGATGCTCAACCACTTTAATTGTCGGCAACCCCATGATTTCACGTACTAATTGCATATGACGTTCGTCAGAAGTTTTTCGTGTCACGATCCCATCAAGTATAAAGATGTTATCATCTGAGAACTCATCCCCCATCATACTCGTTCTAATCGTTTGTTTAATCATCGTGGAAGATAAAAAGACCCATTTTTTATTGGCACACACACTTGCCGCTACTACGGATTCCGTTTTACCTACTCGCGGCATCCCACGTACACCGATTAGTTTATGACCATCCTGTTTAAATATTTCCGCTAAAAAATCCACTAAGATTCCAAGCTCACTTCTTATGAACTGATAAGTTCTTCGGTCATCCGTTCCGCGCTGAATATAATGTCCATGACGAACAGCCAATACATCACGTAGTTTAGGTTCTCTGATCTTGTGGATGACAATTGCATCCATAGTAGAGGCAATCAACTCGAAACGTTTAATTTGCTGATCGTGATCAGTGTGAACGAGCATACCACGGTATCTTCCATCCACCCCATTGATGGTCACAATATCTACTCGCAACATACCAAGTAAGGAAGCAATATCCCCTAGCAACCCAGGCCGATTGACTTGCAACTCATATTCGACATACCATTCTCCCATTCAACACACTCCTTCATAAAACTACTTTTTCCAGAATGCACAAGTATGCACTTAGTTCTATAATAGCGGATAGCCAAAGCGAATAAAAGAAAAAAAGAAAAGGACAACAGGCATTGTCCTTTTCCAAAGGCTTTAAATATACCAGCCACCATTAATTTGAATTATTTCACCTGTCATATAATCTGCTTTGCCACTTAGCATAAATTCGACCATATTCGCTATTTCCTGCGGTGTCCCGACTGACAAAAGTGGTATTTGTTCAAGTACCATCTGACGCTCCTCTGCGGAAAATTCCTGATTCATTCGGGTGTCAATCCAACCTGGTGCAATGGCATTGACTCGTATACCAGAATAAGCTGATTCCTTTGCATATGCTTTGACGAAGGCATGTTGGGCACCTTTGACTGCAGAATACA
Source organism: Sporosarcina sp. P29 (assembly GCF_002743265.1). Classification (NCBI taxonomy): domain Bacteria; kingdom Bacillati; phylum Bacillota; class Bacilli; order Caryophanales; family Caryophanaceae; genus Sporosarcina; species Sporosarcina sp. P29. The sequence continues at coordinate 242,650 of NZ_PDYX01000003.1, read as the reverse complement.
TGACTTCACCTGCAGCCCCCGCACTGCCCCATATTGAGCCGATAAATAGTATATAGGAAACATCTTGCTTGCGTAGTTTTTCGGATAATAGTGCGATTAAACGAGCTGGATTCTGCATATGGACTTGCCATAATTCCGACATTTCCAATTCGCTTGTATCGGATAACAGTTTTACAACTGCTTGACCGTTGGCTACAACAATTGCTTGAACGCTTTGAATGCTTGCCGCTAATTTTTCTGCTGCTTGCTCCACTCTAAAGTCAGCTTGCACACTGCGAAATTGCTGGTTGGGATACGTCTCTTCTAACTCCATACGCAATAGATCGAGCTGGTTTTTATTTGTATTATAGTGCAAATACAAAGACCACCCCGCTTCTGCTAGCTGTTTACAGATGACTTCCCCAATTCCTCCAGTGGCTCCTAAAACGAGTGCAAAACGTGGCATACTCATTGTGCTTTTGGTGGCATGACTTTGAAGATTGTATAACTGTCGTCATCGGAAAACGTGGCAAATGCTTGTTTTAATTTATCCATCGATAAGTTTTCCAAAGTCGGTACGACATCGAATAAATTCATTTCGTTAAATTCATATCTTGTATATTGATTAGCAATAAATTCAATGGAATTCAATGAACGCATAAATTGACCAATTTTCTTTCTACGCATTCTGTCCAAGTCTTCGTCTTGTACTGGCCAATTTTTTTTTGCATCTTTAATTGTATGACGAATTAATTTTTCCAAGCGCTCGGGCTCATCTGTATCAGAACCAACCATGGCAAAACCATAGCCTTCTTCCATGGAGAATTCATATGAAAATGATTCATCAACTAAACCTTCCCCGTTCGCTTTTTCATAAAATGCAGACGTGCGACCAAATAGACTATCTAATACGAGGTTTGCCGACAATTCCGTTTCAAGCATTTCTTGGCCCTGTAGATTTGTCTCGGTACACTTCATACCAATATTCAATTTCGGTTTCGAAACATCCATCGTCAATGTACGTTCGGGCACATCCACCTCTTTTGATTCGGACGGGAATTGGCGTTCGATTGCTTCAGGTTTATCGAATGATTTCTGTGCTTGATCTTCTTTAACAAACGCCATCATTTCCTCCGGATTCACTGCTCCTACGATAAACAGCAACATATTAGACGGATGATAGAACGTCTCATAACATGTATATAAGTGTTCAGCTGTAATGTCCTGGATAGACTCAACAGTACCCGCAATGTCGATTTTCACTGGGTGGTTTTCATAGAGATTTTCAATTGTACCGAAATATAGTCTCCAATCCGGCTGGTCATCATACATGGTAATTTCCTGGGCAATGATACCTTTTTCCTTATCGACAGTTTGCTTCGTGAAATATGGTTGTTGAACGAAGTCGAGTAATACTTTTGTATTTTCTTTTAGTTTATTGGTTGCGGAAAATAGATAGGCCGTTCTACCAAATGTTGTATAAGCATTTGCAGAAGCACCATTTAAACTAAACTTCTGAAAAACATCTCCATCTTCTTTTTCAAACATTTTATGCTCAAGAAAATGGGCAATACCATCAGGCACTGTGATGAATTCATCTTTGCCATGCGGTTTGAACGTACGATCAATAGAACCATATTTCGTTGTAAATGTGACAAATGTTTTAGAAAATCCACGTTTTGGTAAAATGACAACTTTCAAGCCATTATCTAGTGTTTCAGTATAAATTTTCTCTTGTAGTTGATCAAAATTTACTTCTTTCATTTGGAAACATCCTCCTTACCTGACAACAAATACACAATCTGTAATTGAATTGTATTCGCCATATCTTTTATATCATTCAATGTGACCGATTCCCACTTCTCGATTAATCGCTCAGCAGTGAAGTTCTCGTCTAACTCTTTATATTGATCATAAATCTCAATCTGACTTCGGGCTGAATCGTTTGCACTTAAAATGCTATTTTCAAGAAGTGCAATCGTCTGACTTAACTCGACTTCTGTACTCTCGCCATTTTGTAAAGCTGTCAGTTGCTCCAGAATTAGTTTGACGGCTTTCTCTTCTAAATCCGCATCAATACCTGCTGTGACATAGACAATACCGTAATGCGAAGCAAATGCACTATTTGCATAGTACGCCATACTTTCCTTTTCTCTTACATTCATGAAAAGTTTACTGTGAGCAAATCCACCAAAAACACCATTTGTTATTTGCATCTTATGGTAATCGGGATGATGGAATGATACGGGTGTATGGAATCCAAGATGAAGTTTACCTTGTTTCATGTCCTGTTTTTCTCTAACCGTATTCACAGAATCTGACACTTTTACATCTGGTAATTCATTTTGTTTCGCTGCGTCTCTTGCTGCAAACGGTAGAAACTGTTTAATTTGCTCAATAATTTCCTTTTCGTCTACATCCCCCACTACATAAATATCAATCAAATCATTATTGATCATATCTTCGTATGTAGCATAGAGACTTTCATTAGTAATTTCAGACACCGCAGCTTCTGTGCCATAAGCCGAGATTGACGCCGGATGATCAGGTCTCATGATTTCAAGCATGCGCTTCTGAGCGAAACGTGTTTTGTCGTCATAAATAGATCGAATCCGATCACGAACATTACGTTTTTCCCTTTCTGTTACATCTGGATCAAATGCATTGTTCGTTACATTTGGATCAAATACTACAGAACGGATTAATTGCCATAACTGTTTAAAGATATCTTCGCCTGCAAAAAATTCATCGTTTACACATTCCGTATAAAGTGAAACCATATGTTGTGAGCTTCTTTTCGAAACGTCCGTAAATAATACTGTGCCGTATAACTCGTCAAGTGCTTTGCGCATTGAACTTAATGTTGGATACTGCTTCGTTGAATCCTCCATCACATTTGCCAATACCGTACGTTCAGAAGCTTTCTTCTGATCCAATGGTGCTTTCCACTTAATTGTCACGTTAACTGTTTTGAACTGTTCCGTTTTACGTATATACAAATGTACGCCATCTTGTAATTTTGTTTTATTGAACATACAAACACCTCGTTTACCTTATTATATGTATTCCTAGTCTCACTATACATTTAAGCCCGCCATTTGGAAAATGATACAACTCTTTCTAGTGCTGAGAGCGCCGTTTAGCCTCGACAGGCACTGAAGGACTTAAAAATAAAGGCGGTGTTTTTCTTTGCCTTTATCTTTAAGGCCGAAGTGACCCGAGAGGTTGGCGCTCGAAGCTGGATGTTTCTAGTGCTGAGAGCGCCGTTTAACCTCGACAGGCACTGAAGGACTTAAAAATAAAGGCCGTCTTTGTCTTTACTTTCCACTTAGAAGCGACAATTTAGTATTAGTTAATCTTAAAAGTTCTAACAAAACTAGAAAAGCTACCTGAAGAGTATGTGTCTCCAGATAGCTTTTATCACTTTTATCTATTTCCTTTAATGTAAGGTTTACCAAGTGCTTTTGGTGCTTTCGCTTTTCCAAGGAATCCAGCTAGAGCCAGTATAGTTAAAACGTAAGGGAATATATGGAAATACACTGCTGGAATATCTGCTAGGAACTTAATACTAGAAGAACTAATTGCTAGCGCCTGCGCAAATCCGAAGAATAACGCAGCTCCCATAGCTCCCAGTGGGTGCCATTTCCCAAAGATCATCGCTGCTAGGGCCATGAATCCTTGCCCATTAATTGTCGCATGTCCAAAATCATTCGTGATAGTCTGAGAATAAACTGCTCCACCAATACCGGCTAGTCCACCAGAAATCAGAACTGCAATATAGCGGATTCTTGTTACTTTGATTCCCATCGTATCTGCCGCCATCGGATGTTCTCCCACCGAGCGAAGACGTAGACCAAATGGCGTCTTATAAATAACAAACCATGCGATGAACGCAACGGCGATCGCCATAATAGAAGAGCCATAAACTAATTTAAAAAACATAGGGCCGATAATTGGAATATCTTCCAAAAACGGTACGTTGAATCTTGGGATTTTTTGTTGAATGAAATCGGTTTGACCTTTACCAAAAATCATTTTTACTGAGAATAATGCAATAGCTAGTCCTAACATGTTAATTGCAACACCTGAAACTACTTGATCGGCTCGGAACGAGATAGACGCTATAGCATGAAGTGTTGCAAACAAAGCCGAAACGAGCATTGCTACAATTAACGCAATCCAAGGTGTCCATGCACCAAAGGTATCCGCGAAAAATAGGTTGAACAAAATACCAATGAATGCCCCCATAATCATAAGGCCTTCCAATCCGATATTGATGACTCCGGATCGTTCAGAGAACACACCGCCAATTGCTGTAAAAATAAGAGGAGCTGCAGAAGCAATTGTTATGGGTATGATGAAATATAATACATCTAACATGTCACTTCGCCTCCTTCTTATTACGCAAACGTATGAGTCCTACACGGATGATATATCCACAGGCAACAAAGAAAATAACCAACGCTATAATAATTGAAACGATTTCTACCGGAATTCCCGCCTCATTCGGCATGTTATTCGCTCCATATTTCAATGAGCCAAATAACGTCGCACCGAAGATCACACCAAGTGGCGTATTCGCTCCAAGCAAGGCTACGGCAATTCCATCAAAACCGATCCCTGTAAAGCCGCCCATGGAAGACATGTTGCCAAATGTACCAAGTGCCTCCATCGCACCTCCAAGTCCAGCGAACGCACCAGAAATGACCATAGCAAGAACAATATTCTTATTAGCGCTCATCCCTGCATAGCGAGCTGCATGGTCATTATATCCAACAGACTTCAATTCATAGCCAGTCTTCGTTTTCTCTAATATGAACCACATGACAACCACCATTGCTAATGCTACGAAAATTCCGTAGTGCAATGTGGAGTAGTCCGTTAAATTAGATAAAAACTCTGATCGAAGCGAGGCCGATTCATGGATACGCTCTAATTTAAATCCACCACCAGATAGTGTTTTAATTAATGCGTTTACTACGTGTAAGGCAATATAGTTCATCATAATGGTGACAATAACTTCGTGAACTTTCAATGTTGCTTTTAAAATACCCGGTACAAGTCCCCATAGTGCCCCTGCTACTGCAGCTGCTATGAGCGCGAAAGGTAAGTGAATGATTTTCGGAAGGTCGAATGCCATCCCTACGTAAGCGGCAGCAAACCAACCAACGATCAATTGTCCTTCTACACCAATATTGAAAAGTCCAGATCTAAATGCGAATGCTACTGCAAGACCTGCAAGTAAGTATGGACTGATTTGACGAATGGTTTCACCGATTGCATAAGAATCACCAAAAATACCATTCCATAATGCTATATAGCCTGTGATTGGATTATAGTCACTGATCAACATCACGACCGCGCCTACCAAGAGTCCTAAAAGAATTGAAATCACCGGGACTAGTATATTGATCATTCTATTCGACATGATGTTCATCACCATCCTTCTCAGCAGCTAGTACTTTTTTCTCAGCAACATCTTTTGAATGGCCTGCCATCATTAACCCTAGTGCTTGTTCTGTTGTTTCTTGAGGAATTACCGTACCTACAATAGTTCCATCATAAATAACCGCGATTTTATCTGACACATTCATGACTTCATCCAATTCAAACGTAATGAGTAAAACTGCCTTGCCACTGTCACGTTGTTCAATCAGACGGCGATGAATAAACTCAATTGCCCCAACGTCCAAACCACGTGTAGGTAATGCGGCAATCAGTAAATCGGGATTTCTCATAATTTCTCGTCCGATGATCAGCTTTTGCTGATTCCCTCCGGATAACGCTCTCGCTAATTCGTGTGTACCTTGTGTTCTAACATCATATTCTTTAATTAATTCTCCCGCTTTTTCATTGATCACTTTATAATTCATGATTCCACCTTTAGATAATGGTTCATGATAATACGATTGCAACGCGGTATTATACGCCACTGAAAAATCTAATATAAGTCCATGCTTGTGGCGGTCTTGCGGAATATGTCCAATCCCGGTTTCAGTAATTTTTCGTGGTTTTTTATTTGTAACATCTTCATTATTGATGAAGATCTTACCGCTCTTCACTTTAGTCAAGCCAGTGATTGCTTCGATTAATTCGGATTGACCGTTACCATCTATGCCGGCAATCCCCACTATTTCACCACGTCTGACAGAGAGGTTAAGGCCTTTTAATTTAGCAACACCTCGGTAGTCATTCACTTGTAGATTTTCTATCTTTAAAACTTCTTCAGTCGGATTAGATGGGCCTTTTTCCGTTTTAAATGTTACTTGACGTCCTACCATCAACGTCGCCAACTCTTCGGGATTTGTTTCCGATGTGATAACAGTACCGATTCCTTTACCTTTGCGGATGACAGTTACTTTGTCTGAGACGTTCATAATTTCTGCTAATTTATGGGTGATCAAGATGATTGATTTTCCTTCTGCAACGAGTTTTTTCATAATATTCAACAGTTCATCAATTTCCTGAGGAGTTAATGATGCGGTTGGCTCATCAAATATTAGGATATCTGCCCCACGATAAAGCGTCTTCAGAATTTCGACACGTTGTTGCATACCTACAGAAATATCCTCTATTTTGGCGTACGGATCTACATCCAGTCCATACATTTTTGAAATTTCAGCAACTTTTTTCGCGGAATCCTTAATGTTGATAATGCCTGATTTAGTTGGCTCACTACCTAAAATAATATTCTCGGTAACCGTTAAATTCTCCACCAACATAAAGTGCTGATGCACCATCCCGATTCCTAGATCATTTGCTACGTTCGGATCAGTGATTGCTACCTTTTCACCATGGACACGAATTTCGCCACCATCCGGTTGATACAAACCAAATAATACGTTCATTAAGGTAGATTTTCCAGCACCGTTTTCACCTAACAATGCATGAATCTCGCCTTTCTCCAGTTGTAATGTAATATGATCATTCGCATAGAAATTTCCGAATTTTTTTGAAACATCTAGCATCTCAATTACATAATCCATCCCAATCACTTCCTTGCCCATAATTGAATTCAATAACTTTAAGCAGCCCAACTCTTATCTTCAATAATACGTGATTAAGCCTCTATATGAAAAGTTGAAAGCTTTACTATTTCTTAATAAGTAGTCTGCCGATACTATTTAGTATATTTTATTATTAATCTTAAAAATTAATAAAATAAAAGTTCCAGAACAAACACCAAGGAACCTTTATTTTATTAACCTAATGAAATGAAGGCCGGATATCAAACCGGCCTCCATCTGTTTAATGACCTTATTTCTTCTTTTCTACAAACTCAGGTACTTCAATTTCACCATTTGCAATTTTTTGTGCATGTTCATCAATTTGATCCAATACATCTTGTGGAATTGCGCCACGTGAATCAGCTAGACCTAAACCATCATCTTGAAGGCCATATACTTTTGTTTCCCCACCAGGGAAGTTTCCAGCCATTGAAAGATCAGCAATGTCTTTAACTGCTACGTCAACACGCTTCAACATAGATGTTAGAGTAATGTTGTCATCTCCAACTTTACCTTCTTCATACTGGTCGGAGTCTACACCAATTACCCAAACGTATGCATCTTTATCTGCTTGCTTACGCTCTTTTGCTTCTGAGAAAACACCGTTACCTGTTCCGCCTGCAGCGTGGAAGATAATATCTACGCCTGAAGAGTACATACGGCCTGCCTCAGCTTTACCAAGTTCCGCTTTATCAAACGCACCTACATATTTTGAATCTACTTTGATTTCAGGCTTAACTGCTTTAACGCCTTCAAGGAATCCAGCTTCGAAGCGTTCGATTACAGGGTTGTCCATACCGCCGATGAAACCAATCTTATCTGATTTTGTCATTAATCCAGCTGCTACTCCAGCTAAGTATCCGCCTTCTTGTTCTTTAAAGAGGATGCTAGCTACGTTTGGAGCATCTACTTCACCATCAATAATAGAGAATTGAGTATCTTTTTGTTGCGCTGCAATATCTTCAATTGCATCTTCCATCAAGAAACCTACTCCGTAAATTAAGTTGAAATCACGACGAGCCAAGTTGTTTAGATTAGTTGTATAATCTTCTGGACCAGTTGACTGAAGATAATCGTATCCGCCAGTTCCCTTTTCCCATCCTTGGTCTTCCCCGAATTCTTTAACGCCTTTCCATGCAGATTGGTTGAATGATTTATCATCAATTCCTCCAACGTCAGTTACCATAGCGATTGAGAATTCGCTTTTCTCACCGCTCCCCCCTGCTGCTGGCTTTTCACCCTCGTCGTTTTTGCCCTTATCGTCAGAGCCACATGCTGCTAACATCGTACCTGCGGCTAACACTAAAGACATTGCTAGACCAAACTTTCTTTTTTTCATCAATAATGACCTCCCCTGGTTATTTTTGGTATTATGTCAGGACGCTATACGTCTTATACCCCGATCAACACTACTTTTCACCTAAATAATCGTTCGAAAAATAATCATTCTTAATAGCTTACTAAGAAATTTTGTTACATTACACGTTATGTTATTCATAATACCAGTGGTTGTACTGCATTGTATGATAGCGCTTTCCGTTCCGCCAAATATTGAATGTCACATTCTATTTCATTAGCCTGGAATGATAATTTCCTTCTACCTTCACTATAACATTTACTTAGGTAGAAGGAAATATCTAGCCAAAATCACGAATAACTTTGACTTATCAAAATAAAGACGAATGAATCCTTACATTTCCAGCTCTGACTTAGTAAGTAGTACGTGTCTTGGCTTACTGCCCTCAGGCGGTCCAACGACTCCCCGCGCTTCCATTTGATCCACTATACGTGCAGCTCTTGCATAACCAACTCGGAAACGACGCTGAATCATTGAAACTGAAGCAGTTTGCATATCGACTACCATCTGTACCGCTTCATCATATAAATCATCGGTTTCTTCATGTGGCGCTACCACTTCTACTTCAGTCGGAATCATTTCTTCTTGATATTGAGCTTTTTGCTGTTCGATCACGAAGTTCACTACCGCTTCTACCTCTTCATCTGAGACAAATGCGCCTTGAATACGCGTAGGTTTTGAAGCGCCAGCTGGCAGGAATAACATATCTCCTCGCCCTAGTAACTTCTCCGCACCGCCACCGTCCAAAATAGTCCGCGAGTCGATCGCTGAAGATACAGCAAATGCAATTCGGGAAGGGATATTAGCCTTGATGATACCCGTGATCACATCAACACTTGGACGCTGAGTAGCGATGATTAAATGAATTCCCGCTGCTCTTGCCATCTGTGCGAGACGTGTGATGGAATCTTCTACGTCACTTGACGCCACCATCATTAAGTCTGCCAGCTCGTCTACTATGACAACTATATATGGCATGCGCGGATGTTTCTCATCGTGATCTTCATTCCATTGTTCAATATGGTTATTATACCCTTCGATGTTTCGCGTGCCGGTATGGGAGAATAACTCATATCTACGTTCCATCTCGGACACAACACGTTGCAATGCTTGCGCCGCTTTTCTCGGGTCCGTGACAACAGGCGCCAACAAATGTGGAATGCCATTGAAAACGTTCAACTCTACCATTTTGGGATCGATCATCATCATTTTTACTTCATGTGGCTTCGCCCGCATGATAATACTCATAATGATGCCGTTGACACAAACACTTTTACCGCTACCTGTAGCACCTGCAATTAATACGTGAGGCATTTTATTGAGTTCCGTCATCATGGCTTGTCCCGTTACATCACGTCCTAAACCTACTAGTAATTTGGACTCTGGAGGACTATTCTCCTTAGATTCGAGCACTTCACGTAAACTTACCATTGCTACTGCAGTGTTCGGTACTTCGATTCCCACTGCTGATTTACCAGGGATTGGCGCTTCAATACGAATACCACTGGCTGCCAATGCCAAGGCAATATCGTCCGCTAGACTAACAATGCGGCTTACTTTCACACCCGTATCAGGCAGGATTTCATATTTAGTGACGGCTGGTCCTAAATGGACTTGTGTTACGCGTGCCTTGACTCCAAAGCTTAGGAACGTTTTCTCTAGTTTTTTGGCGTTCGCTTGGATTAAATCATATTCTCCAGACTGATCACTTGCTACAGGTGGTTCCAAAAGATTGACGGATGGTAAAATATACGATTCGTTTTCTTGTTCTCCACCCATTACTGGATAATCAACCGCAGGGTCTTTAGGATCAAGAGTTGCGTCCCCTTTAACTTTCGACTGCTTTTGTTGTACCATCTCTGGTTGTGCAGCCTGTTCGATTTTCGCCGTGAAGCTAGAGATAATCGGTTCACTTGCCGGTTCCGGATATTCTTGTACTACTTCCGTTTCAGGTGTCGTTACAGGCTTAGGCTTATTCTTTCTATTGCTTCGCGCACTTTCTTTACGTTTTTCTTCAGGTGACTTAACTGATTTCTTTTCCCTCGCTGCCCACTTCTTCTTTATATCATTCACAAAGATCGGTGTTTGCTCTACTAGAAACGGAATCAAGGCCTTTCCTGTCAGCAAGATGATACCAATGAGCAGTAACAGCACACCAGCCACTGTAGCGCCTGATGAATCTACTAATGAGTAAAACATTGCGAACAGTACAGCGCCCAGCATACCGCCACCCAGCGTCCCTGTTTGGTCATGTATGCCATCATTAGTGATCAGAACTTTCCATGTCTCCTTAAGTGCAGAATTGGACATCAGAACTTTACTTTCGTACAATGTCTGAAATAAATGAACATGACTGAACAACAGCATACTACTTAAAATGAATAAACAACCGATGACGATTCGGTGCTTATAGCCGCCAATTTGTCTTTTGATCATGAAAATCAACGCTTGCACAATAATCAAAAATGGCAATGCAACATACCAGTTACCTAATAAAAATCGAGAAAAAGCCGATAAACCCTGGCCAATAATACCAAATTCAAAGATCATGATTATTGCGATACCAATTAAGACGACACCTAAAATTTCAAACCAGAGCGGTTGCATTTGACTTTGCTGTTTTTTCTGTTGTCTTTTCTTGGCTGGCGCTCTCTTTTTAGCACGTTTCTTCGCCATTTGCTAACCCCCTTTCTGAAAAAAAGATTTCCAGCCGTAAAGGCATGGAAATCCAGTTGTTCTTTAATTCGTCAACAAACAGTATGGATCAGTATTCCATGATGATTGGGATAATCATTGGGCGACGTTTTGTTTGCTGATATAAATACGAACTCAATGTCTCACGGATCTCTTGTTTAATGTTTGTCCATTCAAACGTTTCTTTATTCACATACTTCTCGACAATTTTAGTGATCAGTTTTGTCGCTTCTTCAAATAATTCCTCTGATTCGCGCACATAGACGAAGCCTCTAGAGACGACTTCCGGTCCTGCAGCAATACGTTTTTGCTTTCTGTTCAACGTTACAACGACTGTAAAGATTCCGTCTTGCGATAACAACTTGCGATCACGCAACACGATGTTTCCTACATCGCCTACACCAATACCATCGATCAAAACATTACCAGCCTGTACTCTGCCTGCCATACGAAGCTTTTCATTCTTAAATTCAACAATATCACCTTTATCCGCAATGAAGATTCGGTTTTTAGGGAGACCAATTTCTTGAGCGAGCTTAGAATGTGCAATCAGCATACGATATTCCCCTTGAATCGGAATAAAGTATTTAGGTTGCATTAAGTTTAACATCATTTTTAAATCTTCAGCAGAACCGTGACCGGAAACGTGTACATTTCGTGTGGACGTCAGTACAGTCGCTCCAGCCTTTGCTAGCTCATTCATCATTTTGTACATGGAAGTTTCCATAACAGGTGATGGCGTAAATGTAATCAATACTGTATCTGAACTTTTGATATTAATTTCTCTATGATGTTTACGGACGATTTTCTCTAACGCTTCCAGTGGCTCACCTTGGTTACCCGTTACAATAATCACGATATCCTGATCATCATAGCGCTCCATGTCTTTTACTGGAATGACTACATCTTCTTCCACTTGTAAATAGCCTAGTTTTAACCCAACTTCAAAGTAGCTCTCCAAACTTTTACCAACAACCGCAACTTTCTTTTTCTTTGCAGCTGCCTGGTCTAGTACTTGCTGAATTCGAATGAAGTTTGATGCATACAAAGCTACTAGAATTCTTCCTTGCGCTTCATGGAATGTTTTGAATAGACGTTTTTCGATTACAGATTCAGACGTCGTATACCCCGGACGTTCTGCTTCTGTAGAATCGGACATCAAGATAAAGACACCCTCTTCACCAAGAGTAGCCATTTTCGCAAAATCAGGGCGATATTTGCCTTTCGCTGCTTGGTCAAATTTAAACTCTCCTGTATTAACGATGGCACCTTCACTTGTATGGAAGACAATTCCTAGAGAATCCGGAATACTGTGCGTCGTGTAAAAGAATGTCACATGCGTGCGCTTGAAGTTCATCCGGCTTTTGCTTGTCACTTCAAAGAAGCGGACATTAGATGGTGCCGGCATTTTCTTCAAATGTTCTTTCGCTAACGCTAATGTCAACTTTGTACCGTAGACAGGAGCTTGTACTTTCTGTAATAAATAAGCGATAGATCCTATTGCATCTTCATGACCGTGAGTTAAGAAGATTCCTTTGATCCGATCTTTATTTTCTTCCAGATACGTCATATCAGGTATTACAAAGTCAATACCTAGCATTTCCGTTTCTGGGAACATTAATCCTGAATCCATAACAAATAGTTCATCGTCGACTTCAACGACATACATAGACTTTCCAATTTCCCCTACTCCACCCAGTGGAATCACTCTAATTAATTCATTTTGTATTTTCGTCACATTGTTTCCTCCTATATTCTATTCCCGCCCACAACGACTAAACACCATTATACGAGATAGTAGGCGTTCAGTACAAACAAAAAAAGCCGGAATGGTCGTCCGGCTTTTGTTTATTACAGAATCCGTGTTCTTTTTTCAAATTTTTCAAGCACTTCATCGATTATCGCGGCTTCACTTTCGTCCATTTCTATAAGTGGTAAACGAACGCCACCCGTTGGTACACCTGCTTTTCCTAGCGCGTATTTCACAGGCACAGGATTCGGCTTTGAGAATAACGCTTTGAATACCGGTAATAATGAACGATGGAGGTCAGCAGCTTCTTTTATATTGCCGTTTTGGAACGCTTGAATCATTTTTTGCATTTCATTGCCTACCACGTGTGCAGAAACTGAAATAATTCCTCTTCCGCCAATTGCAAGCAATGGCAAAGTCAGCCCGTCGTCTCCACTGTATACTTCAAAATCTTCAGCAGTTCCTTCAATGATTTCTGCCATCTGCTCCAAATTTCCACTTGCTTCTTTGACTGCTTTAATATTATCTATTTTCGATAATGCAATAACCGTCTCCGGAAGCAAGTTGACGATGGAACGACTTGGAATATTATATAGCAATACAGGCAATGCCGTAACATTAGCAATTTTAGAAAAGTGTGCATACATTCCTTTTTGGTCTGGCTTATTATAGTAAGGTGTCACCAGCATAATTCCGTCAGCCCCTGATAGCTCAGCAGCCTTAGTCAGCTCTATAGATTCGGTAGTATTGTTTGTCCCCGTACCTGCTATCACCGGAATACGCTTATTCACAACCTTTATTACAAAGTCCAGTAATTCCTTCTTCTCCGTAATGGTAAGCGTTGGTGATTCACCAGTCGTACCACTGACGATGACAGAATCTGTCCCATTTGCGATTAAATGCTCAAGTAAGATCGCTGTTTGAACGTAATCAATCGTGCCGTCAGGAGAAAAAGGGGTGACCATTGCTGTCCCTACATTTCCAAGTTGCACATAGATCATTCCTTTACGTTATCATTCATAAATCTACCTACAAAATTTATTTAATAAGAGCCTCTGCGATTTGCACAGAGTTTAATGCAGCACCTTTTAATAAGTTATCGGAGACAATCCAGAGATGGAATCCTTTTGGGTTATCCAAGTCTTTACGAATTCTTCCTACAAATACTTCATCTTTATCTTCTGCATAAAGCGGCATTGGATATAGTTGTGAAGCGGGATCATCCTGCAAGACAATTCCTGGGGCATTCTCCATCAATGACTGGATATCTTTAACCGTAACGTTATCTTGATCAATTTCAATATAGACGGATTCTGAATGTCCGGATACAACCGGTAATCTGACACAAGTGGCTGCTACTGCCATGTTTTGATCGCCGAATATTTTCTTCGTTTCATTGATCATTTTCAGTTCTTCCAATGTATAGCCCGATTCATCAAATGAATCAATCTGTGGGATCGCGTTGAATGCAATCGGATAATGACGCTTTGCAGAAGCGGATGGTAATACTCCTGCCTCAATTTCACTACGATCCGTGAATTGCTTGCTTTGTTCTGCTAGTTCTTCAATCGCTTCCACACCAGCACCTGAGACTGCCTGGTAAGTAGATACGATTAGCTTGTTAAGTCCATATTGATCTTTAATAGGCTTCAATGCTGCTACCATCTGAATTGTAGAACAGTTTGGATTCGCAATGATACCTGAATGATTTTTCAACTCTTGTGGATTTACTTCCGGAACAACGAGTGGTGTGTTAGGGTCCATTCGGAATGCACTTGTGTTATCAATTACAACCGCTCCGCTCTTCACTGCATCTTGTGCAAACTTCTCAGAGATATTCCCACCTGCACTAAAGAATGCAATGTCGATACCTTCAAAAGCTTCCGGTGTTGTTTCTTGTACAATGTACGTTTTTCCACCCGCTTTGATTTCGTTGCCCGCAGAACGTTTAGATGCAAGTAGCTTAATGGAAGTGGCAGGGAAATTACGTTCCACCAATTTCTCAAGTATTTTTGTTCCTACAGCTCCGGTCGCGCCGACAATTGCAACATTAACATTCTTCATCTATATCTTCCTTTCAATTATTAACAAGCAATATTAAGGACAGATGGTTATGTCCTTGTCTCGTTAATTGTTATTGAACGAATTATAACATATTTTGCAGAATTTAAAAATCTATTTTCATGCATTATTATGAATGATTAGTAATGGCTGCAATTGCTTGCTTTCTATTGCGGATGCAACAGTAGCGGGTAGTAATGAGAAATCCGATATTAAAGAGTTCGGCTTTTTTATGCAATCGTCTTGACCAAACGGAATAAAAAAGACATGTTTCATATTCAATAACTTCATGAGATTCATTCCATTAAGCCCTAATGCGTCATTTGTAGATATACCAAGTACTACTGGTTTACCATTACGCAATGTGGCTTTGGCTGCCATCAAAACAGGTGAGTCAGTAGCGGCATTAGCGAACCTACTCATGGAGTTACCTGTGAGCGGTGAAATTACCATGCAGTCTAGTGGATTGGATGGACCAAATGGTTCGGCTTCGACAATACTTGACACTACCTTCTCGCCAGTCGCCTCTTCTATTCGTTTAATCCACTCTTCACCTGTACCAAAACGCGTTGCAGCATGAAGAACTGAATGTGTAATGATTGGAACGACAATCGCTCCTTCCTTTTGCAACGAAGCGATCATCGGAAGCAATTGGTCATATGTGCAGTGCGAAGCAGTGATGCCTAATCCGATTCGTTTTCCTTTGAGCATTTAGTTCCCCTTTCATCTATACTTATTCTCAAAATCGCGTCAACCAATACAGCTGCCGCATCCTCGGGAAAGTGCTTCCCGGGCAATTTGAGGTGTATCGTATAGTATTCAGAGGAATCAGCATGCTTTAGGCACCCGGGTGCTGAAGAGACATCAAAAACATGAACAGCACCACTTTGATTTAAATCGAGCCACGGTGCAGGAATAGTGTTTAGTAAGTAGCCACGTGTGAATTGTGTCGTTTCATTGAGCTGCAGTGTGTTATATCCTAAGATCCCCGCTTCCGCTAGTTGCTCATCAGCACGCGCAGCTATTGTGACAGTAGCCTGTAGTTGTTTTAATATATGGGCAAGTGCTTTTCCTACTCTGCCAAATCCTGCGATGTAAAAATGCTTACCCGCAATCTGTCGTTTGGTTTGTTCATAAAAAACATGAACGAACGCCTCTGCAGTTAATTGAGCATTTCTCCAAATAAAGTGTTCATTTTCCAAATAATTCGTATGCGAAATACCTTTATTCGCAAGCTCTTGTCTCCATTCCGCCGAAGAATTACCGGAATAGACAGAAGAGCCTTCTTTCAAATAGTCGACGGGTATGCTTTGTTCCATTAACAACAAAGGAAGTAGAAGATGATCTGGCTTTGTATCAATCAGGGTTTGCTTCAACTGATCATTAAACGTATCAGAATTTATATATTTACTATCAATCCCTAATTCTACTAAAAGCTCATTGGCAATCCGCAAACGTTGATCAGTCCCTACTACAAGCCACTTAGTCATACCCTTCCACTTCCTTTCTGTTTAGTTCATGTGTTTTGCCAAATAGAATCCTGTCTTCCCCGACCAGCACAATTTCATGCCATGGAATATATTCAATAATATCCTGGTCTTTTTGCCGAAAAAGTGTTTTCCCTAACTTTTTCCGAATTTCAAATCCAATGATTGCTCCTGATTTGCGGTCGAACAGCAAATCAGTTTCTGCCAAGAAGCCATACCTCATGCCCTCTTCTACTTGAATCAGCTCTTTTTGTGCTAGTTCTGATAATCGCATGGAAGTCCTCCCTCATATAAGATCTCTTTCATCATATGTATGGGAGGTGGGAAGTCGACTAGTTCTGCAGTTTTTTTAATTGTTGAATATTTGATTTAGGCGCGATTATCGATATCGCTCGATCACTTGCCAACATTTGCTGTCCAAGTCGATAAACACTTCGTTTTTCTACATTTTCAATGTGTTCGACCACTTCATCAATGGTTTGGTGTTTACCAAGCACTAATTCATTACGGCCGTTTCGGTACATCCGCGATTCAGAGCCTTCCAAACCAAGCACAAAACTGCCTTTAAGTTGTTCTTTAGCATTGCGTAATTCTTTATCTGTTAGACCGTCATGAAGTACTTCTGCAATGACCTGGTCGATTGTACGATACGTCTCTTGAAAGTTTTCAGGAGAGGTGCCACAATATATTACAAAGGATCCAGCGTTTTCATATGCAGCATAATACGTGTAGACCGAATAGGCTAATCCGCGGTTTTCTCGAACTTCCTGAAACAACCTAGAAGACATCGTTCCGCCAAGGATACTATCAAATAAACTTAACTCGTAAATCTTATCGTGCGTTGAAGGCAAGGAAGGATAACCAAAGCATACATGGGCTTGTTCAATATCTTTTGCTTTGATGATTTGTTGTGCCGTAAAGTTCGGTACACTTTCATCTAGTATCGAAACAGAGGATTGTTCTTTACCTTGATAGCTTCCGAAGTTTGCTTCTATCAGCTTGATCAAACGTTCATCATAGTTTCCTGCAATCGAAATTACCAAGTTTTCCGGACGGTAGTGTTTTACCATGAATTCCTCGACCATTTCTTTCGTAAATGACTTGATTGTTTCAATTCGTCCTCCTACTGGTTTTCCAATTGCATCTTCCGGGAACATTCCAGCCCATAACCTTTCATCTACATCTTCATCCGGCATGTCTTCAACAGAAGATATTTCATCCAGTATGACAGATTTCTCTTTTTCCATCTCTTCTTCTTTGAACTGGGAATGGAAAAACATATCGGATAAAACTGTCAATGCGTATGAGGCATGATGACTTAAAACAGTAGTGTAATAACAGGTCATTTCTTTAGAAGTAAAGGCATTCAAATCGCCTCCAATCTGATCGAATTGTTCAGCAATCATTCGAGCACTTCGTGTATCTGTTCCCTTAAACAGCATGTGTTCAATAAAGTGAGCGATACCCCCTTGCTCTTTTGTTTCATTAGCTGAACCTGCATGAACCCAGATACCAATCGCTACGGACTGTAAATGCGGCATCTTTTCATGGATAATACGTACACCATTTGAACAATTATATTTTTGAATCATAGACTTCACTCCTTATATAAAGTACAAAAAGCCTTCTTCGCCGCAACTTGTGCAGGAAGAGGCTTTTTTAACGTATTGATTACTCTTTGCTAGCTTGTTCTTGTTCTTGTTCTTGTTTTGGTTCTTGTTTTTGCTCTTTTTCTTTTTCTTCTAGAATGACTACTTTTCGTGAAAGATTTACCCGACCTTGTCTGTCGATTTCAATTACTTTTACAAATAGCTCATCATCTAATTTTAATACATCTTCCACTTCTTTGGTACGTGCTTCCTGAATTTCAGAAATATGAAGCAAGCCATCTTTGCCAGGGAAGATTTCCAAGAATGCGCCAAACTTCTCAATACGCTTAACCTTTGCCAAGTAGTACTCGCCTACTTTTGCTTCACGTACGATATTTTCAATCATTTTCTTGGCTTTTTCATTCATTTCAGAGTTTGGTGACGCGATATATATCGTTCCGTCTTGCTCTGTATCGATTTTCACTTGAGTTTCTTCGATAATTTTATTAATTACTTTTCCACCAGGTCCAATTACATCACGAATCTTGTCCGGTTTAATATGGATGACGATAATCTTCGGAGCGTACTCAGATAATTCTTCACGTGTTGAAGAAATTGTAGTCAACATATGATCTAGAATTTTGATACGACCAATTTTTGCTTGTGCAAGAGATTCTTCTAATATCTGACGAGATAATCCGTCGATTTTGATATCCATTTGAAGGGCAGTAATACCATTATTAGTACCTGCTACTTTAAAGTCCATATCGCCTAAGTGATCTTCCATTCCTTGAATATCTGACAGAATAGAATAATCTTCATCTTTTTTGATCAATCCCATAGCAATTCCTGCTACTGGAGCTTTAAGTGGTACACCAGCGTCCATCATAGCCATTGTAGAGGCACAGATTGATGCTTGTGAAGAAGAACCATTAGACTCCAATACTTCTGCAACTAGACGCATTGTGTAAGGGAATTCCACTTCATTCGGAAGCATAGGCTGTAATGCCCGCTCTCCTAATGCACCATGACCAATTTCACGACGGCCTGGACCACGAATTGGGCCTGTTTCACCAACACTGAAGTTCGGGAAGTTATAATGATGCATGAAGCGCTTAGACTCATCTGAACCTAAACCATCAATGATTTGATTTTCACCAAGCGCACCTAGTGTACATACACTTAGCACTTGCGTTTGTCCACGTGTGAATAATGCAGAACCATGGGAGCGAGGTAGAAGTCCTGTTTCAGATGATAGTGGACGAATTTCGTCAAGACCACGGCCATCTGGACGAACTTTGTCGACTGTAATTAGACGACGTACTTCATCTTTCACCATTTGCTCTAGAACAGCTTTTACTTGCTTAATTGTAGCATCGTCAGCTTCAGCTTCTGTGTAATGCTCAAGAACCGAAGCTTTCACTTCGTTGATCGCTTCTTCACGTGCATGCTTTTCTTCAGTCTGGATTGCTGCCATTAGTTCATTTTCACAACGATCTTTAACTTCTTTGCTGATGTCTGCATCCAGCTCGAATAATTCTATTTCAAACTTCGGTTTGCCAATTTCAGCTATAATTTTCTCTTGGAATTCGACTAATTTTTTAATTTGATCGTGACCAAACATAATCGCTTCTAACATGATCTCTTCAGAAACTTCTTTAGCTCCTGCTTCTACCATGTTGATTGCATCTTTTGTTCCTGCAACGACTAAATCAATTTCTGAAGTTTCAAGCTGACTCGGTGTAGGGTTGACGATGAATTCTCCATCGATACGACCTACTTGAACGCCTGCAATTGGACCATCAAATGGAATATCCGAGATGGATAAAGCCAAAGATGAACCGATCATTGCTGAAATCTCAGATGAACAGTCTTGATCTACTGACATAACAAGTGAAATTACTTGTACATCGTTACGGAAGCCATCAGGGAATAAAGGTCTGATTGGACGGTCAATCAACCGGCTAGTCAGCACTGCATTTTCTGAAGGACGTCCTTCACGCTTGATAAATCCTCCAGGAATTTTACCAACCGAGTACATGCGTTCTTCATAATTCACTGTAAGTGGGAAGAAGTCTAGAGGTTTTGGTTTCTTGGAAGCTGTCACCGTGGAAAGTACTGTTGTTTCGCCATATCGAACGAGCACCGCACCGTTAGCTTGCTTTGCAAGTTGGCCGGCTTCGATTGTAAGCGTACGTCCAGCCCAATCGAGTGTATAAACTTTTTTCTGTTCTGACATTGTAGAACTCCTCTCTATTGTAAAACTGTATACATCTAGTATGTAATTAGTAATAGTGTATCAAAAGTGATACATGTATGCGAAATATTTCATCTTAATTCCATAGAAAAAAGCGGGCAAAGCCCGCTTCTCAGTCTTATTAACGGCGTAAGCCAAGTGATGCAATAAGATCACGGTAACGTTGAACGTTAGTTTCACGAAGATATCTCAATAGACGACGACGTGTACCAACCATTTTGTACAAACCACGACGTGAGTGGTGATCTTTCTTGTGAGTACGTAAGTGGCCGTTCAGGTTATTGATCTCTTCAGTAAGGATAGCAATCTGAACATCAGCAGATCCAGTATCATTTTCATGAGTCTTGAATTCGTTGATCAATTCAGCTTTGCGCTCTTGTGTAATAGCCATCCTTTTCACCTCCTAAATAAAAGTATCCCCGTCTCCCGAGCAAACGTTGGTGACTCGTGTTGCCAAGAAGAGGTTCGTGTATTGAACACTATTGTATCATATCACGGCATTATGTCAGTTGCAACAACCAACTAGTCGTTTAATAAGTCCTTTGCTGTTTGCTTGTCTTTAGCAATTTGTGTTTTTAATGCATCAAGTGAATCGAATTTTTGTTCAGAACGTATACGATACAACCATTCAATCGCCATTTTCTGTCCGTAGAGATCCATATTCACGTCCAGCAGATGCACCTCAGCTGTAGGAATCCGGTGTTCTGGATCATGGAATGTTGGCTTCACACCCATATTGCAGACACCTCGGTACCAAGTATCTCCGATCAGGCAACGTACGGCATATACACCATTGGCAGGAACTATATGTTCCTCAGCAGTTTGGATATTAGCTGTAGGGAAACCTAGCTGACGGCCCCGTTTCTCTCCATGTATCACTTCACCCAATGTACGGAATGGACGACCGAGAAGTACTGCTGCTGCTTCTACATCACCGTTAGATAACAGTCGCCGAATTTCCGTCGACGATACTTTGTTCTCTTGATCGAAGGTCACTTTAGAAATGACAGTTGTTCCATACTTACCCTCCGAAAGCTCTTGCATATCTTTCATCGTCCCAGAACCTTTCGAGCCAAACGTAAAATCAAAGCCAGCAGTAACATGTTTGACCTCAAGCTCTTTGATAAAGATATCGATAAATCTTTGCGGTGAAAGACTAGCCAGTTCCCAATCAAAACTGACAATGAATAACGTATCCACACCAAGTGATTCGAGCACTCTGACTTTCTCTTCAATCGGTGTAATATATCCAACGTTTTTTCCTGAAAATAGCTGTGATGGATGGGGATCGAATGTCATGACAGCTGTCTCTATCGATAAATCATTTGCGATTTTTTTCGCATTGCGAATGACTTCTTGATGTCCTTTATGTACACCGTCAAAAAATCCAATAGCTAAAGAAGATGCATGATATTGTCGAATGTTTACCGAATCGGGATATCGTAATCTATAGATTTCCATTTCTATCTCTCCTCACTCACTAGCTAGCAACATTTTTTCGGGTTTCATTAACCCAGGTTTTGTTGGATGATTTTGATAGATTGCCAACACACGACCTTCGAACATCATCATGATGGACGGATGATCAGTTAGAAGCGGTACCGCGGGAAGCACTTGACCATTCTGTATAGATTCCAATGAAGACTCTTCGATTTCAAGTTGCGGAAATTCAGTCAATACTTCTTCGATCGGACGCAAGATCGTCTGCACTTGATCTAGTTCCATCACTTGTGCCACTTCTGCGAGAGTTTTACAATGTGATTCATCAAAATTCCCGGAAACAGTTCGGACTAACGAATCCATATGTGCTGGATATCCGAGAAGTTCGCCAATTTGTACAGCTAACGTCCGGATATACGTTCCCTTACCACATCGCACTCTAATAGAAAATGTTATTTCTTCACCACTAAAAAATTGATCTTCATTCAATAAATCAATTTGATCGATCTGTACTTTACGTACCGGCCGTTCTACTTCGATGCCTTTCCGCGCATATTCATACAGACGTCTGCCGTTTACTTTTACCGCCGAATACATGGGGGGAATTTGTGTGATTTCCCCTGTTAGTTGCTGTAATACCTCTTCAATTTGGTTCCTCGTGAATTCTTTGTGTGTCAAATCACTCGTTACAGTCTCACCTTGCGCATCTTCGGTTTCCGTGGAGCGCCCTATAGAAACTGTGGCGATATACTCTTTACCTGCATCTGTAATATAAGAAGCGACTTTTGTGGCTCTTCCTATACAGATAGGCAAGACACCTTCTACTTCAGGATCCAAGGTACCTGTATGTCCCACTTTTTTTGTCCGTAATATCTTTCGTAGTTTAAAGACACAGTCATGCGACGTCATACCTTTTTCTTTCCACAAAGGCAGAATACCGTTCATCTTACCCCTTCTTCCTCAATTCATTCAAAAAACTTGCTCTATGTAAGAAGGGAGGAAGTCATGCCGCCTAAGCGACTATGAACTTCCTCCTCGTGTTTATTGTTCGGTTTCGTCATTTACTTTGCGAATCAAGCTTTCAATCCGGTTACCGTAAGCGACTGATTCATCGATCTCGAATTCAATTTCAGGTGTTTTGCGTAAGCGGATTCTCTGACCAATTTCTGATCGGATGAAACCTTTTGCTTTAGAGAGGCCAAGTAAAGAATCTTCCTTTTCTTTATCTGTCCCTAGAACAGAAATAAAGACTTTCGCTTGTTGTAAATCTCCAGTTACATCTACACCAGTCACCGTCACAAATCCGATACGCGGATCTTTTAGTTTTTGGCCGATAATATCGCCCAACTCTTTCTTCATTTGCTCGGCTACACGATTAGCACGCACTGACATGGCAATTCACCTCGTTCTTTGCTCATAAGTAGTCTACTGTACACGTAGTCATTTCCCAATCGGGATTGGATTCAAACAGACGAATTGCACGTCTCACTTCTCGTTCTGCGGCATCTTTGGAAGATGCCACAGAAACTAAAGCAAATGTGGTACGTTGCCATAAGTCCTGATGATCAATTTCAGCAACCGATACATTATAGGAGTTTTTCACCCGATCCTTCATCCGGTTCAAGACGGCTCGTTTGTCTTTTAATGAGGCCGCTGATGGGATGTGGAAAGAACATTCCGCGTAAACAATCATACTCTTTTAATTTCTTCCATTACGTACGCTTCGATGATATCTCCTTCTTTGACATCATTGAATTTTTTAATTGTGATACCACATTCATAACCTTTTGCAACTTCTTTTGCATCATCTTTGAAACGCTTTAATGTATCCAGTTCGCCTTCAAAGACTACAATATTATCGCGCAAAACGCGAACGCCAGCGTCTCTTGTGATTTTACCATCGATTACATAGCTTCCTGCAATCGTTCCAATCTTCGATACTTTAAACGTTTCACGAACTTCCGCTTGACCTATTACCTTCTCCTCATACTCAGGGTCAAGTAAGCCAGTCATAGCTGATTCGATTTCTTCAATCACTTTATAAATGACGCGGTGCAGACGAATGTCTACGCCTTCTGCTTCTGCAGCACGTTTTGCATTCGTATCTGGACGTACGTTAAATCCAATAACGATTGCGTTAGATGCAGCTGCCAAAGAAATATCGGACTCATTGATCGCCCCTGCACCTGTGTGGATAATTTTGACGTTAACGCCTTCTACTTCAATCTTCATAAGAGAAGAAGCCATTGCCTCGACCGCACCCTGTACGTCTGCTTTAACAATTAAGTTCAATTCTTTCATTTCACCTTGTTTCATTTGATCAAACAAGTTATCAAGTGTTACACGTGTTTTCTCCACACGCTGTTCTTGAAGTGCTTCTCCAGCACGTGTTTCACCAATTTGGCGGGCAGTTTTTTCATCTTTAAATACGACGAAACGATCCCCTGCAAACGGAACATCGCTCAACCCTGTAATTTCTACTGGAGTTGAAGGTCCTGCTTCTTTTACGCGACGACCAAGGTCACTGACCATTGCCCGAACACGACCGTACGTATTTCCGACAACGATTGGATCTCCTACATGTAATGTACCATTTTGTACAAGCAATGTAGCAACAGAACCTTTTCCTTTGTCTAGCTGCGCTTCAATTACAGTACCTCTAGCTCTAATAGAAGTATCAGCAGTAAATTCTCCTACTTCTGCAACTAATAGAATCATTTCAAGTAACTGGTCAATACCTTCACCTTTTAGTGCGGAAATCGGCACGAAAATTGTATCGCCACCCCAGTCTTCTGCAACTAAACCGTGTTCAGTTAATTCTTGCATAACGCGATCAGGATTGGCAGAAGGCTTATCCATTTTATTAACTGCTACAATAATTGGAACTTCTGCTGCTTTCGCATGGTTAATCGCTTCAATTGTTTGTGGCATAACACCATCATCCGCTGCTACAACTAGAATGGTTAAGTCTGTAATTTTCGCACCACGTGCTCTCATCGTTGTGAAAGCTTCGTGACCTGGTGTATCTAGGAATGTGATTTTCTTGCCGCTCGCTGTAATTTGATACGCACCAATATGCTGCGTAATTCCACCCGCTTCACCTTGTGTTACTTTAGTGTTACGAATTGAGTCAAGCAACGTCGTTTTACCATGGTCAACGTGACCCATAATTGTGACAACTGGTGGTCTTTCTGTTAGTTCACCTGGTACTTCTTCTTCCTCTTCAGGATCTTCGAAATAAATTTCCAAGTCAGTTACGTCAATACGGATCTCTTCTTCAACTTCAACCTCGTATTCGGCACAAATTAACTCAATTGCATCTTTATCTAATTCTTGGTTAATCGTCGCCATTACACCTAGCATGAACAACTTTTTGATAATCTCAGAAGGTTCTTTACCTAATTTCTTAGCTAGCTCACCTACTGATAATGACTCATAAAAAGTAATTTTATCCGGTAGTGGTACTTCAACCTTTTGTGCTGGTACTGCCGGACGGTATCTACGGCGTCCTTGGTTAATACCGCGCGCTGGTGGTCTTCCACCGCGACCGCCGCCTGGACGTCCGCCTCCGCCAGCTGGACGAGATGAACCCGCACCTTGCCCTTGACGTGGTGGTTGAGTGCTACCCGCTTTTGGAGCTGATGTAGATGGTCCTTGAGGACGTGTTGAAGCTGGGCGATTCGATCCGCCTTGGCTACTAGCAGGACGGTTAGTACCTTGTGCTGCGGCTGGTTTATTTGTATTGCTTGGACGATCCGTTCTTTGGTTTGCTGGTTTGCTCGCTGGCTTAACTGTAGTAGTTTTCACCTCAGGCTTTTTCAAGTCTCCGAACTTTTCATCTAATTTTGCAATTGAAACTGGATCCAGTTCTTCCATATGGCTTTTAATCACAATATCACTCTTCAGTAATTCTGCAGCAAGATCTCTACTTGTTTTTCCTATTGATCTGGCATATTCATGTACTTTCATTTTCGTCATTAGCCCACCCCCGATTAAATTCATTGAGAAGCTCGGATAACTTTTTAGCGAATCCTTTATCTGTAAGTGCCAAGACGACTCGAGCTTCTTTTCCAATTGCATGCCCTAGTTCTTCACGGCCTCCAAATACATACTTCTCAACGTTATACGTATTACATTTATTCGTTAATTTTTTCATTGTGTTCTTAGATGCATCACCTGATAGGATGACCAGATGCGCTTCGCCTGAACGAACCGCCTGTACGACTAAATCTTCACCCGTTGCAATTTTACGTGCGCGGGCTGCCATACCAAGTAGTTGATAAATCTTTGTCGGATCTTTTGTCATTTAATTGCCTCTCGACGAATTGCATGCAAAAGGTCTTCATAGATTTGCTCCGGTACTTTGACACCCAATTGATGTTCAATCGAGTGTTGCTTACGTGCTTTTTCTACGGCATCCTCCGTTTTGGAAACATATGTACCGCGGCCTGACTTCTTTCCTGTCAAATCTACGAATACTTCGCCTTCTTTCGTACGGACAATTCGAATCATTTCTTTTTTGGGTAACATGTCACCAGTCGCTGCACATTTACGCAAAGGGATTTTCCGATTGTTCGACATCAGCATGCAATCCTTTCCAAATCAATCTTCTTTTTCTTCATCTGCGTATAAATCAAAATCTTCAACTGATTCAGCTGGTATTTCTTCTTCATACTCATAAGCTTCCAAGAACTCATCTGTATGAGCCTCTAACTCTTCTAACGGAACTGCAAGAGATTCTTCACGAGGATAGATCCCTAATTCCCTTGCATCTGCTTCACTTTTAATATCAATTTTCCAGCCCGTTAATTTAGCAGCCAATCGTGCATTCTGACCTCTTTTTCCGATAGCTAATGAAAGTTGATAATCTGGAACAACAACCGTAGTGGAACGCTCTTCTTCATTCACTTGTACATCAATTACTTTTGAAGGACTCAAAGCATTTGCCACGAAGATAACCGGGTCTTCAGACCACTCTACGATATCGACTTTTTCGCCATTCAATTCATTCGAAATGGTTTGTACTCGTGCCCCTCTTGAACCTACACAAGAACCTACTGGATCTACTTCTTCGTTTGTTGTGTAAACAGAGATTTTTGAACGGTCTCCCGCTTCACGTGCAATCGATTTGATTTCTACTGTACCATCATATATTTCAGGCACTTCAAGTTCAAATAAACGTCGTAATAGGCCTGGATGTGTTCTCGAAACAAACACTTGCGGTCCACGCGCTGTTCTTTCAACTTTTGTAATGTATACTTTAATGCGATCGTGTGGCGCATATGTTTCTGTTTGAATTTGTTCGCTTGACGGTAATACCGCTTCCACTTTTCCTAAACCAACGAATAAGTTCTTCGGATCCATACGCTCTACGATTCCATTTACAATGTCCTCTTCACGATCAATATACTCTTCATAGATCAAACCACGTTCAGCTTCACGTACACGTTGTGTTACTACTTGCTTGGCGGTTTGGGCTGCGATTCGTCCAAAATCACGCGGTGTGACTTCTTCTTCAACGATATCGGTCAGTTCATATACTGGATTGATGAGTTGTGCATCTTCCAATGAAATTTGCAAACGCTCATCTTCTACTTCCTCAACTACGTCTTTACGTGAATAGACAGCCATTGTGCCTTTGTTTAAGTTCAAGTCCACACGCACGTTTTGTGCTTGGTTAAAATTTCGTTTGTACGCTGTTACAAGCGCTGCTTCAATTGCATCGACTATTACGTCTCTTGAAATACCTTTTTGCTGCTCAAGAGCTGTCAGTGCGTCGAGTAGCTCACTACTCATGTTCATCACTCCTACATTCCAATTGTTGTTGCTCTTGGTTCATCTGTCGCTAGCGCAAGGCTAGACAGAGTTTCATTTACACTTTAAAAATCAATTGCTAGTCGTGCAAGTGCAATTTTTGTTTTGTCAATTTCTACTAGTACTTTTCTCGTCTTGATCCGTATTTCCACTTTTGCATGGTCCGGTCCGTACCCGAGTAAATATCCCTCGAATTCTTTCATTCCATCAATCGGCTCATACGTTTTGATGAACACATATTGGCCCACGGCTTTTTCAAAATCTTCATCTTTTTTCAAAGGTCTTTCCGCCCCGGGAGAAGACACTTCAAGGAAGTAATTTTGCGGAATCGGGTCCACAAGGTCTAGTTCCTCGCTTAATTTATTACTAACAGCCGCACATTGATCTATGTCAATGTTGCCTTCAGGCGTATCGATGTAGACGCGTAGAAACCAATCGCGACCTTCTTTCAAGAACTCAACATCAACCAGTTCAAGACCCAATTCTTCTACGATTGGTCTTGCTAACTGTTCGACTTCCTCTATAATTTTACTCAAATGGTATCCCTCCCGAAATTCAAAATAACAACAGAAAAGAGCGGGAAGCCCCACTCTTTTCCGCAAGACGTATAGCAAAAGTTGTTTTAATCGTATCACAAGGGCATTTACAATGCAACTGAAGCAACCGCCACAAGCCCATTAGAATAGGGATAGTTGGTTCGCTTCTGGCATTCCTTCCATGCAACCGAGGTTATCCAGATACTCAACTACAGTTTTAGAAACCCGGCCTCTTTTCTGGAAGTCTTCTTTTGATAAAAACTCACCGTCTTTTCTCGCCTCTACAATCGTCTTCGCAACGTTAGTTCCTAGTGAAGGGATCGAGTTAAATGGTGGAATTAGTTTATTGTCTTCGATGAGAAACTGTGTCGCATCCGATTTATAGAGATCAGGTTTCGCAAATGTAAATCCTCTCTCAACCATTTCAAGCGCAATCTCCAAAACAACTACTAAGTTCTTTTCTTTTGGAAGAGCGTCCAATCCTTTGGCATTGATTTCTTTAACTTTCGCTCGAATACTTGCTGAACCTTTACACATTGTCACCAAATCGAAATCAGTCGCTCGAACGGTGAAGTACGTCGCATAGTACATGATTGGGTGATGAACTTTGAAGTATGCAATTCGAAGAGCCATTAATACGTATGCCGCTGCGTGAGCTTTCGGGAACATGTACTTGATCTTCTTACATGATCCAATGTACCAGCCTGGCACTTTATTCTCTTTCATCGCTTCTTCAAACTCAGGAGTTAGTCCTTTCCCTTTTCGTACAGATTCCATAATCTTAAATGCAAGTGAAGGCTCTAGCCCCTGATAGATCAAATAAACCATAATATCATCACGACAGCCAATTACTTCTGACAGTTGACATGTTTTATTTTGGATTAACTCCTGTGCATTGCCTAGCCAAACGTCAGTACCGTGGGACAGTCCCGATATCTGAATCAATTCAGAGAACGTAGACGGTTTCGTTTCTTCCAACATCTGCCTAACAAATCGTGTTCCGAATTCAGGTACACCGAGAGTCCCTGTTTTACAGTCAATTTGTTCTTCCGTAACGCCAAGGGAAGACGTTCCACTAAACAATTCCATAACGCCTTTATCGTCAGGCGGAATGGTCATCGCGTCGATACCTGATAAATCCTCCAACATTTTGATCATCGTCGGATCATCATGACCTAGAATATCTAGTTTCAATAAATTATTATCGATGGAGTGGAAATCAAAGTGTGTTGTTTTCCAACTAGATTCAAGATCATTCGCTGGGAATTGAATGGGTGTAAAATCAAAGATGTCCATTGTGTCCGGCACAACAATGATACCTCCGGGGTGTTGCCCCGTATTTCGTTTAACGCCTGAACAGCCTTGTACTAGCCGATCAATTTCTGCACCACGCATTTGAATATCATTGTCATTCATATATCCTCGAACATATCCATATGCAGTTTTTTCAGCGACTGTCCCTATCGTTCCTGCCCGAAACACATAATCTTCTCCGAACAGCTCTTTCGTATAGTTATGCGCATGCGCCTGATACTCACCACTGAAGTTTAAGTCGATATCCGGAACCTTATCGCCGGCAAACCCTAAGAAGGTTTCAAACGGGATATCCTGACCATCTTTTTTAAACATCGTCTGGCAATTCGGGCATTCTTTATCCGGCAAATCATATCCAGAACCAACTGAACCATCATCAAAAAACTCATATGTTTTACATGATGGACAAACGTAATGTGGCGCTAGTGGATTTACTTCTGTTATCTCCATCATGGTTGCAACAAATGACGAACCAACAGACCCACGCGAACCGACCAAGTAGCCGTCATCTAAAGATTTTTTAACTAGTTTATGCGAAATCAGATAAATAACAGAGAAACCATTATCAATTATAGATGTTAATTCTTTTATGATTCGTGCTTCAACAATCTCCGGCAATGTTTCACCATATATTTGATGCGCCATAGAATAAGTTAAATCGCGTACTTCGTCTTCAGCACCTTCAATTGTCGGTGTGTATAGATCATCTTTGATAGGTTTCACATCACCTACACGCTCTACAATTTTCAATGGATTGTCAATTACGATTTCTTTCGCTACGTCTTCGCCTAAAAAATCAAATTCTTTCAACATTTCATCTGTTGTCCGGAAATGAACTTCAGGTAACGTGTGCCGATTTAACGGGTTTGCTCCACCTTGAGAACGCACAAGAACTTTTCGATAAGTGGCGTCCGTTTCATTTAGATAATGCACATTCCCCGTTGCACAAACCGGTAAGCCTGTTTTTTTACCAAGTTTGATCATTTTGCGCATAATGTCTTCAAGGTTCCACTCATCTCGAATTAAATCAAGTTCTAGTAAATGTGAGTAGACTGGCTTAGGGTGAAGTTCAAGGTAATCATAAAAACTTGCGATTTCCTCTACTTCTTCCATCGGCTTTTGCATTAACCCTTCGAATACTTCCCCTTTATCACAGCCCGAACCGACAATTATTCCCTTTCGATACTTCACAAGTAACGATCGAGGTATACGGGGCACGCGATAGAAAAAGTCCATATGTGAAATTGATACGAGTTTAAACAGATTTTTCAACCCTTCATTATCTGTTGCCAGCAAAGTACAATGTGAAGGTCGTGAACGCTTATAAGCATCTCCTTCTCCAATATTCTTATTGAGATCATCAAGCCACTCGATACCTTTTTCTAACGCCTCTGACAGCAGGCGTAAAAATAGATACGCTGTAGCTTCTGTATCATAAATGGCACGGTGGTGCTGAGTTAATTCGATATCGAATTTTTTAGCCAATGTATTTAATCGGTGATTTCGCAGTTCTGGATAAAGGAAACGAGAAAGCTCCAATGTATCGATGACTGGATAAGCGACCGTTTCTATTTTTGCACGCTTACATGATGCATAGAAGAAGCCCATATCAAACGAAGCATTATGTGCAATCAATACTGCATCCCCGATAAACTCTATAAACTCCGCCATGACGTCTTCCACTTCTGGTGCATTTTCTACCATGTCATCTGTAATACCTGTCAAATTTGTCGTAACGGATGACAACGGATGATGCGGGTTGGCAAAGCGTTCAAATCGATCAATGATTTCTCCATCTTTCACTCGCACAGCTGCAAGCTCGATAATCGTATCGTATACAGCTGACAATCCTGTCGTCTCCACGTCGAATACAACATACGTATCTGTTTCAAGTAAGCGGTGTTGCTCTTCATAGACAATTGGAACACCATCATCCACCAGATTGATTTCTAAACCAAACAACACTTTAATACCATGTTTTTTACCGGCATTATAAGCATCAGGGAAAGACTGAACGTTCGCATGATCTGTGATCGCAATCGCTGGGTGTCCCCACTTAGCTGCTTGCGCTACTAATGCTGAAGCGGAAACGACTGCATCCATTTGACTCATGGATGTATGCGCATGTAGCTCCACACGTTTCTGTCCATCAGGCGCTTTGTCTTTCCGTTCAATAGTCGGAATAACAGCAATATCTTGTGCCATCATGATTAAGTCCCTGACGAATGTATCGTTCTGGATACCGCCACGAGCTCGTACCCACATACCCTTTTTGAAAGATTTCATAATTTCTGCGTCTTCGTTATCACGAGAAAACATTTTGACTAAGATAGAATCGGTATAATCCGTTACTTTTAATGTCAATAAAGAACGACCACTTCTTAATTCACGTACTTCTGCATCAAATACAAAACCTTCTATAATCAAACGTCTTTCTTCATCCTGTATTTCATGGATTGGAACGATTGGCTCGTTAGCTTTGATCGGTGTACCAAGAGCAAGTACTTTATCAGAATCTCCTTGTTCACTTTTCATCGATTCACGTTGTTGTAACTGATGATAGGCTTGCTTGGACAACACATCTTCTTCCTGCTGCTTTTGCGTGAGGAATTGCTGACGCTCTTCTTCAGCATTATGATTTTCAACAATCGAAACATCGAACATATACTTTGGAAAACCGAATTGTTGATAAAGTGTCGATAATAGTTCCACATATTTATTCTTTAATGTCTGACACTCCAAATCACTCGAGCAATTAAGCATTAATTTCTCGCCGTGTATCGTGGGCTTTTGTTCCACTAAACATTGGCGTATAGGAGGAGAAATATCCGCTAACTCATCTATAATAAGCGGCCAATAATCTATAATTAATTGTTCATTCACTTCATTTTTTCTTGCTTCCATTTCAAGATGTACATTCGCTATAGCAGCAAACGATTCATGAACACGTTGTTGCATAATCTGAAATACCTCTATAGGTAACACTTCATCCAGTGTTATATTGAATTTCCACACTCTTGTTTTTTTCTGTACAGTTACACGATTTAATTCACCGTTTTGAAAATAAGTCATAAACTGATCATCTGTCAGTCCCGTCTGTTGCAGCAAAGTTAAAAACTTTTGAGCGGCATCCATTATATATTCCTCCGTTCTATCGCGAAAAGAAGGGAAGTTCCGTTAACGGACTCCCCTTCTTGGATTAATCTGCACTAAAGAAGGATTGTAGTTTTTCCAACACTTCTTCTTTTTGCCAATCTATTGATTCTCCACTGTGGCGGTACATGACTTCCACAATACCTTCGTCTGCTCTCTTACCAATTATAATGCGGACTGGCAAACCAATCAAGTCTGCATCAGCAAACTTCACACCTGCTCGTTCTGCACGATCGTCATACAATACATCGTATCGATAAGACTCTAGAACTGCATATAACTCATCCGCCAGCTGCGTTTGAATTTCATCTTTAACATTCATTGTAATTAAATGAATGTCAAATGGTGCTAAATGCTTCGGCCACTTCAAGCCTTTTTCGTCATTGAACTGCTCGGCAATTGTAGCTAGTAAACGAGAAATTCCGAGACTATAACTTCCCATAATGAAAGGCTTTGTTCTGCCATGTTCATTAAGGAATGTTCCTTTCATCTGCTCACTAAAGACAGTGCCTAGTTTACGGAGATGTCCTACACCTATTCCTTCAGTGAATTTAATCGTACCCATTCCATCAGGAGAAGCATCCCCTTCTTGAACGAAACGGATATCCACATAATCATCAATAGCAAAATCGCGCTCCGGGTTGACGTTCAATAAGTGATAGTCGTCAATATTTGCTCCCGCTACTACATTCACCATTGCTTTAACTGCATGATCTGCATATACCCTTACACCAATCGGTAGTTTCACAGGACCAATCGAACCGATATGACAGCCTAGTAATTCTTCTATCTGTTGTTCTGTTGCCAATTCCATATGCTTTACATGTAAAAACCGTTTCAATTTATATTCATTGACAGTATGATCGCCTCGACAAACCACCATGACAAAATCATTATCCACTTTATACACCAATGATTTGATTACACGCTCAGGACTAACTGATAAAAATGTAGCGAGATCTTCAATGGTTCGTTGGTTCGGAGTGGAGACTTTTATCATCTCCAACTGTTTTTCATCCGGCATTTCGTAATCTACATGAACTTCAGCAAACTCCATATTCGCGGCGTAGGTAGAACTATCGCTATAAGCAATACGATCCTCTCCGTTTTCGGTTAACGCGATGAACTCATGGGAACCTGTTCCACCATCTGATATAACCATGCGGAAATGCATGCCTAGTCGAGTTAGCATATTAGTGTATGCTTGCATAACTTCCAAGTACTTTTCATCCAAGCTCTCTTGCGTTGAATGGAATGAATAGGCGTCTTTTCTAATAAATTCTCTGCTATGAAGTAGACCCGCACGCGGTTTTATTTCGTCACGGAACTTTGTTTTAATTTGAAAAATCGTTAATGGTAACTTTTTATACGATCGAACTTCATCACGTAGTAAGTCGATGATTGCTTCCTCATCACTTGAGCTTAATGCCAATTGATTGGTTTGTCTGTCAGCGACGTGGAACATTTCCTTACCGTATGAATCCCACCGTTCAGTTTCTTTTAGAATACTCGAACTTTGCAACGCCGGCAAAGAAATTTCAATACCTTCAATGGCTTCCATTTCTTGACGAATAATCGTCGCGATTTTTCTAAAGACTTTTTGTGCAAGAGTTAAATATGTGTAAACACCATTGGCATTCTGTCGGATATAGCCTGCACGCAGCAATAACTGATGCGAACGCATCTCTGTTTCAGATGGATTTTCACGCATTGTGGGTATAAACGTTTTCGATTGTTTCATCATATACTTCCACCTTTTTAGAAGAAAAATCGTTGGATGTCATTCCATGTCACAACAAGCATCAAAACCATTAATAACATGATACCTACAAAATGCACCATACCTTCTTTTTGTTTATCAATCGGTTTGCCCCTTAAGCCTTCAAATAGGAAGAACAATAGTCTCCCACCATCTAACGCAGGTAATGGCAGTAAGTTCATGATTCCTAGATTAATACTTAGCACAGCGCCCCAATTCATTAAATTGAAAATACCGTGTTGAGCAACTTCTTCAGTCGCTTTATAGATGCCTACAGGACCGGACAATGCGTCTATTGTAAACTGACCTGTAACTAGCATACCTAATAATTCAAAGATCTTCACAGTCCACGTGTATGTCTGTTCAGCACCGAAAACAATGGATTTGATAAACCCTTTTTCCAGTGGGCTTGAATACATAACACCAATTTGACCGAATTCCTGTCCAGCATCTTCCACTGTATCAGGTACTACGTCTAAAACAACTTGTTTGCCCGCTCGATCGACTTCTATAGACATCGGGACTCCAGCACTTTTTTGGATCGCTTCAGAAAACTTCGGCCAGGAATCAATCGACTTACCGTCTACTCCTGTGATTAAGTCATCTTTTTTCATTCCAGCTAGCTCTGCCGGAGTATCCGGCTTCACTTCCGAAATAATCGGTTCATTGGTTGGTACACCATTCATTAAACCTAAAGCCAAGAATATGAAAAACGCTAAGATGAAATTGAAAAGCGGCCCTGCAAATATTGCCAATGCCCTGCTACCCAAAGATTTAGATTCAAACTGACGATCATATGGAGCAATTAATGTTTCTTGCCCTTTTTCGATAATCATAGCCGTTCTGGAAATTTTCAGATGAACGAATTGTCCATCTTCGTCATATCCTTCAATATATAATTCTTTATCCAGATCCGACTTTTCAACTTCCACGTTTAAAATATTCGGATTGGAAACATTTCGATTTAAGTAAATCTTTTCTATTTCGTCTTGTGCATTCAATAATAAACCAACGCGGTAACCCGGCTGTAATTCGACAGTATCGAAATCTTCACCAGCCATCCGCACATATCCCCCTAAAGGTAACAAGCGAATTGTGTATTGCGTTTCACCTTTGCGGATCGCTAAAATTTTAGGTCCCATTCCGATAGCGAACTCTCGAACCATGATGCCAGCCCTCTTAGCAAATAAGAAATGACCAAACTCATGAAATGCTACAAGTGTCCCGAATATTACTATAAACGCAATAACCGTTTCCATTCAGTAACCACCTTCACCGGCTGTGACAGCCTGAAATTAATCTTGATACTTAACTATACCATAGACTCTTTTTCGCGTATCGCGATCTGTCTCCAAAATTTCTTCCAAATCAGGATTTTGAATAGTTTGATGTTGCTGCATCATTTCTTCAATTATTTCTTCAATTTGCATGAAAGAAATATGACCTTCCATGAACAGTTGAACCGCCACTTCATTGGCCGCATTCATCGCTGTAGGCATAGTGCCCCCTTCCCTACCTGCATCATATGCAAGTGACAAGGCTTTAAATCGTTTATAATCCATTTTTTCAAAATGCAATTTACCAATTTCATCGAGACGAAGACGCTTAGCATTGGCCATCGGAATACGATCCGGGTAGGTCAGTGCGTATTGAATAGGAACACGCATGTCAGGTGAACCTAGTTGCGCCATGACACTTGTATCTTCAAACTCCACCATTGAGTGAATTATACTTTCTTTATGTAGTAGACATTCTATTTTATCATATGGCATCGCAAATAAATGATGTGCTTCTATGACTTCTAATCCTTTGTTCATCATTGTTGCTGAATCAATAGTTAATTTATTGCCCATCGACCAGTTTGGATGCGCGAGTGCTTGTTCCACTGTAACGTTCTGAAGTTGATCCCGCGTATAGTCCCTAAAACTCCCACCAGATGCTGTTAATATTAAGTTTGTGATGCGTTTCGGATTTTCACCATTTAATGACTGAAATAATGCAGAGTGTTCACTGTCTACTGGAACAAGTGGGACGTTATGTCGTTTTGCTGCTTCTACGACAAGATTACCTGCTGCTACCAGTGTTTCTTTATTCGCAATAGCTATCGTCATGCCCGCTTTAATCGCTGCGAGTGTCGG
The DNA here is from genome assembly GCF_002743265.1 of Sporosarcina sp. P29. Classification (NCBI taxonomy): domain Bacteria; kingdom Bacillati; phylum Bacillota; class Bacilli; order Caryophanales; family Caryophanaceae; genus Sporosarcina; species Sporosarcina sp. P29. Next base: position 206,315 of record NZ_PDYX01000003.1, on the reverse strand, counting down.
TCTCAGTCCTACACTACCGATTACTGAGTTCAACAAGACATCCGCTTCCAGTCCTACCGCCGCTTCAATAAGTCCTTCATCACCATGAACGAATTGAACTTCAGGAAACTCATTTTGTAAGCGCATTGCGTCTGATTCTTCCAAAACAGAAACTAATTTAGGATGAAACTTTGCAATAATTTCACTTACTTTCTGAATATTTCTTCCTGCCGACATTGCAGTTAATTCAAAGCGGTCAGGATGAGCTGCAATAATGCTTAATGTTTGAGTACCGATAGAACCCGTAGCACCAAGCAAATTGATTTTCTTCATATTATGAACTTCCTTTCCATTATCCTATAAATTGAACAAAATGAAGCAATGGGAGTACAAATAGCAAGCTGTCAAATCGGTCCATAATACCACCATGTCCAGGCAACAGCTTCCCGGAATCTTTTACGTTATAGAAACGTTTTAGTGCAGACTCAACTAAGTCCCCCATTTGACCTACAATTGATGCCACTATTGTAATGATAATAAACGATACGAATGACGTGGCGATAGGGTAAAACATATTATAAATCAACGTAATCACGATCGCAGAAATTATGCCCCCAACAAAACCTTCAATCGTTTTATTAGGTGAAATATCCGGCCAGAGTTTTCGTTTACCAATTTTACGTCCAACAAAATACGCACCGGAATCTGTAGACCAAATAATAAGTAACGCATAGCCTATGTACTCTAAACCAAATAAACGAGTTTCAATTAAATAATAGAATCCGATACCGACATACAGCGCACTAATTGCACTGAATGCAATATCTTCGAATGTCCATTTATTTTTCATTACTACAGTATAAACCAATAACAATAATATCAATACATAGATCATTTCAAGTTTCTCTAATTTCAGGAAACTTTCTACTTGTTCTGTCCACCTAGATGGAAGTAAAATGACGAGTAGAAGTAACCAAGAGATAAATCCGCCGATAGAAAAAAGGGACATATTACGCATGCGTAATAGTTCGTATAGGCCAATCGTAGATATCGCAAAAATCATCAAAATAAACGGTAATCCACCGACAATAATCAATGGCACAAAAAATGCGAGAGCTACAATAGCCGTGATGATTCTTTGCTTCATCTTTTCTGATCTCCTTCCAAGCTTCCAAAGCGCCGATCCCTCTTTTGGAAATCTTCTATTGCTTGTAAAAAGCAGTCTTCATCATAATCCGGCCATAATACTTCGGTAAAAATGAATTCTGCATAGGCAAGTTGCCATAACATAAAATTAGATAAACGTACTTCACCGCTTGTGCGAATCAGTAGGTCAGGCTCCGGCAAGTGCGCGGTCATTAATTTGGATCCGATTAAACTTTCATCAATTTGATCTACTTTTAAATTTCCGGCAGCCACTTCTTCCGCCAATTCTTTCATCGCATGAACTAGTTCCACTCTACTCCCATAATTCATCGCAAAATTCAAAACCAAACCTTGGTTATCTTTAGTTTGTTCCATTGCTTTCCTAATTGCTTTCTCTGTATGGCTCGGAAGCGCATCCATATCTCCGATCATTTCCACTTTAATACCTTTTTCCATCAACTCAGGTAAATACGTATTGAGGAACTCGCCTGGAAGATTCATCAAAAAGTCAATTTCCATCCTCGGTCTCTTCCAATTTTCAGTGGAAAATGCATAGAGAGTGAGTGCCTTCACACCCAAAGCGTTCGCGAAATTAGTAATTTGGCGAACAGTTTTCATTCCCTCATGGTGGCCAGCAATACGTGGCATTTTACGTTGCTTCGCCCATCTTCCATTTCCATCCATGATAATTGCCACATGGTTAGGAATTTGTCTATTTTTAACGGCTTCAATCCGTTCGTCCAGGAATTGAATGTCTACCGTCTTTTTTCGCATTAGTTTTCTAAGCATAGCGTTCCCCCACTTGGCTCAATTCGGATACTCCTACTGACTATCCTACCAAATTGCATGGTAAATAGCATGCAAAAGAAAGAAAAGAGCGTCCTAAAAGTAGGACGCTCCTCCTTATAGAAAGTTCTGTACTCAGATTTCCAAGATTTCATTTTCTTTATCTTTTGCAGTTTGGTCAATCTTTTCGATAAATTCATCTGTCATCTTTTGTACTTGTTCATTGTAACGGCGTAATTCATCTTCAGTAATTTCTGCATCTTTTTCAAGCTTCTTCAAATCTTCGTTGCTATCGCGACGAACATTACGAATCGCTACTTTCGCATCTTCAGCTTCACGCTTTACATCTTTCACCAAATCTTTACGACGTTCTTCTGTAAGTGCAGGTACAGCAAGACGAATAACTGACCCATCGTTAGACGGTGTAATACCGATGTCTGATTTCATGATAGCTTTTTCGATTTCGCTGATTGTAGTCTTGTCATAAGGTTGAACTACTAATAAACGTGGTTCGGGCACGGAAATTCCAGCCATTTGATTTAATGGTGTAGGCGCTCCATAATAAATAACAGAAATTCTGTCTAACAGGCTCGCATTAGCTCTTCCAGCACGGATAGATGCCAATTGTCGTGAATAGGCGCTATGTGCTTTATCCATACGTTCTTTCGTCTGATCCATTACTTCTTTTGTCATTTTTTATTCCTCCTGACGACCGTCCCGATTTTTTCACCAAGTACGGCTTTTTTGATATTGCCATTTTCCATAATTGAGAATACTACGAGCGGGATATCATTGTCCATACATAGAGTTGAAGCAGTAGAATCCATAACTTCAAGCCCTTGACTGATCACTTCAAGATAGGACAGTTCTAAGTATTTGGTAGCTGTTGAATCTTTCATCGGATCAGCAGAATAAACACCGTCTACGTTGTTCTTCGCCATTAAAATGACATCTGCTTCGATTTCAGCAGCACGTAGAGCAGCGGTAGTATCTGTGGAGAAATAAGGGTTTCCAGTTCCTGCCGCAAATATTACCACACGCTTTTTCTCTAAATGACGGATTGCTTTCCGGCGTATGTAAGGTTCAGCTACTTGTCTCATATCAATGGAAGACATGACTCGAGTTTCTGGTCCTAGCTTTTCAAGAGCGTCCTGAAGAGCAAGAGAGTTCATAACCGTTGCAAGCATTCCCATGTAGTCAGCTGTTGTCCGGTCCATTCCCATTTCACTTCCGACTTTCCCACGCCAAATGTTTCCGCCACCAACTACTACAGCTACTTCTACACCAAGCTCTACTACTTCTTTCACTTGGTTCGCAACTGATTTAACAACTTCCGGAGATAATCCGTAGCCTTGATCACCAGCTAATGCTTCCCCACTTAATTTTAACACGATGCGCTTATATTTTGGAATACTCATGTTGGCCCTCCTGCAATTTCCTATTCTCAAAAAAGAGGAACACATGATGGATGTGCCCCTCTGTACGATTGGATTATACTTAGTTACCTTTAACTTGGCTCATTACTTCGTCAGCAAAGTTGTCTTCACGCTTTTCAATACCTTCGCCCACTTCATAACGAATGAACTCTACTAATGTTCCGCCAGTTGATTTCACGAAATCGCCAACTTTTTGATCAGAATTCTTAACGAATGCTTGATCCAAGACACAGATTTCCTCGAAATACTTTCCAAGGCGTCCTTCTACCATTTTCGCTACGATGTTTTCTGGCTTACCTTCGTTCAAAGCTTGCTCAGTCAATACGTTACGCTCTTTTTCTACTTCTTCAGCAGATACTTGGTCGCGTGAAATGTATTTAGGGTTCATTGCTGCGATATGCATTGCTACATCTTTCGCTGCATCAGAATCAGTTGAACCTTCAAGAACAGTCAACACAGCAATACGTCCGCCCATATGTAGGTATGGTCCGAAAGCGTCTTGATCTGTTTTCTCACGGATTTCAAAACGGCGAAGAGTAATTTTCTCTCCAATTTTAGCTACCGCGTTTGAAATATGCTCAGACACAGTTAAACCGTTGTCTAATTTCGCTGCGTTTGCTTCTTCTACTGAAGCAGGTTTCGTAGCAAGTAAAAACTCAGAGATTTCCTTAACAAGTGTTTGGAAGCCTTCGTTTTTCGCTACAAAGTCTGTCTCAGCATTTACTTCAAGAATAACTGCTTCGTTACCTTGAACTAAAATGTTTGCGACACCTTCAGCTGCAATACGATCTGCTTTCTTCGCTGCACTTGAAAGGCCTTTTTCACGCATATATTCCATTGCAGCGGCCATATCTCCGTCTACTTTAGTTAATGCTTTTTTGCAGTCCATCATACCTGCACCTGTTTTTTCACGAAGTTCTTTAACCATTTGGGCTGTAATTGTTGCCATTTGAAAATTCCTCCTATTAGATATCATTTGAAGTTGCTTATTACTTTAAAAAGAGACGATAAGGGGTACGCCACTTATCGTCTCATCATTTACTCATTTCAGTCTGCAGTAACAGTTGCTGTTTCGTTTACTGTTTCAGCTACTTCGTCGTCTTCACCTTGACGGGATTCAATCAAAGCATCTGCCATTTTGCTTGTTAGTAAACGTACTGCGCGGATTGCATCGTCGTTCGCAGGAATGACATAGTCGATTTCGTCCGGATCACAGTTAGTATCAACGATTCCAACGAGTGGAATATTCAATTTGATTGCTTCAGCTACCGCGATACGCTCTTTACGTGGATCCACGATAAAGATTACATCTGGCAAGCCTTTCATGTCACGGATACCGCCTAGGAATTTCACAAGACGTTCGTGTTCTTTATTTAATTGAGAAACTTCTTTTTTAGGAAGTACATCAAACGTGCCATCCTCTTCCATTTTCTCAATAGCTTTCATACGCGCTACACGCTTTTGAATAGTACCGAAGTTAGTCAATGTTCCACCCAACCAACGTTGGTTGATGTAGTACATTCCAGCACGTTCCGCTTCTTCTTTGATTGCTTCTTGTGCTTGTTTCTTCGTACCTACGAAAAGAACTTTACCACCATCAGCACCGACTTGGCGCATGAAGTTGTAAGCTTCCTCTAATTTTTTGACCGTTTTTTGAAGGTCAATGATGTAGATGCCGTTACGCTCCACGAAGATATATTTCTTCATTTTTGGGTTCCAACGACGTGTTTGGTGTCCGAAATGTACACCAGCTTCTAGCAATTGTTTCATTGAGATTACTGACATGTTTAATTCCTCCTATTGGTTTTTTATCCTCCGCGTACTTCCAGCGAATAAGTGACCATAATGGCACCCACTCATTCATCCGCACGCGTGTGTAGTAATACCATCTATTAAATTAACACAATTCTACGTTGTTTGCAACTACTGTGTATAATTTTAGTCGAATTTTATTATCAATTCAATTTCTGTCTTACCTTTATTCAACTCTCTTGCAATTTCTTCTATTGATTTACCTTCTGCATAGAGCTGTTTTGCTTTTTCTTTGTCGTCAAGTGATTTAGGGGGTAATTCTGCGTTCTTTTCTTGTTCATTCTTTTCGATCGCCACCGTTTTCTGGTAGGAACGCAAAGCAAAATGAACAGGAACCGGATGCAACCTCGGTCTCAGATCAGGCATTTCAGAAGCTTCTGGTATTGACTGCTCTTGCGGCACAGAGTCTGTAGTTTCTTTCACTTGAGCATTCGATCGTTGATTCAGTTGATGAATTAAACGGTCGTTTTCCTCTTTAATTTCTTCTAGATAAGCTAATACGGATTGATCCATTTCTTTCATCAGTCGTTGTTGCTTTGTCTCCAGATTATTGAATTTCGATATTTTCAAGTACAGCAATGTTAGTAGCATAAATCCAATGATTTGTAAGATGAACAAAAGAGCTAGTATTATTCCCATGATATTATCCGCTATAATCAACAAACGAACCTTTAAATGGGTGCTTGGCTTGCTGTCGTTCTTTCTCTTGTTTTTGTTTTTGTTGGGACTCATCGCTTGGTTGCTGATCATCTCCATCCAATTTTGCGTATGGTAATGATTCCAAAACGGTTTCCTTACTTTTTAACGCTTGCTTTTCTGTTTGCATATTGGCACTGTCCTGAGCATGTTGAGACTGTTGCTGCTTTTGCTCTGCTATTTTACCTGCCTCAAATGTTTTCGGGATTGCAATTTGAAGTTCAATCGCTTTCAAACTCATAAAATCCCTCCATCTGTAATTTCAGCCGCCAGCAGCGACCGTAACTTAAATAATGCTTTTGAATGTATTTGTGAGATCCTTGATGTAGATAAGCTTAAAATTTCTCCGATTTCTGTTAGCGTCATATCTTCTTGATAAAATAAACTGAGTACCAATTGTTCATTTTCATTTAGTTCTTTAATTTTTGTTATCAAGTCTTCAATTAATTCGCCTTTGACCGCTTGTTGTTCAGGTGTTTTCGTTTGTTCATCCTGTAACACGAAGGTTTGATCGTGATCATCTTCATCATTCATTTTTTCATCGATGGACAATACATTAGCAAAATACTGTTCATGCACGGTTTGATAAACTTGATCCGTTGTAATGCCTAAATGATCAGCTACTTCCTCAGGTGTAACTGTTCTCAAGTATGACTGTTCAAGTTTACTAATTTCCTCGTCCATTTTCTTGGTTTTTTCTCTCGAAGAGCGTGATAACCAATCTTCTTTTCGTAAACCGTCTATAATCGTACCCCGAATTCGGAATGAGGCATACGTGTCAAATTTCAAATCACGTGATGGATCAAATTTTGTTAACGCGTCGAAAAGTCCTTGATAGCCGAGAGATTTGATTTCATCACGTGATACGTTTTTCGGCAGTCCAGCACTGATTCGTTGAACGTGATAATTCACAAGAGGTGTATACATTCGAACTAGCGTATCACCTGCATCAGGGTCACGATTTTCAATCCATAACTTCCACTGATACCGTTCAGTTACATCTTGATTTGTCATCGAATTCACGCCTTTCCTGTCAGGTTCCTTGTACCGATATCATCTCTTATGTATAAGTATAGCAAATCGCAATAGATAAAGGCGACTAATGCATTAGCCGCCTTCGTTTGCACTGTTAAATTTCCTGTGTTCCAGCATTGACGGTACGAACAGATAGGATACTCGTATCAGGATCAAATTCAATTGTACGTCCGCTTGATCCGCCTGTATCTTCTGCAACAATCGGAATCGAATATCTTTTCAATTCTTTTTTTACCGCTTCTACATTGCGTGGACCGATACGAATCGTATCATTTGAACCGAACTGAAACATTTGCGCTCCGCCAGCAATTTTTGCTTTAATGCTGAAAGGTCTAACTCCTTGTGATTTCAAAAGTTCCAACATAGCGTGAATACCTGTATCTGCGAATTTTGCCACATTCAGTTTTGTCGATTTACCCAACTCACTGTCAGGTAACATAACATGCACCATGCCCGCGATTTTTTTCGAAGAATCATATAGTACTACACCAACACACGAACCCAGTCCTGATGTGCGTATCGTATGAGGGGATTTAGCAATATTCATATCCGCTATCCCTACGCGCACTACCGTTTGAACGCTTGCCATCTATAAGACACCCAACGAACTGAATATTGTGCGGTAAGATTGCGGGTCGGGTAACAAGAAGAAATGCCCCGCTAAACTCGACATTCCCTGTTCGCCCTCTTGTAATATTTCCGTTTCAATGACGATTACTTCATCACTGTACTGAGATACTTCGATCAGGCCGAAGCTAACAATGGCACCCACCATATCAATACTTAATGAAGGTACAGTTGGGTAGATATTTAAGGAAGTGAAATCAGAAAGTGCAGATAAATAAGAACCTGACAATATATTTCCCAACTCCTGTAGCGCAGAAGCACCCATTCCCAAATCCCCTACATCGTTAATACTAAATGCTACATCACCCGTCAGTTTACGAATAAATTGTGTTGCAGATTCAATAGTCAGTACGAAGAACATGGTGCCGGTCACTTCACCTTCTATACGCAAAAAGATACCCGCTACCACTTTTTCAGTGCCGCCTGCTAAATCAAACATTTCATCAAATGTAACGAGTTCGACTTTAGGTACACGCATGTCAATTTTCTGACCTAGCAACTGAGATAAAGAAGTTGCAGCATGCGCTGCGCCAATATTCCCGATTTCCTTTAAGACATCCAGATGCATTTCGGTGATGTCATTTTTAGAATCCATCCGTATTCCCCTTCTTTATTGGTTGCAGTACTTTTTCCAAATTCAACATGACTAACAATCGCTTACCAACTTTCGCCACTCCAGAAATGAATTCTGATTCTACAGAACCCACCACTTCCGGTTGAGGGCCTATTGCGCTCGTTGGAACATCCATCACATCATTGGCATCATCTACAATTAAACCGACCTCTGAACCCGCATGCGAAACAATAATAATGCAACTTGTTTCATCAAATTCTTTATACTCCATATCAAAACGTTCACGTAAGTCCACTACCGGTGTCACTACACCACGTAAATTTAATACCCCCTTTACATAAGAAGGCATACGGGGAACTCGTGTAATCGATAGCGATTTCTCGATGGATTCTACAACGTCAAGTCCAATCGCATATTCCTTATTCATCAATTGAAAGACGATCACTTTCATTTCGTTTACTTCTGCTGCTTTTGTCATGTCATCACCTCGATTATTTAATCAATGCATTACAGTCAACAATTAATGCAACTTGACCGTTTCCTAAAATTGTCGCGCCTGAAATCGCAAAGACATTCTGCAAGTATTCGCCGAGTGATTTCAGCACGATTTCCTGTTGACCAATAAATGAATCTACGACTAACCCAGCTAAACTTTCACCTTTACGAACGATGACGATCGATTGAAACTCATCTTCTTCATTGCTTCTATTTTTCATTTCGAATATATCTTTTAAGTCCACCAACGGCACAATTGTTCCACGGAAATCGATTACTGGCTGATTATGCGCATTTAAAATATCAGACTTTTGAATAATGGCAGTTTCGATTATAGACGACAAGGGGATTGCATAAATTTCTTTATCCAACTCTACTAACATTACCGAAATAATAGAAAGAGTAAGAGGTAACTGAACCTGGAATAACGAACCCTTTCCTTCAGTGGAATCGATCGAAATATGTCCGCCAAGAGATTCGATTGTGTTTTTCACAACATCCAGACCCACACCACGACCTGATACGTCGGTAATAGAAGCCGCAGTTGAAAATCCTGAGGCTAATATCAATTCCGCTACTTGTTTATTCGTCAAAGAATCGGCAGCTTCAGGACTGATAATTCCCCTTTCAATTGCTTTACCCACTACGCGTTCGCGGTTCACACCCGCTCCATCATCTTCTAGCTCGATAAATACATGGTTACCTGAATGATAGGCGCGCAATGTTACAGTTCCAATCTCTGGCTTGCCATTCGCAATGCGCTCCTCCGGCATTTCGATACCGTGATCTAAAGCATTTCGAATCAAATGCACGAGGGGATCTCCTATTTCGTCAATTACGGTTCGGTCCAACTCTGTTTCAGCGCCGACAATCTCCAAATCAATTTTCTTATTCAGATCACGCGCCAATTGCCGAACCATTTTTGGGAATCTATTGAAGACTGTTTCTACAGGTACCATTCGCATGTTCAAAATGATGTTTTGTAAATCCCCTGATACCCGTGTCATTCTTTCAACGGATTCATTCAATTCAGGGTTATGCAATTCACTGGCAATAGATTGAAGGCGTCCACGATCAATGACAAGTTCTTCAAATAAGTTCATTAAAATATCTAGTCGGTCAATATTCACTCGAATGGTTTTATTAGAATTGGAAGATGTGGCCTTTTTTGTTTTTACAGCTTCCTTAGGTACTTCTTTAGTTGTCGCAGCTTCCGCAACAGGTACGATTATCGTTTCCACGACTTCCGGTTCTGGATCTTTTGTATTCAATGCAGCTTGTTTATACTTTTGCACGTATTCATCCGTAATGTATGTAATATGTACATCTTCTATTTCAGAAACTTTCAGGACTTTTGCCTTTAGATCTTCGGCGTCTTCTTGTGTCAATAGAACAATCGTAAACTTTTGATCGAAATCTTCATTTTCTAATTGTTCTACTGTAGGAACGGTTTTTATGACTTCGCCTGACTTTTCCAAAATCTCAAACGTCATAAATACGCGAGCTACTTTTAACAAGCAATCCTCACGTAATGTAACTGTGATTTCTAAAGCATTAAAGCCTTGTTCAGCAGATTGGGAAATAACCGTCAATTCAAACTCATCATAATGAATTCCCGTCGAAGTTACGACTTCAATGAAAGGTTCCTCAGTTGTCGCTGCGGGCTCAGTTACTAAATCAAGTGGTTGTCCGGCTTCTATTCGGTTAAGAGTGTCTACTAACTTGCTGACGTCTTTCTTTCCGTTACCACCTGATTCGATATCTTGTACCATTAATTCAAGATCATCCACTGCTTCAAATACTACGTCTAATATTTCTGTTGTAACACTAATTTTTGAGTTTCGAATTGCATCAAGGACGTTCTCCATTTTATGTGTTAAATCTGCAATATCTTCATATCCCATTGTCGCTGACATTCCTTTAAGGGTATGTGCAGCCCTAAATACTTCATTGACAATGGCCAGGTCATCAGGATTATTCTCTAACGCTAGCAACTGTTCACTACAAGCTTGCAAGTGTTCTTTACTTTCTTCGATGAACATATCCAAATATTGACTTACATCCATTGTAAAGCCCCCTAGTTACTTCAAATTTCCTATTATCGCATTTGCGATTTGTTGTACATCTTTAATTTCGTCGCTGAGGCCTGCATCAATTATAGCTTTGGGCATTCCATATACAACGGACGTATTTTTAGATTCCGCTATAGTAATCGTTTTACATGAAGTACGCAATAGTTCCATGCCTTCTTTACCGTCATACCCCATACCTGTCATGATTGCCGTTACATATTCTAGTTCTTTATGTGTTGCCGCTGATTCTAATAACACGTTTACTGCCGGGCGATGTCCAGAACGAGGTGCCTCGTCTCCATCCAATACAATTTGATAGCCTGTTCTCGATTTCTCAAACTTCAGATGCAAGCCGCCTGGCGCAATATAAGCCGTTCCATTTTCAATCAGCTCTCCATGTTCAGCCTCTTTGACGACTATTTCACTCAAACCATTCAGTCGTTCTGCTAATGATTTGGTGAATCCAGGTGGCATATGTTGGACAATTAGAATCGGGTATTGGAATTCCGCCGGAAACCTAGTAATAACTTCTTGCAAGGCCCTTGGTCCACCAGTCGATGTACCTATTATAACAAACTTTTTAGCAATAAGTGTCTTTTTTTTAGGTATGCTTACTGTTTGTATTGGAAATATCGAAGCACTTCTGCTTTCATTCGCTTGGTTTTGGTTGCTCGTCGTTGTTGTATAACGTTTTTGTGTCATTGTTATTTGACGCGTAAGTGTTTGAATTACTACATTTGATGCAGCAAACACTTTCTCGACAATTTCTTTTTCGATTTCATGAAGATTCAATGAAATCGCACCACCAGGCTTTGCTATCACGTCGACAGCTCCGTATTCTATTGCCAGAACTGCATTCTCTGTATTATGTTTTGTCGTACTCGATAAAATCACTACAGGGACTGGCATTTGATCCATAATGAACTTTAAAGCTTCCAGTCCATTCATCACAGGCATTTCAATGTCCATTGTAAGAACATCTGGCTGAAGATCGCGCACTTTTTCTACTGCATCTTTACCATTTCTAGCGATGCCGATGACTTCCATCATGGGGTGTTTATTTAACATATCCGAGATTAGCTTCCGCATAAAAGCTGAGTCGTCTACTACGAGAATTCGTTTTTTCTTTGCGGTAATCAAATTACACACGCCCCTTCAGAAAAACGCCTTTGATTTTGTCTATGAATCCAGAGCTTTCAATAGTAGTACTTGGTTTATTATTGTGTAAAAATGTATCAGTTATCGCCATCATTCGCTTACTAACTTTTGCATTGGGATATAATTTGACGAAAGGAACCTGTGCTATGACCGCATTCCGCACATGAATATCGTCTGGCAAAAAACCTAAAATGCTCGTTTCCATGGATAAAAACTTTCTAATCGCTAACTGAAGACGTGCGACAGAATCACGCCCATCTTGCTCTTTAAGAACACGGTTACTGACTATGTGAATCGTTTTATTCGTATCTTGCAGACAAATGAACTTAATCATTGAATACGCGTCCGTAATAGAGGTAGGCTCTGGTGTCGCAATTAAAATAACCTCGTCCATCGCTAAGATCAAATCAATTGAACTCTTCGTCGCTCCTGCACCCATATCGAATAAAATGACATCATATTCCGTCTGCAATACAGAAAACGCTTCAATCAATCGGTCAAACATTTGTCCCGACCACTCCACTACATTTTCCAGTCCAGAACCACCTGCAATAAACGCAAGATTTTCTTCGATGGGAGTTACGACTTTCTGTAACTGTTGTTGGTCAGTCAAATAATCTTTTAGATGATACGTGGGTGTAGCCCCAAATAATATATGAATATTTCCCATCCCAATATCCATATCGACAATTAATACTTTCTTTCCTTTCGCTACAAGTGCGTATGAGAAATTAGCAGTGAAGTTCGATTTACCTACTCCACCTTTACCACTGATGACAGCAATTGAGCGAGCTACTTGTCTTTGACTATTCATCATTTTTAGTCGCAGTGCTTCAGCCTGATCATGCACGTGAATCACCTACTAATAGAAGATCTACTATCTTTTCCAAACTGGCTTCTGTTAAATCTTCCGGTACCTCTTGCCCATCGGTGATGTAGGATACGCCTATTCCGTATTTCAGCATTAAATTAATAATTGACCCAACCGAATTGGTTTCATCTGTTTTGGTAAATATAAATTTTTTAATTGGAAACTGATCAAATTGTCTGATGATCGTATCCATATCCTGTTCTTTTGACGTCGTAGATAACACAAGAAATGTTTCCATATCTAATGAAAAGTCAATGAGCTTTGATAAATCATCGACAAATTTTGCTTCTTTATAATTCCGTCCTGCTGTATCGATAAATATGAGATCGAGATCTTTCAACTTTTCGATCGCTATACGAAAATCTTCTTCGTTATAAGCAATTTCAACTGGCGCCTGAAGCAAATTGGCGTATGTACGCAATTGTTCAATGGCCGCAATTCGATACGTATCAGTCGTAATAAAACCGACTTTCTTTTTTTCTTCCAACAATGCACGTGCAGCGATTTTCGCAATGGTCGTTGTTTTCCCCACACCAGTCGGACCAAGTACATTAATAAACTTTTTCTGATAAGAAATTCCACCAAAAGGTATGTCGCCAAGACGATCACTAAACCATGCTCTAATCAATTCCATTTGCTGTTCTTCAGTAAAATCGATTTTATCTTGCTTCATTCGACTGTAAACTAGATTGCCGATTTCCATGATATATTCGTTTGCCAGACCTTGCGTCTGTAACTTCTTCAATATGGGTAGTAGTTCATCAGGATATTTTTCAAATGTATGATCCACTTGCTGTATATCTTTCAGCATTTGCTTGATCTCTCGCATTTCTCGTTGCATACGTTCAACAGACTCTGGTTCCGCAACAGGCGGTTGCACAGAACGAACTTGTGATTCATATGTACGCCCAGCATTCGTTTTATCATAGCTTGCGACAACTTCTACTGAACGTTTACGAAAGAGACCAAGAAACCCTTTTGTTTTTGTGACATTTGAACTAAGGATGACAGCGTCTTCTCCAAAATCTTCACGGACTTTCCTCATAGCTTCAACCATAGTAGATGCTGTATACTTTTTCATTTTCATTAAATATCCACCACCCCTACACTTTGGACTTCCACTGATGCTTCCAATTCATTATAAGACAGTATAGGTATCTGTGGGAAATACCGCTCCGTTATTTGACGTAAGTACATACGAATGGCAGGTGAACATAAAATTACAGGTGATTGGTCAAGCATAGCTACCCGTTCGACTTCTTGCGCAATTCGTTCCAAGATTGTTTGAGATTGTGATGGATCAATGGAAAGAAAATTCCCTTGTTCAGTTTGTTGGATACTATCTGCAATGAGTTTCTCTACTTTACCAGAGACTGTTAGTACTTTTAACGCGCCATTACCTACAACAAATTGACCAGTAATCTGACGTGCCAGTGATTGTCTGGCGTATTCTGTTAGTACATCTACATCGGACGTGTACTTGGAGTAATCTGCAAGCGTCTCAAAAATGATGGGTAAATTGCGAACCGAAACTTGTTCATTCAATAATTTAGCAAGCACTTTTTGTATTTCGCCTATTGACAATGGAGTCGGCGTAAGTTCATCGACCAAAATTGGATATGTTTCATGTACGTGATCTACTAGTTGCTTGGTTTCCTGACGTCCAAGTAAATCGGAAGCATTTGCACGAATAACTTCAGTCAAGTGTGTAGATACAACACTTGGTGGATCCACTACTGTGTAACCCATGATTTCTGCTTCTTCTTTCGTTTCCTCTGTAATCCATTTCGCCGGCAACCCAAACGAAGGTTCTACAGTATCTATTCCTTCTATTAAATCTTCGCCGCCGGGACTCATAGCTAGATAGTGGTCTAGCAAAAGTTCTCCCCTAGCCATTTCATTTCCCTTAATTTTGATTCGATACTCATTTGGTTGTAATTGAATATTGTCACGGATACGAACAACTGGAATGACGAGTCCAAGTTCTATCGCTAACTGCCGACGAATCATAACGACTCGATCCAGTAAATCCCCTCCCTGCGTTGCATCTACGAGTGGGATAAGGCCATAGCCGAATTCAAACTCAATTGGATCCACATTCAAGAGGTCAACGACATTTTCTGGCCGTTTTAACCCTTCAGCCTCTACATTTTCTTCCATCTCTAATAATTCATCTGGATCTTCATCTTCTTTACGTGACATCATAAACGCACCAATTGCCAGTGCACCCGCTATCGGAATGGTTAATATGTCATTAATCGGTGTGGCAAGGCCCAGTAAAAAAATTGTAATGGATGCTACATAAAGTAATTTAGGCTGACCTAGTAATTGATTCGTAATGTCTGTCCCTAAGTTTCCTTCTGATGCAGCTCGTGTAACTACGATACCTGTTGCCGTGGAAATTAGAAGTGCTGGTATTTGTGAAACAATACCATCCCCGACAGTAAGTGTAGAAAATTGAAGTGCTGCTTCCGCAAACGGCAATCCCATCTGCACGACACCAATAATCATGCCAACCAATAAGTTGATCATAACAATAATGATCCCGGCAATAGCATCCCCTTTAACGAATTTGGTCGCACCATCCATTGCACCATAGAAATCAGCTTCGTTACTTACTTTTTCACGACGTGTTCGGGCTTCTACATCTGAAATCATACCTGCGTTTAAGTCGGCATCAATACTCATTTGCTTACCTGGCATAGCATCGAGAGTAAAACGTGCAGCAACTTCGGAAACACGCTCCGAGCCTTTCGTTATTACAATAAACTGAATGATGATCAAAATAACAAAAACTACGAGTCCCACAATAATATTTCCACCAGTAACGAATGTACCAAATGTATCAACTACTCCACCTGCATTACCTTCTGAAAGAATCGCACGTGTTGTAGAAACGTTAAGACCTAGACGGAATAATGTGAGTAATAATAATAACGATGGAAAGATAGAGAATTGCAATGCTTCCTGCATATTCATCGCAGTCAGTAAAACCATTAACCCAAGTGTAATATTAATAATAATCAAGAAACTTAATAACCAAGGTGGTAACGGGATGACAAGCATCGCTATGATCATAATAACCGCCGCGAGTACTCCTATATCTTTAAACTGCATGCCACCCCTACTTTCTTATTTAACTTATATTTTCTTTTGAATGCGATATACATAGGCTAGAATTTCTGCAATTGCTTTAAAGAACTGCTCAGGTATTCGATCACCAATTTCTACTTCGTCATACATAGCACGTGCTAAAGGTTGATTTTCTACCATCACAATGTCGTGTTCAGCCGCAATCATTTTAATTTTTTGTGCGACAAAATCTGCACCTTTTCCAACGACAATTGGTGAATCCATCTGATCTTCATCATACTTTAACGCAATGGCAAAGTGAGTAGGATTGGTAATCACAACATCTGCTTCAGGTATCTCCTGCATCATCCGGCGCATTGCCATTTCACGCTGACGCTGTCTAATGCGGGACTTGATCAGCGGATCCCCATCCATATTTTTACTTTCATCTTTAATATCTTGTTTAGACATTTTTAGATTTTTTTCATAGTCAAATTTCTGATAAAGAAAATCCAAGATGGAAATGAATAATAATACTAGTGACGCGATAATCCCCATCATTCCGACTAATTTTGCAACAGTCACGAGTGTGACTTGCGGTGTTTTAAATGCCAAGTCGAGCACTTGTCCTAGATTACTCCATACAATAAGTGTTGTAACGGTTCCAATAAACGAAATTTTTAATATGGATTTTAATAACTCTACAATTGCACGAATAGAAAAAATTCGCTTTAATCCTTTAATTGGATCTATTTTCTTTAAATCAAACTTTAACGTCTCTGCAGTAAATAAGAGACCAAACTGTAGCAGGTTCGCTGCAATACTCGCAATAACTGCGATCAACATTATCGGCAATAATATGATTGCCATTTGTTTAATAACGCTTATGTATACTAACATGACTTGTTCTTCATCCAGCGACTTGATAGGAATAAGATGAGTAAAGGATTCTCGGAAAAACACGAAGAAATTATCCCTCATAAAACCTGCGGAAAAGAACATAAATGTAAAAATAGAGAACAGTACAATTGCAGCTGTTACGTCTTGACTCTTTAGTACTTGCCCTTTCTTTCTGGAATCTTCCCGCTTTTTCGGGGTAGCTTTTTCCGTCTTCTCACCGGCAAAAAATTGTAAATTCAGCCTTAGTAACAAGTTAGCCACCTCCAAGCAGTATCATCAGATTTCTCATCGTTACAATCATAATTTCAAACATTTTCTTCATTACGACTATGAAGACACTAGACATTGTCACGATTACCAAGAAACTAACGCCAATTTTAATTGGAAATCCAACTACAAAAATATTCAGTTGTGGCACAGCACGAGCGGTTATACCGAGTGCCAAATCGACCAGGAATAACGTAGCTACGACTGGAATCGCCATTTGAAACGCAATCGCAAAGGATTTGGCGAAGGTCAAGACGATAAATTCTGCCATATTAGGACTACCAAAAGGTGGCCACATAGCCGTGATGGGTACAAATTCATAGCTATAAAATATCCCATCCAAAAGCAAATGATGGCCATTTACAACTAATAATAATAACATCGCTAGCGAATTAAGAAATTGTCCAAGCAATGGTGACTGCGCGCCCGTTTGAGGATCAATGACGTTCGCAATGGCAAAGCCCATTTGAAAGTCAATAAATCCACCAGCCACTTGAATAGCCGACATAATAATAAAAGCGGCAATGCCGATTGATAAGCCGACTACCGCTTCTTTAAGTACAAGTAATATGTATTGACCATCGATCTCAATTTCTGGCATCGTAATAGAGTAAGACATCATCCATGCCAATATTGCCCCGAATAGTAGCCGTTGCGTAGCAGGGATGGTCTTGTAAGAGAATAATGGCAGTGTCACGAAGAATGAGGTAACACGAGTAAGGATAAGTAAAAATGCGGGTAAGGATGGAATAAGTTCATTCATTTAATCACCCAACATACCTGGAGAGATTGGAAAAGATTTCGCTGGCATAGCCGGTAACATAAGATAACATCCAAGGCCCAAAAAATATGATAGCAACCATAACCGCTACGATTTTTGGTACGAATGCCAATGTCTGTTCTTGGATTTGTGTAGTTGCCTGAAATATACTCACGGCAAGTCCTGTCACTAAAGCTACGATTAGGAGAGGTCCTGATGCAAGGAGAATAACCCAAACTGACCGTTCTGCAATGGATATAACAAATTCACTCGTCATTCAAATTCCTCCCTAAAAGCTTTGTAGCAATGACTGGATAATGAGATACCAACCGTCTACTAGAACAAATAATAATATCTTGAACGGTAATGAAATCATAACGGGTGGAAGCATCATCATCCCCATAGACATTAGCACACTAGCAACGATCATATCAATAACGAGAAAAGGAATAAAAATCATAAAACCCATTTGAAATGCAGTCTTAATTTCACTGAGTGCAAACGCTGGCACCATCATAGTAAGCGGAATATCTTCAATTGTATCCGGTCGCTCCATCTGGTTATACCGCATGAATAACTCCAAATCTTTCTGCCTAGTATGTTGACTCATGAATTCTTTGAATGGCACACTGGCCCGCTCGTATGCCTCGTCCAAACTGATTTCTTCATCAAACAATGGTGTCAATGCTTCTTCATTCACTTGAGATAACACCGGTGACATGATGAAGAACGTCAGAAATAATGCTAATCCAACCAACACTTGGTTGGGAGGCATTTGCTGTGTAGCTAGCGCCGTCCGTACAAATGACAACACTATGATAATCCTAGCAAACGAAGTCATTAGGATTAAAATTGCTGGTGCAAGTGATAATACCGTTAGTAATAGCAACATCTTAATGGAAGTAGAGACATTGGTGGGATCACTGTCGGAAAACGTGTCCAGAAAATCAACCATCGCGGTCGCTCTCCTTCCGATTTAAACGTTTTAACTGTTCTTTGCGCTCAGTTTTGATTTCGTCCATTTTGGTAGAAAACAATTGACTGAAAGTGGCTTCTTCTGATGGTGAGTGTTCAGCCTTTGAGAAAAACCGTGTATACAGTTGTGAAAGTATACCTTTTTGAACTTCATTGCCTTGGTCATAACGTGCAAGTAGTTCAGCAATTTCATCAGGATCTTCTATTTCTCTTAATAGTTGTACATTTTCACCAACACCTACTACGAAATAATGGTTACCCATTTTCACTAGTTGAATAGACTTATTTTGACCTAACGGAACACCACCCATATTCGTCATAAGTCGATTAGAGTCGAAATTTCTATTGCGTTTGTTCATGAAGCGTAGTAACCACACGAGCAAACCAATTACAAATGCAAAAGCAAAAAGAGTTCTTATGTAATCTTTTGCTGTAAGTCCTTTAGGTTCGTCCAATTCATTATTTGTCACTAATTTATTATCATTCTCAGCAACCGGAGCTTTCTCTTCGCAATCTTTATCTCTTCCAATACAGTCTGATACGCTGACATCAGGATCAGTTTCTGCATGTGCAAATGGTGTGATAGTAAAGCACAGAACGAATAGTAGTAAATACTGAGTTACTTGTTTTACATTCATATGCTGCTCTTAGCTCAGCGCTTTGTCGATTGCTTCAATCACACGGTCAGCCTGGAATGGTTTAACGATAAAGTCCTTTGCTCCTGCTTGGATCGCATCGATTACCATTGCCTGTTGCCCCATTGCAGAACACATGATGATGGTCGCAGATGGGTGCGTACTTTTAATTGCTTTTAATGCTGCAATTCCATCCATTTCAGGCATCGTAATATCCATTGTAACCAAGTCTGGTTTCAATTCATTATATTTTTCAATGGCTTGAGCACCATCTGCTGCCTCTCCTACTACTTCATAATTATTCTTTGTTAAGATATCCTTGATCATCATGCGCATAAATGCCGCGTCATCTACTACTAAAATTCGTTTTCCCATTCATATTCCCTCCAAGTTTCTTCTATCGTAAATTGTTTAATCGATCCATTTGACTTAATATATCCGTAATGCGGACTCCGAAGTTTTCGTCAATGACTACTACTTCCCCTTTTGCAATATAGCGATTATTGACTAATATATCGACAGGCTCCCCTGCCAATTTATCCAGTTCAATAATGGAACCACCAGACATTTCGAGTATTTCTTTAACAGAACGCTTCGTACGTCCTAATTCTACTGTTACTTGAAGTGGTATATCAAGTAGTAAATTTAAATTATTTGATTCTTCCTTATTCAAAGTAGGCGCTTGGAAACTCGCAAACTCTGCTTGCTGGACATGCACTGGAGCTTGCGTCTGACGTGGTACTGCAGTTTGTTGCATGGGTGGTGCTTGATATACAGGTTGCTGTTGTTGCATTGGCGCAGGATCCGGTGTATATGCAGGCTCAGGTTCCGAATATTGGGGTTCCGGTGGACTCGGTGGTACTTCTGTCATAGTGGCCGCTTCTTCTTCTCCCATTAATGTAGATACCAATTTTTTACCGAACTCCAGTGGGAACAATTGCATAATATCAGAATCAATCAATTCGCCAACTTTCAAATTGAATGACACGCGGATTAATAAATTATGCGCTGGAATATTTTCGGTTCCCTGATCTATTTGTATATTCATTAAATCAATAGTGGGCGGTGAAATATCTACTTTTTTATTAAAAATGGTAGACATCGAAGTCGCTGAAGACCCCATCATTTGATTCATTGCTTCTTGTACTGCACTCAAATGGATTTCACTTAACTCTTGATTAGGAGCTGTTCCGTCGCCTCCAAGCATTAAGTCTGCAATGATTGCCGCGTCACTTTGTTTAATTACTAACAGATTGACACCACTTAATCCTTCTGTATATTCAACCTTGATGGCTACATACGGATGGACGAAATCATCCTCCAAGTTATCCCGTTGGATCAGAGATAGTTTGGGTGTTGTGATTTCTACTTTTTGTCCCAGTAAAGCGGAAAGGGCAGTTGCAGAACTACCGAATGAAATATTACCTACTTCACCTAATGCATCTTGCTCCATTTCGGTCAAGTAATCACTAATATCGATAGTTTCAGGTTCAGGTTCATCTGCTTGGGCAGGTTCTAATGTTTCACCCCGTAACAACGCTTCAATTTCTTCCTGTGAGAGAATATTATCACTCATCATCGTCATCCTCTCCCGTATTCAATATTTCCAGTATTTGAACAGCCATACGATTTCGTAACTTCCCTGGCTGTGCTGTGAATTTAGGCTTATCTCCTATCCTGATCGTTAAAGGCTCCTCAATACTTGTATTCAATGAAATTACATCCCCAAGCTGCAAATGCAGGAAATCTTCAATAGATATTTCGCCTTTCCCAAGGTCAGCAACTATAGGGAGTGTTGCATTTTTAATACGTCTTTCCAATTGTATGCTTTGCTCAGCGGTTGGTTCTTTTTTATTTGTCTGCATCCAGTACTGCACAGAGAGGTTTGGAATAATTGGTTCCAATACAACGTGAGGGATACACATATTGATCATCCCGCTAGATTCACCAATCATAATATTAAATGAAATAACGATTACGGTTTCGTTAGGTGAAATCATTTGAAGAAACTGAGGATTGACTTCCATCTCTGTTAAATATGGATCTATATCAATTAGCCCTGACCAAGCTTCCCGTAAGCTGTCAAACGAACGTTCAAACAAATTTGTCAAAATCTTCGTTTCAATCTCTGTCATATTATCCGTTTTTCCTGAACTCGATCCAAAGCCACCCATGAGTCGCTCCAACATGGAATAGGCAACATTCGGATTGACTTCCATCAAAATATTCCCTTCAAGAGGGGATACATCAAATATATTGATCAATGTCATATTGGGTATCGAGCTAATGAACTCTTCAAATGGAATCTGATCTACCGACATCACATTAATTTGTACATACGTACGTAGTTGCGCTGAGAAGTACGTCGTCAGTAGTCTAGCAAAGTTTTCATGGATCCTAGTCAAACTTCGAATTTGGTCTTTAGAGAAACGAAGTGCACGCTTAAAGTCATAGACACGTACTTTTCTTGTTTCTTCTTCCTTCTTCATTTCTTCTGCTGACATTTCACCCGTCGATAAAGCAGACAGCAGCGCATCTATTTCATTTTGGGACAATACGTCTCCCGACATAGACCCACCTCCCATAGCACATACATCTCTAGTAGATCATTTTAGCCGTCACTGGATGATATAAGAGACAATATACACCTTCTGTATTTCACCATCTTGCATTAGCTCGTTCAGCTTTGCTTTTATGGTATCTTCAAATTGCTGTTTCCCCGCTTTTCCTTCAAGATCTTTCGCTGTCATTTCAGACAGTTCTTGAATCGCTAGGTTCTTCACTTGAAAGTCACGTTTTGTCAATTCTTCTGCTGCCTTTTTACTATCTGTCTGGATTTTCAGTGACACACGGACAAAATTACGACCAGACAAGTTCGTTGTGATTTCTTCCATATCTACGGACGACTCAATTATTTCATCTATTGAAGGTGCTTTTTCTTCTCCGTCACTGTCTTTATTGAAATTCAATATCAATACGACCGCCACGACACCGATTAATGTAATACTCACTAAAATAATTAGTGAAATCGTCAATAATTTATTCTTCATCTTCTTCATCACCCCGGATATGCGGATTGGATAGCAGCTGGACCGCTTGATAAAATTCAATGATTCGGTTATTTACTTCTTCAGCTGAATCAAGAACGACATACTTTGATCCAGTCGTCAACGTGATCGTCGTATCTGGAAACGACTCGACTCTCTCTATGTACAATGCGTTTAACGTGAAAGTCGTACGATTCAATCTTGTCACTTTAATCATATGTAAGGGGCCAGGCCAAGGCCGGCCCGACCCTCCTTCTCAAACTATGCTATGTTATCGCTTCAAGTTTACTAGTTCTTGTAAAATCTCATCTGACGTAGTAATGATCCGCGTATTGGCTTGGAAACCGCGTTGTGCAACGATCATTTCTGTGAATTCTTCGGATAGGTCTACGTTGGACATTTCTAGGGAGCCGGATTTGATAGCACCACGGCCATCTACTAATGGTGCCCCTGTTCCATCTTCTGCAACTCCTGAGTTAGCACTTTCCTGGTACAAGTTGCCACCTATTTTTGTTAAACCACCTGGATTTGAGAATTTTGCTAATGCCACTACATCTTCACCCTCTAAAACACCATTCAGTACATATTTAACTATTCCATCTTGCCCTATTGAAAGTGATGTCGCTTCTAGCGGAACTTCGATTGGCCCCCCACCCTCTGCCGAAAGATATCTTCCATCTCCATCCACAATATTTCCATCTTTATCGAGATAAAAATTTCCTGCACGAGTATATAGTTTTTCACCATTTCCATCCTCAACTACAAAAAAACCGTCACCTTCAATAGCTAAATCTAGAGTGTTTCCTGTGAATTGTGTAGAACCCGGACTGTGCATTGTATCAATAGCTGCTATTTGCGAACCTAATCCCACTTGTTTAGGATTCACTCCACCTCTCGTATCTCCGGGTCCAGTAGCCCCCGCCACAGTCTGAGAATACAAATCCTTAAAAACCGTACGCCCTTTCTTAAAGCCGTACGTATTTACGTTAGCAATATTGTTACCAATTACATCTAGTTTCGTTTGGAAGTTCTTTAGGCCAGAAATCCCTGAGTACATTGAGCGAATCATAATAAAGTTTCCCCTCTCGGTTTTAGAGTGCACCGCGTCATTCAGTCGACGGTGCGGTTGGCATCCTGTTAAGGTCCTGCCGAATTTAGCTGAGTAATATCGTGCCATCAATATTTGTAAACAGTTGATCTTTCGCTTCCATGCGGTTCATCGCGGTGATGACGGTTGAGTTTTTCGCACTGACTATGAGTGCGGCTTGATCAGTCAACACAAGTGAGTCACGAATTCCCTTCCTTTTCGCCTCATCCACTTTTTCTGAGATACGCGCCCATTCTACGTCGGTCATTTGAATTCCACGTTCTTGCATCCGGTCGTTAGCATGTTTACTAATCTTTAATTTCTCTGGCTGTGTTGCTTGCTGTAAGTGTTCAAGAAATGACTGCTTTGATTGTGCTGGTATCTGTCCTTGGCGTATGAGTGGCGGTGATGGAATGCGATGGGCATCGATCTTGTTCATGACATCGCTCCATTCAATTATTCACTAATAGTTGTAAATTGATTACCTTCGATTTTTGTACCGTCTTGTAATACGTAATGAAGACTACCTTCTTTATTTGTAACTGATACAACTTTACCTGTACGTTCGTCTTCGCCTTCCATATAGCCTACCGTCTTACCAATCAGCATACTCGCCTGAACTAGACTATTTGGTTGACCACCTGCACCCGAGCCCGAAGTAGATCCGTTCCCCATTACTTCAGAAATATTTCCAGGTGATAATTCCTTACCATCCGCCATCGTGAAGATGACCGAACCGTCAATATACTTGATCGACTGTATAACACCAGTACCTTCATTAATAATCGGCTTATCGTCTTCACCTTTTTTATCTGAAACTTCATGCCAACGTATTTCTTTTCCCACAAAGCTATTGTACTGAATTAACTGACTCTGATTTTGTGAATCTGCGAATTTCTCAAACGCCTTTGCTAGATTCATTGTTTGTTCCAATGATGAAAACTGTGCCATCTGAGCGACAAACTCGGTATCCTTCATCGGGTTGGTTGGATCTTGGTTTGCCATCTGAGCAATTAAGATTTTCATAAATGCGTCTTTCCCCATCGTATCGGGTCCAGTCTTGCGCTGGTCGCGTTGCTTATTAACTAAATACATCGAATCTGTAATTGCATTTTTCGTTGTTGTGGAATTTGTTCCTTCTGGCAATATTTACACCTCCAGTTCAATCATGAATTCTTGGAATGTTTGTTCCTGTTCATCTGGTGTTTCATTTTGTTCGGTAGCTTGTTCTTTTTGTTGCTGATTTTGTTTATTAAATGCCTGTTCCCGATCACTCTTTGAAGGATCTTGTAGCGTTTGTGATAAATCGATCCGTTCTACTTGTAAGTTCTGTTGTGTGAAAGCTTGGCGCAACTGATGCATTTGGCTGTCGAGCATTTCACGCGCCATCGCAGTAGATGCTAAAATCCTTGCAGTCATAACACCATTCACTTCCAAAAGTTCAACACGTATTTGTCCAAGATGTTCTGGATATAATTTAATTGAAATCCGATTCATTCCATTTGTTTGACCGAAATTCGCCCTGTTTAGTACTGCTTGGAATTCCCGCATCAATGCCTCACTTCGGCTCTCCGGTACTTTCTCTGTAGCATTCATTTGGAAGACCGGTCTTGTTTCATTCTGCGTAGCGGCTAAAACTGGAGTTACAGTTTCATTTGGCTTCGACTGTTGATCTTGTTGCTTTGTATCCGCGGCAGATTGTTCTGTCATGAACCGAACGATATGCTGCATTGTCGGTGGAATTTGTAAAGGTTGCTTCACTTCAGGTTGAACAATCTTTTGTTCCAGTTGACCTGCAAATTGTGAAAGAATTGGCTTGATCGTTTCTACAAGATCTATCTGTTTTGTAAATATATCCATTTTAGGTGCCGCTAGTTCAATTGCTTTAAGCAATACCGTTAATTCTACTGTTACTTTAGGTAGTATTTTCTCAATCGCAGCTTGAACTTTTTCAGTAGGTAATTTCTGTAGTACATCGAGCATGAACCAGATATCCCCTGTAGTTGCCATCTGATCAAGCTGTTCTTTGGTCATACCAACATCTTCTAGGACGTTTGTAATCGTTTCTACTAGTTTATCAGGTTTTTCACTAATAAGATGTGCTAATTGTTGCAGACTAGGGAACTCCTGCAAGTTTGGTAGATCCGTTAACCTTAATTCAGCATCTTCACTTAACTCTACTGGTTTATTTTGGAGCTGGTCTCCTTCTAGTATTCCTGAAAGCAACGTTTTAACAGCTACATCATTTTCCGTAATATCCCGAAGCATTCCTGAATCTTTTAAAAAACCGGCAACAGCTGTTGACTTAACAGGCCGCTCTAACTCTTTAAGGAATCCTTCTAGCTCTTCCAAAGAGCCAGCGTTTAGAACATCACCAAGTAATTCGGTTAACTCTTGTTCCGTATCTATTAACTTGATTGCAACAGGCAAAGCTGTAGCAGACATAAGATCTTGGAACACACTACCAAATCCTTTCCCTTCAACATTCGCTGTTGAAGCGGATGAATTCATAGGCATGCTTGGTGCACCAATGTTCATTAGTAGTCCTAAATTCACTATTTCACCTCCCTCATACACTATTGTACTACTTCGTGAGCATAGAAGTATATTTTGCGGCATCTTCAGGGGACATTTTCTCTAGTATAGATGCTAAAGTAGCGGGCTTTAGACTAGATAATATTTGAACAGCTTCCGCGTCTCCCATTTTCGTAATGACAGGAGCTGAGGATTTGGCTGACATTTGCTCGTACGTTGTGACAATTTCTTTGAAATCACGTGTAGATTCACTTTGCGCAAGTTTTAATTTCTCGATTTCTTCATTCAGCTTTTCTTTCTCTATTACAAGTGTTTCGTTCGAATCTTTTACTTGTGTGAGTTCATCTTGAACTTCAAATAACTGCGCTTCTTTTTCTTGAATCTCTGCTTGAAGAGAAATGACACGTTCCTCCAATATTAGATCTCCCTCGACCTTTTCATCCGTTTCTTTTTGTTCAAGGAATGGAACTTTTGATGTCCACTCCTTCGCCTGATCAAAGACATTGACATCAGCTACTTTGGCTATGATCAGAACGACAGCCGTTGTGAACATAAGAGGGATGATGATCCACGCGAGCAATATTTGGAAAAAGCCAATAGACTTTTTGCTTTGCCTATCCACTGATTCTCCAACCACTCTTTTCTTTTTCAACTTAGCCACTTTACCACCCGTCTTCTCTTGAACGAAACTTCATCGTCGATAGCTCGTCAATTCGATTTGTCTCTACGTGTTCCATTTCAGCATCATATTGT
The DNA here is from genome assembly GCF_002743265.1 of Sporosarcina sp. P29. NCBI lineage: Bacteria > Bacillati > Bacillota > Bacilli > Caryophanales > Caryophanaceae > Sporosarcina > Sporosarcina sp. P29. The sequence goes on along the minus strand of NZ_PDYX01000003.1, from coordinate 179,597 downwards.
TCTTTTCCAATTTCTTTCATCTTCTCAAACTTTTTCACTTCAATATTCTTGTCTAATAATTGAGATTCATACCAATTCATTTTCGTTCGGGATTTCATTACTTCTTGCTGTATATGATCAATCGTCAAATCAAGTGTGTTTATGAATCGAGAATAGCTGTGCAAATCATCAATGGAAAAACCTGTAGTCATTCGTTGTTGCTGTTCTTCCAAGACATTTTCTTTCTTTTTCATCTGGTCATACAATTGTGTTGCGATCTTTTCAAATTCTTCGATTGCTTCTTTATAAGCCATTTCTGTTTCATCACGTTCTTGTTCACGTAAATTCAGCACTTTATCAAAACGATAAAGGAATGAAGTCATCTGCGCTCTCCTCCTCCAGAAGCTAACGCGATCATTTCATTTACCGTATCTTCCAATTGGATATTCTCATTAAATTTTTGTTTTAGAAAATCGGTAATGATCGGCTCATATTCAATCGCTTCGTCAATTTCACGAGACGTCCCTTTTTTATATGCACCAATATTAATTAAATCCTCGGATTTGTCGTAGGCATAATACAGTTCGCGTAATTTCGCGGCTGCCTTCAAATGTTCAGGATCTGCAATATGATTCATCAGACGACTGACACTTTTCAAAATATTGATTGCAGGGTACTGACCTTTATTGGCAAGTGTACGGTCCAAGACTATATGACCGTCTAGAATACCTCGAACAGCATCCGCTATAGGCTCATTCATATCGTCACCGTCAACTAGCACGGTATAGAATGCAGTAATAGCTCCTTTTTCATTAGTTCCGCTACGTTCCAAAAGCTTAGGTAAAATAGCGAAAACAGAAGGAGTATATCCCCGTGTTGCTGGTGGTTCTCCAACCGCCAGACCAATCTCACGCTGTGCCATGGCTACACGTGTGACTGAATCCATCATCAACATCACGTTCAGTCCTTTATCCCTGAAGTATTCTGCAATGGCCGTTGCTGTCATAGCGCCTTTAATTCGCATAAGTGCCGGCTGATCAGAAGTGGCCGCTACTACAATTGTTTTCTTAAGACCTTCTGGACCCAAGTCTCTGTCGATAAATTCACGTACTTCACGGCCACGTTCACCTATTAGGGCAATCACGTTAATATCCGCTTCCGTATTGCGTGCGATCATCCCTAATAATGTACTCTTGCCGACACCGGATCCCGCGAAAATACCTACACGTTGACCGCTACCTACCGTTAACATGCCATCGATGGCTTTCACACCTACAGCTAACTTGTCATTAATTGTAGGTCGTGTCAAAACGTTCGGTGGACTGTTTTCTGTACGAACAGTTGCCAAGCCTTTAGGCAATGCACTTGAATCAATAGGCTTACCTAAAGAATCGAGGACTTGTCCTAATAAATTCATGCCTACTTTTACTTCAAGTGGCTTGCCAAGAGTTTCAACTAGACAGCCACTTGATATATTGCGTATATCCGTGTAAGGCATCAGCATGACAATCTCTTCCCTAAAACCTACAACCTCTGCTTGAATTAGAGAGCGTCCTCCTTCAGGAACGTTCAAATGGATAAAACATACATCTCCAATCGATGACTCAGGACCTTTGGATTCAATTAGCAATCCAACAACCCGTATTACCCGACCATATTTTTTAAAGGTGTTGATATTTGGAATGATTGGAATTAAATCTTCGGCTTTTTTCACATTCACACACCATCTTCCATAATTTTCACCAATTGTTCTTTCAGTTCATTCAGTTGCTCATCTACACTCACTACGATTCGGCCATGGTTCGTTTCGATAAAACAATCTGTTGCATTGAAATCTTCATTGACAAAAATAAGGAATGGAGTTTCTGGCGGAAATATTGAAGCTAGCTCAGAGCGATGTGTCGTTACCATTTTAAACTGTTCAGTTGGTACGAATAATTTTATCTCTTTGCTCTCCTGTGCTTCCTTAATCCCTTTCCTTACGATGGATAAATACGCCTCATCATCTGCTTCTATCACTTTATTAATTATTCGTTCTGCTGAGTGCATTCCAATATCTAAAATCACCCGTTCTTGATTTATTAAATATTGCGTAGCATTCTCATAAGATATTGTAGTAATTTCGTTCGCAGACTCTATCATTTCACTCATTTCCGCGATTGCCTTATTGCGTCCATCGTCGAATCCGACTTGAAACCCTTCGTCATATGCTTGTTGTTGCAGCTCTTCTTTTTCACTTGCCCAAGCCGCATGCATCGATTCGATATCCGCTGCCGCTTGTTCCAATCGCTGTTGAATTTCAGTATCTATAATATTCTTTCGTTGCTCTATCTCCTGCAATAAGCGATTGCGCTCCATAAACATCATGCCTGTGCTCACTGGCTCTTCCGCTTCATCAGTTGGTTCCACCGACTGCAAGTTGCGTATTGATATCGCTTTTGTCGGGCTTTGATTCAATATAGTTCGCTCGGAACGAAACAGATTAGACAATGATGTCATCTCCTCCACCACGCGCTATGATGATTTCTCCCGCATCTTCAAGTCTACGGATGATTCCTACGATTCGAGACTGTGCTTCCTCCACGTCACGCAGTCGCACAGGTCCCATTACATCCATTTCTTCTTTGAATGATTCTGCCATACGTTGTGACATGTTTTTGAATAGTATATCTTTTACTTCTTCACTAGACACTTTCATCGCTAAAATCAAATCTTCATTTTCACAATCACGTATGACGCGTTGAATTGATCGGTTATCCAATGTGATAATATCTTCGAAGACAAACATTCTTTTCCGGATTTCTTCAGCAAGCTCAGGATCTTGAATTTCAAGAGCATCGAGAATTGTTTTCTCTGTCGAACGATCTACACCATTTAACACTTCAACTACCGCGTCTACGCCGCCTGTTTCGGTAAAGTCTTGAGTTACAGTAGATGATAATTTTCGTTCAAGTACTGCTTCGATCTCACTGATTACTTCAGGAGAAGTCGATTCCATTGTAGCTATTCGTTTTGCAATATCCGCTTGCGTTTCTTGTGGAAGCTGTGACAGGATTAATCCTGCTTGTTCCGCCTCCAAATAAGATAAAATTAATGCAATTGTCTGTGGGTGTTCATTTTGGATAAAGTTTAGTATTTGTGAAGGTTCTGCACGTCTAGCGAAATCAAACGGTCGCACTTGTAGGGAAGATGTCAGACGGTTAATAATTGCTTGGGCATGTTCTTTTCCGAGTGCTTTTTCAAGTACTGTCTTGGCATAGCCAATACCACCTTGAGAAATGTAATCCTGTGCAAGAGCGATATGATGAAACTCTTCAATAATCTCTTCTTTTACTGAGGATTCTACTTTTTTCACACCTGAAATCTCCAACGTCAGTTGCTCGATCTCCTCTTCATTCAAATGCTTATAGACTGAGGCTGAGACTTCAGGACCCAATGAGATAAGCAGAAGGGCAGCTTTTTGTTTCCCTGACATGTCTTTGTTTTTCTTAACCAACTAAACCCCTCCGTTATTCTTTGGCGATCCATGTTCGCAATAGTTTCGCAAACTCTTCAGGTTTTTCTTTAGCCATTTTCTCCAATTGTTTTCTACGCGCTGTCGCTTCTGTCTCTTGTTCCATGTTGATGTCATCGATTTGTACTGAATCTAATTGAGTCTGAGCTTGTTCCAACGCCAGCTCTTCTTCCATTTCTGCTTCATTGCGTCTCTTACGCAAGAACAGCACAACTAAAACAATAATTGCAAGTAGCAATACACCGCCAATCACATATACCCACCATGGAATGAATGTCTTAGTATCTTCAAACGCGATGTTTTTCCCCTTTAATGGTTGAACTGAAACTGCTATTTTCTCAGCCAGTATTTCCTCTGTTAATTCTCCAGCTACTTCTGTATCCAATGAAGTACGTACTATCGTCTCTAAAATACGTTCAACATCCTGTCGTACTTCAGGCTCCAATGAGGTTGGATCATCAGCAGTAGGGGGTTCAATCATCACTTGGATACCGATATTACTAATTTTGTATGGGCTCTCTACTATATCTTTTCTAATTCTATTTACTTCATTATTAATTGTTTCTTCTAGACGCTCGTAATCTCCGTCTCCACCTTCACCTTCAACATAGGTAGTCCGATTATCAGTCGGATCTTCCCCTTCAGGTGTACCGCCTACTGCCGGATTGGTACCTGAGAATGATTCAGTTATCCTTTGCACGCTCAGTGCAATACCTTCCATGTTTTCAGGATCCACCGGTGTCACAAGATTCTCTTCACGTTGCTCTTTTTTAAAGTCGATATCTGTCGTAACGGATACAACTACTTTGTCTTGCCCCATCAACGTACCGAGCATCATTTGAACCTGTCGTTGCAAGTCGCGCTCAATGGTCTTTTTCACACCCATTTGATCCGTCACACTAGCTCCGTAAGAATCTCCTGCATCTTTTAGATCAAAGTACTCAAAATATTGGTTTTGAATGACGATATTCTCATTAGATAGGTTAGGCAAGCTTTTTGATACTAGATTATAAAGTGATGTGATTTGTTGTTCAGAAAAGCTTTGTCCGGGATTTGTCTTCAACATAATCGCTGCACTAGCTTCCGATGTCGTGTCATTTACGAAAATTCCCTCTGTCGGTAAAGTAAGCATTACTTTTGCATCCTTAATACCTTCTATACCCTTTATTAGATTAGCTAATTCTGTTTGCATTGCAGCAAGCTTAATCATATTAAATTCATTATCCGTAGTACCAAACCCGGCATTATCCGAGAAGAATGAATAATCGATTAGACCCGAATCTGGGAAACCTTCTGCCGCTAGTGATACACGTAAATTATCCAGTTGTTTTTCAGGCACTGAAATTGCAGTACCACCCGGTTCCACTAAATATGGCACTCCCTGTCCATCTAGGACTTCTTTTATCCGTCCAATTTCAGAAGGTGACACTTCTGAATAGAGCGTTACATATGTAGTACGGGACATAGTCATTGTTAAAAAAACCGCCAGTGCTATTATGCCCGCCGCTGTCGTTATATATATAATCTTTTGATTTTTTGTCCGACTTCCCCAGAAAGCTTTGAGATCGGCTCTGAGCTTTGTCAATCTTTCTTTCATTCTAATCCCCCGGTCAGCCTCACTAGGCCAGATTCCACTTGTGCCCAGTGCTCTCTATCTGTTAGACAGGCATTCTAATGATTTCTTGGTATGCTTCTACTACTTTATTTCGCATTTCTACTGTTGCATTTAATGCAATACTCGCTTTTTGTGCCGAAATCATCACATTGTGTAAATCGACATCTTCACCTTTAGCAAGCTTCGCTGTCATAGTATCTGAGACCTTTTGCGTGTTGTCTACCTGATGAATTGCGTCGTTCAACATTGCCGAGAAATTCTGTTGAGCTTCAAAAGGTGTTCGCTGTGCTTTCACTTCGGGTTGCTGCATCGTCATTGCAGGCATAGCACCTGTAATAGATTGTATAGCCATCTAGTTCACTCCTATTTGAATACTACTATATTATCTTCCGATCTCCAGCGCTTTCATAAGCATAGATTTATTTGCATTCAACGCAGTTACATTCGCTTCATACGATCTCGTTGCAGACATTAAATCAATCATTTCGCGCAATGGGTCAATATTTGGCATCTCTACATAACCTTCTTCATTCGCATCAGGATGAGAGGGATCAAATACCAATTTGAACGGAGTCTCCCGATCTTCTTTCACACGTGTTACGGCCACACCATTTCCCGCATTACCATGTGAGTGAACACCTCTTGCTGCTTGCAAGAATGAAGAGAACTGACCTTCCTTCGGTTGTAAAGTGACTGTTTTTCTTCTATACGGCTCCCACTCGCCTTCTACTTGCTTGGCCCGAGTAGAATCAACATTCGCCATATTGGAAGATATGACATCCATACGTAACCGTTGAGCAGTCAATGCAGAAGTCGACGAGTTCAGACTATGAAATATACTCATGATCAACGACCTCCTTTAATAACACTTTGTAATGAATTGAATTTCCCGTTTAATCGTTCTATCAAAGCAGAGTTATAAATTTGATTTGCAGCTAAATCTGCTTGTTCTTTGTCCATATCAACACCATTGCGATCTTGTCGATAACGTAAATTAGATACATCGAATGTTTTACTTGTCGTAGAATGTGTAAAGTCTAAATGCTTCGAGTCGGTTTTGTATGCCTCTATGCCTTTACTTTTCTCATCAGAAAACACTTCTTTAAAATTGACATTTTTAGTTTTATAGTTGGGAGTGTCTACATTCGCTATATTTTGCGAAATTGCTTTACCTTTCGCAGATGAGTAGTCCAATCCTTTTTCAAGCAGGTTGATGGTACCACCATAAATCTCCATCGTTTCCCCACCTTTCCGTAAATTAGTACATTTTTCGCGGTTATTTTAGAATTCTTTATAGTTCATACTAATCTTTAATAATATCTTTAATCAAAAAGGTTATTTCTTATTATTCTACTTTCCTATTGTAGCTGAGACTAATGATTTTTGTCCAATGTTTTCTAAATGATTTTATAGTATAAAGTAACCACTACACGGTATTCAGAGTAGTCTATACATTAACACTAATCACTTAGTCTGATATGAATTTATTTTTAATATAATTAGTAAGTGTGGTTTTTTTTATAAAATCGGGTTATTTTATCACAATTTGTCGTATAGTGTAAACGGCTTGCTCTGACAGATGATATGATGCTTCCCAGCTCACCAACACCTTTTATGAATTAATACGGATCTAATTAATATTTCCTACGAAATATATAAAACTGTATATGAGTTCCGCTCTAACATAGAGAAAGTATATAAAAAAAATAAAACACTGAAGGGAATCCGTAATTACGGAAGGCCCTTCAGTGTTTAAACATTATTTTTAATTGATATTTACTATTATGAATTATGCTTTTCAAGCTCTTCTAGGAACTTATCGTTCAATACTTTAATATACGTACCTTTCATTCCTAAAGAACGCGATTCAATAACACCAGCACTTTCAAGTTTACGAAGTGCATTGACGATAACTGAACGTGTAATTCCAACACGGTCAGCAATTTTAGATGCTACAAGCAACCCTTCATTTCCGTCTAACTCTTTGAAGATGTGCTCGATTGCTTCATGCTCACTGTAAGACAATGAGTTGATTGCCATTTGTACAACCGCTTTACTGCGAGCTTCATGTTCAATTTCCTCAGACTTTTCACGTAAGATTTCCATACCAACTACCGTTGCACCATATTCAGCAAGGATTAAATCATCTTCTGTAAATCCTTCTTTTAATCGTGCAAGAATCAAAGTACCCAAGCGCTCGCCACCACCAATGATTGGTACGATCGTAGTTAAACCTTCTTGGAATAGTTCTTTGTTTTCGATAGGAAATACTGTATGTTCGCTCTCGATATCGATATTTGGAGATGTCTCATTAATCTGGAACAAGCGAGTCGTATACTCTTCTGGGAATTTACGATCTTCGAACATCTTCTTCATACGATCATTGTCGATTTGATGGTGGATTTCTAAACCAAGTAATTTACCTTTTCTGCTTACGATAAAAGCATTACAATCGATTACGTCGCTTAGCTCTTCTGCCATCTCTTTAAAGTTAACAGGACCGCCCGCACCTTTTTGTAACATTGCATTGATTTTTCTTGTTTTAACTAATAAACTCATTTCTATTGTTCCTCCTCAAGGATTTCTTCTGACTTTAATGAATATTCTAAAGGTTTTCAATCGTTAAATAAACTATTACGACTTCCTTATAGAATAAAATGTGACAAATCTTTGTTCTTTACAATTCCATCCAGCTTTTCGTCCACATAAGCTGGTGTGATCTTAATAGATGCAGGGCCGATTTCCGCCGCTTCGAATGATAAATCTTCTAGCAACTTTTCCAAAATCGTATGCAATCTTCTAGCACCAATATTTTCTGTTTCATTATTTACTTCGTATGCAATTTCAGCCAGTTTGCTGATCGCTTCGTCTGTAAATTCAATTTCAACTTCTTCTGTCGCAAGAAGGCGTTCATATTGTTTTAATAAAGAAAAATCCGGTTCTCGCAGTATGCGCTCAAAATCATCTTTTGTCAATTTGTCTAATTCTACACGAATCGGGAATCTACCTTGAAGCTCCGGAATAATATCAGATGGCTTCGACATATGGAAGGCTCCAGCAGCAATGAACAAAATATAATCTGTCTTAACAGCCCCGTATTTTGTTGTGACTGTAGAACCTTCGACTATTGGCAAAATATCGCGTTGGACACCTTCGCGAGATACTTCACCAGAAGACTTTTGGTTGCTACTTGCGATTTTATCCATTTCATCAAGGAAAATAATTCCCGCTTGTTCTGTTAATTCAATTCCTTTGCGTGCTACTTCATCTTGATCAATTAACTTATCCGCTTCTTCTGCTTCCAATACGATTCTCGCGTCTTTTACTTTCATGCGACGCTGAACTTTCTTCTTCGGCATGAGTGATGATAAAGCGTCTTGCATGCCTGACATTTGATCCATACCGGACCCTTGCAATGCATCGAATAAAGATGGTTGTTGCGCTTGCACTTCTACCGTCACCATTTTTTCTTCGATTTGACCATTCGCAAGTTGTACAGCTATGTCTGAACGCTTTCGTCTAATTTCGGATTGATCTTCAGTTTGTTCAGGCTCAGGCTGCGTTTTTTGACCGAAAAACATTTCGAAAGGATTTTGACCTTCTGTATTCTTTTTTGCTTCAGGCACTAGTAACTTTACTAAACGTTCTTCCGCAAGCTTTTGAGACTGCTTTTTAACCGCTTCGCGCATATCCTCTTTTACCATGCGTACTCCGACTTCAGTTAAATCGCGAATCATTGACTCAACATCTCTTCCAACATATCCGACTTCCGTAAATTTTGTCGCTTCTACCTTTACGAAAGGTGCATGGATCAGCTTTGCAATCCTTCGTGCAATTTCTGTTTTACCGACACCGGTAGGTCCGATCATCAAAATGTTTTTCGGAATGACTTCTTCTTGTTCTTCAGCAGTCAATTGCATACGACGATAACGATTTCGCATAGCCACTGCAACTGCTTTTTTAGCTTTTTCCTGCCCAATAATATAACGATTTAAATACGCTGTGAGCGCTTTAGGAGTCATTTCTTGCTTCATCACTTAAAGCACCTCCACGATAATATTATGATTGGTGAACACACAAATATCGGCCGCTGTCTCAAGTGAAATTTCAGCTATTTCTTTCGCTGTCAATTCACTGCTATGTTTCTTCAGTGCACGTCCGGCTGCTAGTGCATAATTACCTCCGGAACCAATTGCCAATACTCCGTCATCCGGTTCTATTACTTCACCAGTACCCGAGACAAGTAACAGTGTATTTTCGTCCATAACGAGTAACAACGCTTCTAACTTACGCAGGATTCGATCTCCACGCCATTCTTTAGCAAGTTCAACTGACGCCCGTTGAAGATTTCCATCGTATTCATTGAGTTTCGCTTCAAATAAGTCAAATAGCGTAAATGCATCCGCTACAGAACCAGCAAAACCAGCTAAGACTTTGCCGTTATATAATCTACGGACTTTCTTCGCTGTGTGTTTCATGACGACTGATTCACCCATCGTCACTTGCCCATCACCTGACATAGCACATTGCCCATCATGATGAATAGCAAATATCGTAGTTGCATGAAATTTCATTATAGTTCCTCCTAAGCACGAGGGTGCGTTTGTAAATAAGTCTGGCGTAAATGTTCATTTGTGATATGGGTATAGACCTGAGTTGACGATAGATGACTATGTCCCAGAAGTTCTTGGACGGACCGGAGATCTGCTCCAGCGCCAAGTAAATGAGTCGCAAACGTATGACGGATCATATGTGGCGTTATATTAGTATGCAAGGATGCTTTTTTCATTAAGTCATCTAATACGTAGCGCACACCACGATCTGTTAAAGGATCTCCACGTAGATTGACGAACAATTTTGTATGCTTCTTTTGCTTCATCAATCTTGGACGACTACTGTCTATATAGTGTTGCAAAGCTTCCTCTGCAAAACTCCCGAATGGCACAAAACGTTCTTTTCGTCCTTTACCCATTACTTTCACAATTCCTAAATAATGATCCACATCTTGCACTTCGATTTCTACTAGTTCACCGACCCGGATCCCCGTTGCATAAAGCAACTCGAGTAAAGCACGATCTCGCAAAGAGCGAAAATCTTCTCCCATCGTCACTTCAAAAAGCTTTTCTAGCTCTTGCTCATAGAAAAAAGCAGGAAGGCGTTCTTCTTGCTTCGGATGATACAATAATCGAAATGCTTGATCTTCAATCCCGTATCGCGCATTAATGAATTTAAAAAACGACCGGATAGCTGATATTTTCCTGGAAATGCTTGTTCTCGCATAAGAACGATCATATAGACGTGTAACATACAGTCTAGCTACGGGGTAGTCGACGTCTTCCATTTTCTCTATTCCCTCTTCTTGCAAGAATAATAAAAAATCCCGAAGATCTTTTTCATACTCCGCGACCGTGTAGGATGAGTAGTTTTTCTCTAGACGAATATAGGATACATATTCTTCTGCCAATTGATTTATTTCAGGAATCATTTTATCACCTCGATACGAATTTATCCTCGTACAACGTGCACCTGAAGATTCGAAAGATTATTGATTACATATAGTTCGAAATAAACTATCAAAGCCGAATGTTGTCCCTAAAACACTATACATTAGCAAGGAAATTTGGGCAACTTTGAAAAACTGATTGTTGATCATTTTTAGATATAAGAACTATTTTCGTCACATAACAGTCAAATTGCTTTAATAGCTAAGTAATTTTTCATCATACTGATCATCATTTCTTCCTCAATATAAGACGATATATACATTAGGAAGTTGCATAATGCTACTTCAACTAAAAAACTGAAGACAGAACCCCGATTAGATGGAGTTCTGTCTTCAGTACGACCTCAAGTTATTAAAGCAAAGATTTTAGTTATACATTTGTCGTTGATTTAAATTCTTGTATTGCATCCAATGCGCGTGTTGCATGTTTGTTTGCACGTTCGGCTTTCGTTCTATATCTTCTATTCAGCTCAGGGAATAATCCGAAATTGATATTAATTGGCTGGAAGTTATTTGGATCAGCTTCTGTGATATAACGCGCCATGCTGCCAAGTGCGGTTTCTCTCGGAAATCGAACAGGTTTCTCGCTTTTTGCCAATTGTGCTGCATTAATACCAGCAATCAATCCTGATCCCGCTGACTCTACATAACCTTCTACACCTGTTACCTGACCCGCAAACAGAACAGTCGGCTGTGATTTAAGTTGATACGTGCAATTCAAGACTCTAGGTGAGTTGATGAATGTATTACGATGCATCACACCATAGCGCACGATATCCACATTTTCCAATCCAGGTATTAGTTTCAATACTTCTTTTTGTGCTCCCCATTTAAGATGCGTCTGAAATCCTACTAGATTATATAATGTTCCAGCTGCGTTATCCTGCCGTAATTGAATAACCGCTTTTGGTTCTTTTCCTGTTTTAGGATCTTCTAGTCCAACCGGTTTTAACGGACCGAATAACATCGTTTTTACACCGCGCTTCGCCATCTCTTCGATTGGCATACATCCTTCAAAGTAAAGCTCTTTTTCAAAATCCTTTAAAGGAGCCACTTCAGCTGAAGTTAAGGCTTCATAGAAACGCTCGAATTCCTCCGTGTTCATAGGACAGTTTAAATAAGCAGCTTCACCTTTATCATAACGTGATTTCAAATAAACTTTATCCATATCGATGGAATCGGCTTCTACGATGGGAGCTGCGGCATCATAGAAGTATAAATAATCTTCTCCAGTTAGCTGTCGAATTTCTTCAGCTAACGCCGGCGACGTTAGTGGTCCAGATGCGATTACCGTAATTCCTTCCGGTAATTTTGTCACTTCTTCATTAATGACTTCTATATTCGGATGATTCCGGATCTTTTCAGTAACGTTGTCAGCAAATTCATGACGGTCTACTGCAAGCGCACCGCCAGCAGGTACTGCACAATCATCCGCAGCTTGAATAATTAATGAATTGAATTGACGCATCTCTTCTTTGATCACACCTACTGCGTTCGTCAGGTTATTGGCACGCAACGAGTTGCTGCATACTAACTCCGCAAATTTATCTGTATGATGGGCTGGGGTTTGCTTCACGGGACGCATTTCGAATAATTTCACTTGGACTCCTCTATTAGCTAATTGCCAAGCAGCTTCACTTCCAGCTAATCCTGCACCAATCACATTTACAATTTGCGTCATTACAACTACCTCTTTCTCATTATGTTGAATTACTTTTATCACTTTAGCCTTGCGGTTCCTCTTTATAATCACAATCAGTACATTGGATTTGAACACCCTTTTTCAGGCGTTTTTCGACCATTGTGTGCTGACATTTCGGACATGGTCTTGTGATCGGTTTATCCCATGAAACGTAGTCGCATTCAGGATATTGATCACAACCAAAGAAGATTCTCTTCGTTTTACTTTTACGTTCAACGACTTCGCCTTCTTTACACTTTGGACATTTTACGCCAATTGGTTTAATAATGGCTTTTGTATTACGACAGTCCGGGAAATTAGAGCACGCCATGAATTTTCCGTAGCGGCCCATCTTATAAACCATCGGAGAACCACATTTTTCACAATCTTCACCCGCTGGCTCATCTTTAATTTCAATCTTTTCCATTTCGGCATCGGCTACTTCTACGTGCTTTTCGAAATCGCGATAGAAATCATCGATCACTGTACGCCATTCGATTGTGCCTTCCTCCACATGGTCAAGACGCTGCTCCATCTGTCTTGTAAATTCGATATCGATAATATCTGGGAAGTATTGATTAACTGCCTGATGTACGATTCCCCCAAGTTCTGTTGGAATAAACCGCTTGGCATCTAGTGTGACATAGCCACGCTTTTGAATGGTATCAAGTGTGGGTGCATACGTAGAAGGCCTACCTATACCTAGCTCCTCAAGTGTCTTCACTAAACGTGCCTCCGAATACCTTGGTGGCGGTTGTGTGAAATGCTGTTTTGGATCTATGTCTGCATATTTAATTCGCTCGCCTTCTTCAAGCGGCGGTAGTATATTCTCTTTTTCTTCTTGTTGATCATCATTGCCTTCGATATAAACTTTCATAAAGCCTGGGAATTTCACTTGTGATCCCGATGCTCTGAAACGAATATCTCCATTTAAAAAATCAGCAGTTACTGTATCCAAAACCGCTGGCGCCATCTGACTTGCGATGAGACGTTCCCAGATCAGTTTATATAGACGATGTTGGTCTCTCGTTAAGAACGCTTTCATTGCATCTGGTGGTCGCATAGCTGAAGTCGGTCTTACTGCTTCATGCGCATCTTGTGTCTTCGCTTTAGCTTTCGCTTTTTTCGTACTAGTTGAAATATACTCTTCACCATACATCGTATGGATGAATGATTTCACTTCTTCTTTTGCGGTATCAGAAATCCTCGTCGAATCGGTACGCATATACGTAATCAAACCGACTGTACCTTCTTTTCCAATCGCAATTCCTTCATATAATTGTTGTGCAAGCATCATCGTCTTCCTCGCGCGGAAGTTCAGCTTACGTGCTGCCTCTTGCTGAAGGGATGATGTTGTAAACGGCAATGCCGGATTACGTTTACGTTCTTTCTTCACTACTTTGGATACTTCGAATTCGTCCGGTTTTATTGAGTTGACTATTTTTTCCACTTGTTCCTGATTCGTCAGTTTCACTTTTTCTGAAGCATCGCCATAAAATTGTGCTTCAAAAGTTTTATCACCTTTAGTGAATTGTGAAGTGATGGACCAGTACTCTTCTGGTTCAAATGCATTGATTTCATTTTCCCGGTCGATGATCAAACGCAAAGCCACTGATTGCACACGCCCTGCGGATAATCCCTTCTTAACTTTCTTCCAAAGGATCGGACTGATGTTATAGCCTACTAATCTATCCAAAATCCTTCTGGCTTGTTGCGCGTCTACTAAATCCATATCAATAGGTCGTGGATGTTTAAATGATTCTTTGATTGCTTCTTTTGTAATTTCATTGAATACTACGCGACAATCTGATTCGATATCTACACCTAATTGATGTGATAAATGCCAAGCTATTGCTTCCCCTTCACGATCCGGGTCAGCCGCGAGAAAAATTTTCTTCGCTTTTTTTGCTTCTTTTTTTAAATCTTGAAGTATCGGTCCTTTTCCTCGAATCGTAATATACTTCGGTTCATAGTTATTTTCGGTATCTACACCCATTTGACTGCGGGGTAAATCACGTAAATGACCAAGTGATGCACTAACTTTATACTTTTTTCCTAAGTAACGTTCAATCGTTTTCGCTTTAGCAGGCGATTCCACTATTACTAAGTAATCTGCCATATCGTTCCCTCCTCAGAGAGATTTCTTTATATTTATTCAGCAAAAGAATATCTGTTGCAAAATGTATAACAGTTTTCAGGATAATGCAACCTTTTAAACATCTGCCAAAAAGAGGTTATGCCGGTTTATAGTAAAGAATCAACAATCTGATAACCACTCCACAACGGCTTGGCTCCTTCATCCAACAGCTTATTTGGACCCGCTGAAAGAGGGGAATCTATAGCACCAGGTACTGCAAATATTTCTTTTCCATGATCAAGAGCATGCTCCACTGTACTCATCGTTCCGCTTCTTTCGACAGATTCTGTAATGACTAGCGCGCTAGACAAACCACTGATAATTCGATTGCGCATAGGAAATGTCCATTTTGCTGGCGGAAAGTATGGTGGATACTCCGTCACGAGTAAATGATTTTTCGCCATTTCTTCAGCTATTTTTTGATTCTTTTTTGGATACATATGTGAGAACCCATGACCTAGTACGCCAATTGTTTCCCCGCCATATTCGATAGCCGCTTGATGAGCCATCGTGTCCGCTCCATCTGCTAAGCCTGAAACAATTGGGATTTGATGATCGACGAGCGGTGGCACAATAAATTCCAGCGCCATTTTGGAATAGCTTGTAGCTTTACGAGAGCCAATGATCCCTACACGAAGTTGCTTTTTCAACAAAACCTCATTCCCTTTAGTATAAAGAACCGCAGGAGGATCACATAATTGTCTTAATTCACTAGGATAATTCGAATGAAAATAAGTAATGGGGGTTACACCGTTTTCCTTCAGCATTTCTACTATCGGAAAACAAGATATCTCATTAAATTTCACTGAAAACTGTTCCAATCTTTCTATCGGTATATTAAAAATCCGCGACCATTGCAGAGCTGAATAAGAATGTAAATCTTCTAATGAAGGGTTTTCCTTCAAAAGCCTTGTAAAACGATTAAAAGGTACGGGATGGATATATTGTATGTTCAGTAATTGTAGTTGCTGATGGGTATATAGCATCGAATTCTCCTCCGTTCGACACTACAAGCATGAGCACGAAAAAAGGAGTAGCAATTAAGCTACTCCTTTCAGTTTACTTTGTTTTACATTTCTCGTATAGTCCTTTTTCTTTCAGAACTTTAATTAATGTTTCACCTATGACTGAAGGTGTCTCCGCAACTTGAACGTCAGCTGCTTGTAGAGCTTTGATTTTATCTGCAGCTGTCCCTTTACCACCGGAAATTATAGCACCTGCGTGTCCCATACGCTTACCTTCAGGTGCAGTTTGACCGCCGATAAAGCCTACTACAGGCTTCGTCATATTTTCTTTAATCCAAGTGGCTGCTTCTTCTTCTGCAGTACCACCAATTTCACCGATCATGACTACTGCATATGTTTCTGGATCTTCGTTGAATGCTTTCAAGACATCGATAAAGTTCGTACCATTTACCGGGTCTCCACCAATTCCGACAGCTGTAGTTTGACCAATGCCTTCTTGAGTTAACTGGTGAACCGCTTCATAAGTTAATGTACCTGAACGAGAAACTACGCCCACGTGCCCTTTTGTATGAATATAGCCTGGCATGATACCAATTTTCGTCTCGTCTGCCGTAATAACACCCGGACAGTTCGGACCAATCAATCGCGTCTCTTTGCCTTCCATATAACGTTTCACTTTAATCATATCAAGGACAGGAATATGTTCTGTAATACAGATTACCATTTCTAGTCCTGCGTCAACGCCTTCCATAATTGCGTCTGCTGCATATGGTGCAGGTACATAAATAATGGAAACTGTTGCGCCTGTTTCTTTTACTGCTTCTTCCACAGTGTCAAATACCGGCACGCCTTCCGCCGTCTGACCGCCTTTACCAGGCGTTACGCCAGCGACAATTTTCGTACCATATTCCAACATTTGCTGTGTATGGAACAGGGCAGTGGAACCTGTAATTCCTTGTACAATGACTTTTGTATCTTTATTCACATAAATACTCATGATTTGTACCTGCCTTTCTTATCCTATCAACTCAACGATTTTTTTCGCGCCTTCTGCCATGGAATCCGCTGCAACGATATTAATACCGGATTCTTTCAGCAAGGCTTTCCCGCGTTCTACATTCGTTCCTTCAAGACGTACAACAAGTGGTACTTGAAGACCAACTTCTTTAGCTGCTTCAATGACACCTTCAGCAATTACGTCACATTTCATGATTCCACCAAAGATATTGACAAAAATACCTTTAACTTTTGGATCGGATAAAATGATTTTGAAAGCGGCAGCAACTTTTTCTTTCTTTGCACCGCCCCCAACGTCCAAGAAGTTAGCGGGTTCTCCGCCGTAGAAATGGATCGTATCCATTGTAGCCATCGCTAAACCGGCTCCATTTACCATACAACCAATATTTCCATCAAGGGAAATATAGCTTAGGTCATACTTGGATGCTTCAATTTCTTTCGGATCCTCTTCATCAAAGTCGCGTAATTCCATAATGTCCTTATGACGGAATGTAGCATTGTCGTCAAAGTTGAATTTCGCATCCAACGCAAGTACTCGTTGATCTTTTGTAACAACAAGTGGATTAATTTCAACGATAGATGCATCTTTTTCGCTGAACACTTTATATAAACCTAGGAAAAAGCTTACTGCTTTATTAATTAAATTGCTAGGAATTTCCATATTAAACGCCATACGACGCGCTTGGAAAGGAACCAATCCAACTACTGGGTCGATTACTTCATAGAAAATCTTTTCAGGGCTATGTTCTGCCACTTCTTCGATTTCCACGCCGCCTTCTGCAGATCCCATCAATGTTACACGATCTGTTGCCCGGTCAACGACAAGACCAATATAAAATTCTTTTTCGATATCAATTCCTTCTTCAACAAGAAGACGCTTTACTTCTTGTCCTTTAGGACCTGTTTGGTGTGTAACGAGTTGCTTACCGATTAAATCAGCTGCCACTGCGCGCACTTCGTCAAGAGTTTTCACAATCTTGACTCCGCCTGCTTTACCTCGTCCACCTGCATGGATTTGGGCCTTTACCACGATAGGTACTGTCCCAATTTCTTTTGCCACTGCCATTGCGTCTTTCGGTGAAAACGCGACACGGCCTTTTGAAACAGCCACTCCATAATCTCTTAATAGCTGCTTCCCTTGATATTCATGGATGTTCATACGTACTGCCTCCATTCGATTTACAATTGCTTGAAGTTCAACTACTGCTTTATTGTAATCAAACCGTCACACTTTGTCCAAGAATCGCTATTGCAAAACAAAATTCTTTAATTTTCAACAATTTAAACTCCCTCTTATTTCATCTTACTTTTTTCACGATCTAAACGATATATATAAGCGAATACTTCCGATACAGCTTGATATAGTTCTTCTGGTATTGTTTCATTGACATTTAATTGACCAAGTAACTCCAGCAGACTTGGATCTTCTTGCACAGGAATAGCATGTTCTTTCGCACGTTCCAGAATATTCTCCGCTATTTTCCCTTTACCTTTGGCTATTACTTTCGGAGCATCTGATACTTCAGGGTCATAGGACAGTGCAATGGCTTCTTTTCTAGTAAATCGTTGTTGTTCTTTCATATCCTGTAATCTACTCCTCCCTCATCTAATTGGAAGGTGCTGACCGTTTTTTTGATATCGTGCTGTTTTTCTGTGAATGGTTTGAAAGTAACACCAGAAAGTTTGTAGCCAACTCCTTCTAGGCCATCCTTTAATACATCTTGAAAGAGTGGTCCAGTCGTTTTTAGAGATGGTAAATCATTAAAAACCGTTAAGTTTACAACTTTGTTTTGCACATGCATATCAACCAATGTTGTCGATAGTGATTCCAAGTCTAAATAAAACAATATCCGCGCAAACGCCGGATCGATTTTCCCATTTTCCTTCATCCGACTATTCCATTGCAGCGTAGCATCGATTTTCTTACCGAATAGTTCAAGTGGTAGTTGCATAATCAGCTGTTGTTGTGTGCCTGTATCCCCTGATTGGAGTAAAGTCCCATTCATGCGAAGCACCATTGTCTCTGCTGCATCACGTAATGCGGGTGAAAGCGATGGGTCCTGAAGCATGGCTAGTAATTGTGGTTTTAATGTACTTGCCAAATTGGCTGCATCAGATTCTTTTCCTCCAAGCATTGCTTCATAATTCACTCCTAATGTACTGAATACGTGTTGGATAGTCTCTTTCATGGCAGCTCCGTTCATCGTCTGTGATGCTTGAGCTTCAGCTGTATGGATGAGTTGTTTCACTTGATTATTCCCTGATTTTTCAGCCGTTTGCATCAATGCCCGAAGTACCTCATCCACTTTCTCAGGCGGTACTAAGAGCGACGGAACTGACTGTTGTACCTCTTTCATGATAGTTTGTTGCTGTAATGGCACAACGGCTGTTTCTTGCTTGCTCGCTTGTTGCACCAATGTTTGACTAAGTTGTTCGACTAGCATTGTTTTTGCACCATCTGTCATTGGTTGCTGAGCAAATTGATTCAATACATTTTGTAATGCATTTTTCATTGATTCAGGTAAAGCTGGATTACTACTCAGCTGTTGGGTCAAATGCTGTACGTTTATTTTAATTGCTTCTTGGTTTGCTACTGGCAATTGGCTTATTTGACCAATTGCTGTATGGACCGATTGCATGGTAGCTGGGGTAACTACAGCTTGTTGCGCTATGCTAGTTAGTCCCGATGTCGCGGTGGTTTGTGTTGCGATAGCTTGAGCTTGGATAAACACTTTACTAAATTGTTCAACCACAGTAGCTTTAGAACGATCCGTCAGCGGTTGTTCGGTCAACTGATTAATTACAGTCTGCAACGCATTTTTTACAGGTTCCGAAAGCGCTGTGTTCGGTAATTGTTGTGTAATATTTTTCACAATCGCTTTTATTGTTTGGTGATTTGCGGCCGGTGTTTGACCCAGTTGACTTAATAAAGAGTGGATGGTTTTACTAGCATCTGCTTGATTCGTTATGCTACTTGTAGCACTAGCAGGTTGCATACTCGCTTTAGTGACCAGGTCAGCCAGTACTTGAGGCAAATTGGCCAAAGATGTTCGAGCTGGCAGTATATCAGCATTTTTTAATAAGCGCAGCGCTTCAAACCGATCCGCTTTACTCGCTTGTGGATTTAGCAATTGAGATACACTTTGACTAAGCAGTTCCTTACCTATCACTCGGCTCATAGGGGAAGACAGAGATTGCATCGTCGTTAGAAGCTGCTCACGCATCGTTGGAGGAAGATTAGGCTCATTTTGGATGGTAGCTAGTAACGTCTTCATTTGCTGCGCAATCGTGCCTGTCTGAGCTTGTAGAAGCGATTGAAATATAACTGGCGTGAAAGGTAGTTTTGCTTCAGCGATTTTACTAAGCGTAGCAAGTGCCTCAGCTTTCATTCCATCTGGTAACGATTTCAGAAGTTGGACAGCCTCAAGCATATTTTCTTTTGTCATAGGAATTTTTTGCTTAATCATCGTCGCGAGTATATCTTTCATTTCTTGTGATTTAGGTACATGCAGTGAATCCATTAACTGGGTTAATTGAGCCGACTGACCTTCTCCACCACGCATTGGACCGGAAACAACCTGCAACTGCAATTCAGGTTCAGTGCCATTGACTTTGAAGTAATAATGATCTCCCGCTTGCATGGGTACTTCCAATTTAGCAAACAACTGTTGATTTCCAACTTGAACTTGCGCCATTTGACCAGGAAATAATTGTGTGATCTTTCCATGTATCATTTGTCCTTCTTTTAGAGATAGCGGCTGAGTTTCCGTAGCAGTTTTTGCAAATGAAGCAGATAATGAATGTAAATTCATTGTCGATCCCTCCACATCGTTTTGATCGGCTCGAATGATTTGCGATGGTGTTCGGAAAATCCATGCGTTTCAAGTCCTTGTAAATGTTTCGCAGTTCCATATCCTGCATTTTCATTAAATGCATACCAAGGAAACTCCTCATGCAATTCATTCATCAGTTCATCACGTGTAGTCTTGGCTAATATAGAAGCAGCTGCGATAGTTAAGCTTTTTTCATCTCCTTTTATAATGGAATAACACGGGCAAACTGTTTGCAAATTCATGGCATCTGCTAAAACCGCATTTGGCGCAATCTCAAGTTCACTTATAGCTACTTCCATTGATTGCTTTGTTGCCTGGTATATATTCAATTCATCTATTACTTTAGCAGGCTGCACGTGTATGGCGTACGCCACAGCCTGTTCCTTAATTAGTCGAGCAAATTCCTGCCTCTTCTCCTTGGAAACTTTTTTCGAGTCGTCCAATCCGATAAGGGCCGAACAATCTTCAGGTAGTATAACCGCAGCTGTAACTACCGGTCCCGCCAGAGGTCCTCTCCCAGCTTCGTCAATTCCAGCGACTAACAAAACTCTTGAGGATCTATAGGAATCATCAAACGCTATTTTCTTTTGAAATTCTTGAATAAGTGCTTGTTTTTTAGTATATCGAGTGCGCCATTGAATAATTGCTTGCTGGACACCCTTTCTAGTGTCGGTTTCAAGTTCTGTAAGCCAATCATTTGGTTCTTGTAACTCTAGTAATTGTTTTTTTATTTGCTGTATCGTTGTCAATTTCTTCACCTGTCCATCTAAAATATGTTTGTCTACGTATTATATCGGTTTCCATATGGTTTTTTCGACAAAAAAGCAACGGTTCGGAAACAGAGTTCCAAGCCGTTGCTTCTAGTCATTCGAATTCTTCAGGAAAATCGAATGTTAATTTACCTACTTGCTGGTCGCGGATGTCTTGTACGATCATTTCTGCTACTTTGTCATAATCGATTTCTCCGCCTACTGTATATACTTTTCGACGTTCGCCGATTTTATCGAACAACGATTGGATATTGTCACCCACTGTTGTCATTTCATAGCGCTGTGCCAGTCTATCAGGATAATGCGACTCCAAAAACCGAAGTCCATATACTGCAAGCTCCTCCATATTCAATACGGAGTCTTTAATTGCCCCCGTTAGAGCTAATTTATAACCTACTTGTTGATCTTCAAATTTCGGCCAAAGCACTCCCGGCGTGTCCAGAAGTTCTAATTCTTTCTCGAATTTGATCCATTGTTGCGCTTTCGTTACGCCTGGCTTATTTCCTGTTTTAGCGATATTTTTCTTAGCTAATCGGTTAATCAACGTAGATTTACCAACGTTTGGAATGCCGACAATCATGGCGCGAATTGCCCCAGGACGTATGCCTCGCTGCTTCATGCGATCATACTTCGGCTGCAAAATTTCTTTAGCAGCCCTGGTGACTGTTTGGAGACCTTTACCTTCAAATGAATTAATAGCAACTGTACGTAAGCCTTGCTTTTCAAAGTAGGTAATCCAGCGTTTAGTTTGTATTTCATCCGCTAAGTCCATCTTATTCAAAATCAGCAATCTCGGTTTCTGTTGCGTGACTTCGTCTATCATAGGATTACGTGATGAAAGTGGCAATCTAGCATCAATTAATTCAAATACTATATCAACTAATTTTAACTTTTCTGAGACTTCTCGTCTCGCTTTCGCCATATGGCCCGGAAACCATTGAATAGTCATTCGAATCGTCTCCTTTCGTTATTTCACAAGACCGAAATCTTTAATCGGCCAGAATACTACACTCGTACTACCGATGACTTCATCGATTGATACGGCTCCAATATGTCTAGAATCTTTACTTTTCCGACGGTTATCACCCATAACAAATATGTGATCTTCCGGAACTGTTTGCGCATCGATTTGCGGCACATCTTGCAGTGTGAAATCTTCCGTCAGTGTGCCATCCTGTACTTCAGATTTGTATTGTTCGAGATACGGTTCTTCATATGCTTCATCATTTACATAAAGGACATCATCTTTATACTCCACTGTATCTCCTGGCAGACCAATTACACGTTTAATATAATCTTTCTGCTCAGGTGCATGGAATACTACGATGTCAAAACGATGAGGTTCACCTATCGTATAGCCGATTTTATTAACGATCATGCGGTCACCATGTTCCAACGTTGGCATCATGGAAATACCATCAACGACGATGGGTGTGAATAAAAAGATACGAATAATGGCGGCTAATCCAAACGCTATTAATAATGCTTTAATCCATTCTAGTCCTTCACTTCTCGTTTTTTTCTCTTCCATCAATCCAGCCTCCTGCCCTGTCTGTTATTATTGTACAGCCAATTGTCTTTCTGAGCAAAAAGAAAGGAGGCCAAGTGCAAGGCCCCCTTCGTTTCTGTTTATCTTATTAGCGGAGTTCTTTGATACGTGCTGCTTTACCACGTAGTTTACGTAGGTAGTACAACTTCGCACGACGAACTTTACCGCGACGAGTCACTTCAATTTGAGCTAGCTTAGGCGTGTGTAATGGGAATGTACGCTCCACTCCAACACCGTTTGAAATTTTACGCACAGTGAAAGTTTCGCTGATTCCGCCACCGCGACGTTTGATAACAATACCTTCGAATAACTGGATACGCTCACGAGTTCCCTCGATGATCTTCACGTGCAAGCGAAGTGTATCGCCAGGACGGAATGAAGGGTGTTCAGTGCGTAACTGATCTTTTGTAATATCTGCAATTAGTTTTTGCATATTTTTTCTCTCCTTCTTTTCTGATGCTCTTGCACGTTTTGCTTTGCAGCGGAACAACAGTAAAATAGGCGCTCTTAAAAAGCGCTTTATAAATCATAGCACACGCCTGTTAACGAATCAAGCAAATTTAGTCTCTTTTTTGTTTCCATTGCTGATAGAGTTTTTTTTGATAATCTGTTAACGGCGCTTCTTGCAATAATTCAGGACGGCGTTGTGCCGTGCGAATGAATGCCTGCTCTTCTCTCCACTTATCAATCTCGGCATGATTGCCCGACAACAGCACAGAAGGCACCTCAAGGCCGTTGAACGTAGCAGGTCGAGTGTATTGTGGATGTTCCAACATACCCGTCGAAAACGAATCGTGGACAGCCGACTGGTCGTTACCTAGAACGTCAGGAAGTAATCGCACAACACTATCAATGATCGCCATAGAAGCCACTTCTCCACCAGTTAATACAAAGTCACCGAGTGAGATTTCATCCGTAACCAAATATTCACGAATTCTCTCATCGTATCCTTCATAGTGACCACAAATGAAAACTAGATGCTGCTCTTTCGCAAGTTCTTCTGCTTTCTTCTGCGTGAATCGTTCGCCTTGCGGACACATGAGGATAACGCGAGGCTTACCATTACTAGTGTTAGTGACGGCTTCGACAGCCGCAAAGAGTGGTTCGGGTTTTAATACCATTCCCGCACCGCCTCCGTACGGATAATCATCCACTTTTCTATGTTTGTTTGTCGAAAAGTCACGAAAGTCTGTGACTTTAAACGATGCAGCTTGTTGTTCTTGCGCTTTTTTCATGATGGAAGAATGAAGTACACCCTCAAACATCTCTGGGAACAAAGAGAGAACGTCGATTTTCATCATGAAAGTAATCCGTCCATCAATTCAATTTTGATAATCTGCTCATCAATATCGATATCCTTTACAACATCTTCGATATAGGGAATATAATGCGGCTTGCCTTCAGTAGGCGTTACTTCCCATACATCATTGGCACCCGTTTCGATAATTTCTGTAACCGTACCGATTTCTTCACCTGTTTCTGTAATCACACGGCAGCCAATGATTTCATGATAATAAAATTCATTTTCCCCGAGTTCTGTCAATTCTTTCTCCGATACCTTGATCACACCGTCGCGAAACTTCTCGACGTCATTAATATTCGGATATCCTTCGAACATCAGTAAATCAAAGTTTTTATGCTTACGATGACTGATCACTTTGACAAACGTAGGTGCTTTGCTTTTCGGCATGAAGATCGCGAGCTCACTTCCCACTTCATATCGTTCATCTGGAAAATCTGTTTTGGACATTACGCGAACTTCACCTTTAATACCATGCGTATTCACAATCGTGCCTACATTAAACCATTCCATTATTTCGCCTCCATTATATGACTAAAAGTATTTATACGTGCAAAAAAGGAAGGAACCGAGGCTCCTTCCTTTTGGATCAATCCAAGATATCCAAATACACTTTTTTGCCGTGGTGGCTGCCTGCTGCTGAGTAAACAATCGTACGGATCGCTTTTGCCACACGACCTTGCTTCCCGATCACTTTACCCATATCCTCCGCATTCACTGATAACTGATAAACGACTCGTTGAGACTGTTCTTCAGATACCACTTTCACGTCGTCCGGGTAATCGACTAACGGTTTTACAATTGTTTCAATCAGCTGCTTCATGTCCACCCCTCCAAATTACTTGCTGTATTTAGCGTTATGGAATTTTTCCATGATACCTTGTTCTGAGAACAAGTTACGAACTGTATCAGATGGTTTAGCTCCATCTTGAAGCCATTTCAAAGCCAATTCTTCGTTGATTTCAACTGTTGCTGGCTTTGTAAGCGGGTTGTATGTACCAACCTGATCGATTTGACGGCCGTCACGTGGTGCACGTGCATCAGCTACTACAATACGATAAAAAGGAGATCTCTTAGCTCCCATACGTTTTAGACGAATTTTAACTGCCATTATTATCTACACCTCCGAATAGTTTCACACAAGATAGTATATTACCAAGTTTTTATTTGTTTGTAAAGGGTTTTTTCTTAACACCCTCTATTTTATTTAAAAAACGCATCAAAACCAGGCATTTTACCTTTCTTCTTACCTTTTTGTTGCATGTTGGTCATTTGCTTAACCATTTTCTTCATTTCCTCAAACTGCTTCAGCAAACGGTTGACTTCCTGTGTGGAAGTTCCAGACCCTGTAGCAATTCTTTTTTTACGGCTCGCATTAATAATTTCTGGGTTTTCCCGTTCAGCAAGCGTCATAGAATAAATGACTGCTTCTACACGACCCATCTGACTCTCATCCACTTTAGCATTGTCGAGTCCTTTGATTTTGTTTGCACCCGGCATCATTTTCAAAATTTCGTCGAGTGGCCCCATCTTCTTTACTTGTTGCATTTGATCGAGAAAGTCATCAAGTGTAAAGCTTTGAGTGCGCAATTTCTGCTCTAACTCTTTCGCTTTATCCTCATCCACATTTTCCTGTGCTTTTTCAATCAAAGACATGACATCGCCCATACCAAGAATCCGTGATGCCATACGCTCTGGATGGAATGGTTCGAGTGCATCCATCTTCTCACCCATACCAACAAATTTTATTGGTTTTTCAGTAACGGTACGAATCGATAACGCCGCACCACCACGTGTATCCCCATCAAGTTTTGTCAGGATGACGCCAGTGATTCCTATTGTATCATCGAAACTTTTGGCAACGTTGACTGCATCTTGACCTGTCATCGCGTCCACTACGAGGAAGACTTCATCAGGATTAGTCAACTCACGAATATCTTTCAATTCTTGCATGAGTGCTTCATCCACATGGAGTCGACCCGCTGTATCAATGATTACAACGTCATTATGCTCACGTTCTGCCTCTTCCATCGCTTTGCGAGCAATTTCAACAGGTGATTGATCAGTTCCCATAGAAAATACAGGTACCGTGATCTGTTTACCTAATGTTTCGAGTTGTTGGATCGCTGCCGGACGATAAATATCCGCCGCCACAAGCAGAGGTTTCTTATTATGTTTTTTACGTAAAACTGTGGCCAATTTACCAGTAGTTGTCGTTTTACCAGCACCTTGCAAGCCTACCATCATGATAACCGTAGGCGATTTACGCGCGAACTGAATAGGGTTTTGTTCTCCACCCATTAGATTCGTTAATTCGTCTTTTACGATTTTCACCACTTGCTGACCAGGTGTCAAACTCTTCATTACATCCTGACCTACTGAGCGCTCGCTGACCGTCTTGACAAATTGTTTAACGACTTTCAAGTTAACGTCTGCCTCAATTAGTGCAAAACGCACTTCACGCATCATTTCTTTTACGTCAGCTTCGTTGATTTTACCTTTGCCTGTAATTTTATTCATGGTTCCTTGCAGGCGTTCGGCTAGACCTTCAAATGCCATAGACAATCCCCCCTATTCAAAGTCTTTTAAGGTATGTAGCAATTTCATGAAGCGATTTGAATTTTCAGTAGGCGCCATTTCTTCTAGCAACTCTACAATTTCAAGTCGACCTTCATGCTTTTCGAACAGATTGAGTTTCTTCTCGTAATCTTCGAGCATAGCCTCAGTCCGTTTCACATTGTCGTACACTGCCTGTCTCGATACGCCATATTGCTCAGCAATTTCACCGAGAGAAAGATCATCTAAATAATATAATTGCATATATAAACGTTGTTTGTCAGTTAATAATGATTGATAAAAATCAAAGAGGAAGTTCACTCTTGTCGTTTTTTCAAGCAAGATCACGACCTCCTTCAGTCACTATTATATAATATCGTGCACATGTATTGCTGTCAAGTACTTTTACTTGTCTTCTTCAGTTTCGGTTTCAATTTCTTCTGCTTCTTCCATTTCTAAGCCGTTCGCAAATAACCCATAGACATATTTCTCTGGGTCGAAAGGTTGTAAGTCATCGATACCTTCACCAAGACCGACAAACTTCACAGGGATATCGAGCTTATTACGAATTGCCAGTACAATGCCGCCTTTTGCTGTACCATCTAGTTTTGTCAATACAATACCTGTTACGTTCGTCACTTCGTTAAATGTTTGCGCTTGGATTAATGCGTTCTGACCAGTCGTCGCATCCAAAGCTAACAATACTTCATGAGGAGCGTCTTCAATTTCACGACCAATGATGCGATGTACTTTTTCAAGCTCATTCATCAAGTTTACTTTATTTTGTAAGCGGCCCGCTGTATCACAAATTAAAACATCTATGTTACGCTTCTTAGCTGCTTTCACTGCGTCAAAAATAACGGCAGCCGGATCTGAACCTTCCGCTTGACGGACAACCTCTACACCAGTACGCTCTCCCCAGACAACAAGCTGTTCAATGGCGCCTGCGCGGAATGTATCCCCAGCAGCAAGCATAACGGTTTTCCCTTCATTTTTAAGGCGGGCAGCCATTTTACCGATCGTTGTCGTCTTACCTACACCGTTCACGCCAACCATCAATATTACGTTCAGTCTACCTTCTTCGATATTCAACTCACTAGAAACTACTTCGCCTGAATTATAGATTTCTACAAGTTTCTCTGAAATCAATGACTGCATACCAGTCGTGTTTTTAATGTTCTTGCGTTGGACTTCTTCTTTCAGCAAATCAATCAGTTCCATAACGGTTTCAAAACCGACATCCGCTTGAAGTAATACTTCTTCCAGTTCTTCGAAGAATTCTTCATCAACCACACGGAATCTAAATACTAAATCGTTCACTTTCGATGTAAATGAATCGCGTGTCTTCGTCAGTCCATCTTTAAACTTCTCTGCTACCACTTCATTCGTCCCTGATATTTTATCTTTTATCTTCTTAAAGAAAGACATTCATTTCACTCCTTAGCTACTGATTTCTTCTGCCACTTCAGATAGTTTAACAGAAAGTAGTTTCGAGACACCTGATTCCTGCATCGTAATGCCATATAGGACGTCCGCACCTTCCATCGTACCTTTTCGATGTGTGATTACGATGAATTGTGTCTGATCCGAAACTTTCTTCAAATAATTACTATATCGTACTACGTTCGCTTCATCCAGTGCAGCTTCCACTTCATCGAGAATACAAAATGGAACAGGGCGAACTTCTAAAATAGAGAACAACAAGGAAATAACGGTTAATGCGCGTTCTCCGCCGGATAAAAGACGTAAATTCTGCAATTTCTTTCCTGGGGGTCGTGCCACGATATCAATCCCAGTAGTGAGTAAGTTCGTTGGATCTGTTAAAACTAGATCTGCTTCTCCACCACCAAACATATCCTTAAACACGCGACGGAAATGACTGCGGATCGCCTCAAAGGTTGTCTCAAATCGACTCTTCATTTCCTGATCCATTTCTGCCATGGCTTCTTGTAACGTATTTTTAGCTTCGACTAAGTCATTGCGCTGTGATTGCAAAAATTCATGACGCTCTGATACCTCTTCGAATTCCTGAATCGCATTCGGGTTAACCGGTCCTATAATTGCTAGTTGTTGCTTACAATCTTCCACTGTTTTGCGAAGTAACGGAATGTCCAATGACTCAATCTGCAATTCATTCGGTCTTAAACCGTACTCTTCATCCAACCGATCCCTGACCGTTTCATATTGCGTTTCAAGTCTGGATAACTGGATCCTCATTGTGTTTAAGCGCTCTGAAATAGTGCTTACTTGTTGTCGGATCGTTTTTATACGCTGTTCATGGTCGCGAACACGTTTAGCTTGTTCAACACGCTTAGCTTTCTCTACCTCAATCGTTTGTTGCACGTATTGTTTTGCATCATTCGCTAGTTGACTTCGCTTCTCTATTTCTTCAGGAGTTAATTCTTTGCCAATTACAAACTCCTGCACATATTGCTGTTCTTCTTGCAAGCGGCTAATTGTTAACTCTAATTCATTTAATTGAGTGATCGTTTCTACTATACTGCTCGAATGATAGGCGGTTTGCTCTTTTAATACAGCGATTTTTTGCTGTAGATCATGCAATCTCTTCTGTAATAACTGTTGCTCTTCGCGTCTGTTCTCTACCAGTCTCTCCAAGCTCTCTAGCTTTTCCAACGTCTCTTGAAGTTCACTTTTCAATGCTTCATGATGAGTTTGTAACTCTTGTTTTTTAGTAGATAACTGCTTTTCTGCAGAAACTGTATCTGTACGCCCGATTTCAATTGTGGATATTTCCATTTCGACGGAACGCAATTCCATTTCTGTTTCCTGTAAAGACGCATGAATAAAGGACTTTTTCTGTTGGGTTTCTTCTAACTTTACGCGCAATTGATCACGAAGATGTAAACTCGCGCCAACTAAATTGCGAGTTTCAGATGTTTGTGCAGTAGCCTGTTGAATCGATTCGTCCATTTGTTGTAATTGATTTGAAAGTGTCTCCAGCTCCGCCTTACGGGAAAACAGCGTGGACTGACCTTTCGCACCACCACCCGTCAATGAACCGCCTGCGTTGATAATATCCCCATCGAGTGTCACTATGCGATAACGATGACCTATTGTCTTTGCTAAACCTGATGCGGCTTCTAAATCACTAGCAATAATCGTCTGGCCCAATAAATTTTTGGCGACTGATTCATAGGCAGCGGACGTTTGAATCAGTTCAAACGCTGTACCGATGAACCCTTGACGTTGAGTGAGTATTTGCCGGCTATTCATAGGAAGCTCACGCGGCTTCAAGATATCCATTGGTAAGAACGTAGCGCGACCGAAGTTTTTCGTTTTTAAATAACCGATAGCTTGTCTTGCATCACGCTCAGTCGTGGTAATGATGTGTTGCATGGCACCGCCAAGAGCTGTTTCGATTGCCTTTGTATAAGCCGGCTCTGTCGTAATGAGCTCCACTACAGCCCCTTCGATTCCTTGTATACGTTGTTGTTGCTTCGCATGAAGTACTTCTTTGACACCAGAATAGAACCCTGAAAAATCCTTTTCAAGACTTTCCAGGGCACGAAGTCTTCCTTGCATTTCAGATTGTTTTCGCAATGCTTTCTGCAAAATTTGCTGTTGAGTAGATAGACGCTGCTCTTCATCTGTTAATTGTTGTTGACAAGTTCTAGCTGACTTCTCTAGCTCGTCTAGCTGTTGTTGAACGGTATTCATTTGCTGAGTCTTTTCCCGCTGTTCTTTAGCAAGTTGTTGTTTGCGTTCGGAAAGCAACGTAGTCTGAACCGTAATCTTTTCTGTAGAAGACTTTTCTCCCTGAAGCCGCTCCTCTACATGCTTGATCTCACTACGCACAGTAGCCTCTTCATTGAGACGCTCAATATAGACCGATTTTAACTGTTCAATCTGCTGTTCAGTTTCTTTTAATGAACTGTTTAACATGGCCGTGACTTGCTTACTTTCTTTTGTAACTTCTTCCAGTTCATGCTTGGCCGCTTTCTGCTTCATTTGCATAGTACTAAGTTTATCTTTGGCCATTCGGTGTGTTTGCTCTGCAGTTTGTAGTTCTTGTCTAATACGCTCCACTTGCTGCTTCGTATTGCGGGTCTTTTCAACGGACAGTAATCTTCTACCTTCCCACTTTTCCGCTTCAGCTGTCTGTTTGATCAATTCGTTTTGGAAATCATCCAGTTGCAACTCTGCTTTCATCAGGTCTTTCTTGTCAAGATCAAGTTCCTGTTCATATTGTGTGAGAATCGCTGAAATCTTTCGCTGTTCTGCTTCATCATTGTTCACAACTACCTCTTTTTCGGAGATCTGCTGTTGCAAGGCAGATGCATCGTGATGGAGTAAACGAACATCTGCCTCTCGAAGTTCAGTACGCAAATTAGACGCTTTACGAGCCAAACCCGCTTCCTTTTCAAGGGGGACGAGCCGATCATCGATTTCTTTTAGTATATCCAGTACTCGATCTAAATTATCAGTTGTCTCAAACAATTTATGCTCCGCCTGCAGTTTATGAGTTTTATACTTCAAGACACCTGCCGCTTCGTCAAAGACATTACGTCTTTCATCCGCACGACTATTCAAAATCTCATCTACCCGACCTTGCGATATAATAGAGAATGCTTCTTTACCTAATCCTGAATCCATAAATAGCGCGGTGACGTCTTTTAATCTGCAGGTCTGACCATTCAGTAGGTATGCACTATCTCCGGATCGAAAAACCCTTCTCGTTACACTGATTTCAGTGTAGTCAAGTGGAAATAGATTTTGTGTATTATCCAAAATGAGTGTGACTTCTGCAAAATTAACCGCTTTCCGAGAATCACTACCTGCAAAAATGACATCTTCCATTTTACTGCCACGCAATGATTTTGCAGATTGTTCACCCAGCACCCAACGAATCGCATCAATAATATTACTTTTTCCACTTCCATTAGGTCCTACGATGGCCGTTACTCCCGGTACGAAATCTATATGGATTTTTTCCGCGAAAGATTTAAAGCCTGCGATTTCCAGCCTCTTCAAAAACACGATTAGTTCTCCCCTTCGGTTGTCTGCATCAATAAATATTCTATCGCTCGACGGGCAGCTTCCTGTTCTGCTTCTTTCTTGGATTTACCGATTCCTTTTCCAAGTTGTTGTTCATTAAGGTTAACTACAGTAACAAACTTTTTCGCATGTGCAGGACCTTTTTCTTCAATGACTTCATATTGAAGGGGTCCGTTATTTTTCTGCTGCACCAACTCTTGCAGGCGGCTCTTATAATCTGTCACATGCGAAAAAGCTCCGATACTAATTTTCGGAAAAACGATTCGCTTTAGAAACTCTTCAACGACTTCCATACCCTGATCCAAGTAGAGCGCACCGATATATGCTTCAAATACATCCGCTAGTAATGCTGGACGCATTCTACCTCCAGTTAGTTCTTCTCCCTTGCCAAGAAGAATATAATCTCCAAAGTTCAATTCATTTGAAAACTTGACTAGTGATGGCTCACAAACAATCGCTGCACGAAGTTTCGTTAGTTCCCCTTCGCTTTTTGCCGGTTCTGTACGGAATAAAAATTTAGATACTCCTAGTTCTAATACGGCATCTCCAAGAAATTCCAATCGTTCATTATCGGAAAATTTCTTGCGACGGTGTTCATTGACATAGGATGAATGGGTGAATGCATTATACAATAGATTATCATCCTTGAATTGAACGCCTAATTCCTGCTGGAGCGTACTGAATTTCTCGCGTACAGCTTGTGGCAATGTAGGATGTGATACGGTTTCTTTCGAAGTTCTTTTATTTTTCATAAACTACTCTGCCTCTCATCTATTAATAGTCTGTACACACTTGTAAAGCGAAAAGAGACGCTTTCTCCTTTTCAGATGAAAGGAAGAAAGTGTCTCACCAAAAAGGTCATTCGCCTACTTTTGCTGTAATGTACGTTACTGCATCTCCGACAGTTGCAATTTTCTCTGCATCATCATCAGAAATTTCCGTTTCAAACTCATCTTCAAATTCCATAACAAGTTCTACTACATCTAGTGAATCAGCTCCTAGATCCTCACGGAAAGAAGCCTCAGGTTTTACTTCGCTTTCATCGACGCCTAGACGGTCGACAACTACTTTTGTTACGCGCTCAAGTACTGTTGACAACATAGTCACCTCCTCTCAAGGCCAAAGTCGGCTCATTAGCTACTATTGAATTATAGAGGGTAGTCCCCTCGTTACGCAACCATAAATAGCCCTTTCAAAGAAGTAGTTCGTTTACATCACCATGCCGCCGTCTACATTGATGGTCTGACCGGTTATATATTTAGCTTCATCGGATAGTAAGAATGCAACGGTGCCCGCTACATCTTCCGCACTTCCTAGCTTGCCTAAAGGGATAGTTGACAATAATTGCTCTTTCATATCATCGCCCAATTCATCTGTCATATCCGTCGTGATGAATCCTGGAGCAACAGCATTTACTAAAATATTACGTGCTGCCAATTCTTTTGCAGTTGTTTTCGTCAAACCAATGACGCCTGCTTTTGCCGCCACATAATTTGCTTGCCCTGCATTTCCCACAACACCTACGACAGAAGCCATATTAACGATTCTTCCTGCACGCTGACGCATCATTTGGCGCGTAACAGCTTTTGTACAGAGGAATACCCCTTTTAAGTTAATCGATAATACATCATCCCACTCGTCTTCTTTCATGCGCATCAATAAATTATCTCGCGTGATACCCGCATTATTGACGAGGATATCAATACTACCGAATTGTTTAATTGTCTCATCCATCATAGCTTTTACTTGATCAGCATCGGAGACATTTGCTTGAAATACAAGTGCTTCCCCGCCTGCAGAACGAATTTCAGCCGCTACAGTTTCTGCACGATCTTGGCTACCGCTATAATTGACGACTACCTTAGCACCTTCTGAAGCTAAACGTAAAGCGACAGTGCGCCCAATCCCTCTGGATGCCCCTGTGACTACCGCTGTTTTTCCATCGAATCTTCCCATCATGACCATCCTTTCGCTTCTTCAAGCAACTTTTCAAGCGTTTCTTCATCATATACTGGGTACACTTTAGCTGTACGGTCAATTTTACGAATCAGTCCGCTCAATACTTTTCCTGGCCCACACTCTACGAAACGAGTTACACCCAATTCAAGTAGTTTTTCAATAGACTCTTCCCAGCGTACGGGCGAGTACAATTGTTCAACCAATAATTTTTTTATTTCATCCTGCTTCGTTACTTCATCCGCTGTAACGTTTGCAATGATCGGGATTTCTGCATCCTTCATATCGATGCCTTCAAGTGTCTTTTGTAACTCTCCGGCTGCAGGTTGCATGAGAACGGAGTGGAAAGGTCCACTTACATTCAAGGGCAATGCACGTTTCGCACCTGCTTCCTTCAAAGCTGTACATGCTTTATCCACACCTTCTTTTGCACCTGAAATAACAATTTGCCCAGGGCAGTTTAAGTTGGCTGGTTGTACAGGATGTCCTGACTCGGTGATATTCGCTGTGATCGACTCCAATACATCACGATCCATTCCAAGTATGGCTGCCATAGCACCTTTACCCGCTGGTACAGCTTCATTCATATACAAGCCTCTTTTATGAACGGCCACTACCGCGTCTTCAAATGAAAGAACTTTGGACTCAACAAGAGCTGTATACTCACCTAGACTATGTCCCGCTGTATAGTCTGGAGTAATGCCTTCTTCTTCCAAACGTGCTGCGATCATCGCTCCAACTGTGAGTAGAGCCGGTTGAGCATTATAAGTTAACGTCAATTCATCTTGAGGGCCTTGGAGCATCAATGAGCTCAGTTCAAAACCAAGAGCTTCATCAGCTTTTTGCATGAATGCCTTACACGCTTCATTCTTCTCTGTGAATACTTTCCCCATCCCTACAGCTTGTGAGCCTTGTCCCGGGAAAACAAATGCCAGTTTACTCAAGATTCCTCTTCCTCTCCGATTGTTTTTTTAATCGTTTCGCATACTTGGTATTGTACCATGGTTCTGGCTTGGCGAACTGCATTAAAAAGTGCATTGGCATTCGATGAACCATGTGCTTTGATGACAGGATGATTCAAACCAAATAAGCCTGCTCCACCATACTCCGAGTAATCCATCTTCTTCTTCAAACCTTTGAGATCATCTTTCACTAATCCCGCTGCAAGCTTGGTTTTCAACGAAGACATGAACACATCTTTGATCATGGAAAACACATTCATGGCAGTGCCTTCAATAGTTTTCAACACCATATTCCCAGTAAAGCCGTCCGTAACAACTACATCCGCCACGCCATTCAACAAATCACGCGACTCCACGTTACCAATGAAATTAATGGGTGCAGCTTGTAACTCTTCGTAGGCATGTTTTGTCAGCTCATTACCTTTTCCAGCTTCCGTTCCAATATTTAATAGTCCTACACGAGGCTTGTCGATTCCGCGTACTTTCTCAGCATAAATACTACCCATGACAGCAAACTGTGCCAATTGTGTAGGTTTACTGTCTGAATTCGCTCCAGCATCTAACAATACGAAACCACTACCGTCAATCGTCGGTAATGTCGGTGCCAGTGCAGGTCTTTGAATACCATCCAAGCGCCCCACGATAAAGAGTCCTGCCGACATGAGTGCACCTGTATTACCAGCTGACACACATGCCTGTGCTTCTCCGTCTTTTACAGCTTGCGCCATACGAACCATGGAAGCATCTTTTTTCTTTCGAATTGCACGCACAGGCTCATCATCAGGTTCAATGATTTCAGAGCAGTGCACTACTTGAAGACGTGGATGCGTTTCGAGGTATGGGGCCATTTTTTGCTCATCACCAAATATATGTATCGTTATGTCATCAAATGCATGAAGACTCTGTAATACTCCTTTAACAATCTCTCCGGGTGCGTTATCTCCACCCATTGCGTCTACTGCAATAATCATATGTACTTACCCGCCTTTTTTTGTTGTACGGTACATCTGAAACTCTCCCGAAAAAACAGGCTCATTTTCTACTGTTGATAGGACATCGACGACCGTACTTTTATTTTTCAAGGTTTCCTTGCGCACAGTAGCACGAGACACTACACGATCCCCGGCTCTAACCGGCTTTTGGAAGTGCAGTGTAGAACGAACCGTCAATGCCAAATCATCATCTAAGACTGCAACAGCCAATGAATTCGCCTGAGCAAACAAATGATGACCTCTGGCAATACCATTTCGTTTAAAGACATGCACATCTTTTACATCAAAGATTGAAATTGCTTTATCATCCAATTCCACATCAATAATTTCTCCAAATATTTCTTCAGCTTGCATAGACTTCACTGTACCTAACATTTGTTGTGACGCTACGGTTTTTAACCGCTCTCTCAATTCTGGAATATGACACTCTAGCCGATCCAATCGAACGGTTTGAATGCTCACGGAAAAATGTCTAGCAATGTCTTCATCTGTCAGAAATGGATCTCCTTCAAGCAGCGTTACGAGTAATTGTTGCCTCTTCTGTTTCGGAACTCTCAATTACTACACCCCTCCAGATTAGCACTTGGTATTAATACTAAGTATATAAAGAGGCATATCAGATTGCAAGTGGTTATCTAATATACTATGTTTCACTTCTATCAGTCTATCCGCTTATCAGTGAGTGCACCTGACTGTTCAAGACGTCCACGTAACGTAGCATACTCATCATTTTTCCAAAACGTATCCGAATTCAATAAGCGTTCCGCATCCTCACGGGCTATAGAGAGTGCTTTAAAATCATGGACCAAGTCTGCCATTTTAAATTCCGGCATTCCACTTTGCTTCCTGCCGAAAATATCTCCTGACCCTCGCAATTCCAAATCTTTTTCCGCTAAAACAAATCCGTCATTTGTTTCTGTCATCGATTGCATCCGCATCTTTCCTTCTTCTGTTGAAGGATTAGCGAGCAATACACAATATGACTGATCTGATCCTCGTCCAACGCGCCCCCTTAATTGGTGTAACTGAGCTAGGCCAAATCTTGTTGCATCATAAATCAGCATAAAAGTTGCGTTCGGCACATTGACGCCTACTTCTACAACTGTCGTGGAAACAAGGATGTTTAACTGTCCTTCGCTGAATTCCCGCATGACCTGATCCTTCTCAGCTGAAGGCAATCGACCATGCATCAAACCTACCGTATAGCGACCACCGAAATAATTACTCAATTCGGCGTGCACCTCTACTGCGTTCTGAACATCCAATTTATCGGATTCCTCGATTAATGGACAAATGACATACGCCTGCCTTCCCCCACGCAACTCTTTTTCCATCTTCTGTAACACAGGTATTAAAGAGTCTTCCTTCAACCAATGTGTTTCAATTTCTTTCCGCCCTGCTGGTAATTCGTCTAAGATCGAAACATCCATTTCACCAAATACCGTTATCGCTAATGTTCTTGGAATAGGAGTCGCAGTCATGAATAGCACATCAGGGTTTAAGCCTTTATCACGCAAGACACGACGTTGTTGCACTCCAAAACGGTGTTGTTCATCCGTCACGACAAAGCCCAGTTTATGAAACTGCACTTCAGGTTGGATGAGCGCGTGCGTTCCGATTAGCAAGTCAATATCCCCCGCTTCTAAGCGTTCCAGCAACTCTCTTCTTGCTTTCGCTTTTGTAGATCCAGCAAGAAAAGCGACCGTCACACCGAATGGTTCGAACCAGTTGGCTAATAATTCGGCGTGTTGTTCAGCCAATATTTCTGTCGGTGCCATCAATGCTCCTTGAAATCCTGCTGTAACTACTGCATACAGAGCGATGGCTGCGACAGCTGTCTTACCTGACCCCACATCTCCTTGCAGTAATCGATTCATGCGGAGTGGTGATTTCAGCTCTGCACATAATTCATTCACTACACGTTTTTGCGCATTCGTTAATTCAAATGGCAACGTACTGATGAACTTCTTTAGCAAATCCAAATCGTATTGGATAATAAGTCCTTTTTCTTGTTCTTTACGTAGTTTTTTCATTCCTTGTATTTTCAACTGAAACAGTAATAATTCTTCATAAACGAAACGTCTACGAGCATGCTTCACGTCTTCAGCTTTAGTTGGGAAATGGACCATTTCTAAGGCTTGCGCTATAGAAGGTAGCTTGTATGCTTGCATCATCTCGACCGGTAGTGTCTCTTCTATATCTTGAGCTGTTAAGTCTATTACAGTTCGCATATAGCGACGAAACGTTTTTTGATGCATAATCCCCTTCAAACTATAAACCGGCTCAAAGTCAGTTTGCTCACCTGTATGTAGACGATTCACCGTAATCGTTTGACGGCCCCGATCCCATGCACCGGTAACGTTTATTTGCATTCCCGTGATCAGACGATCTTTTAAGTAATGCTGATTGAAAAATACAGCCTTCACCAAATGATGGCCGACCAATAAACGGACTTGCATTCTTGAACGGTTTTTCCCGGAATAAAACACTGCCGGTTCGGACTCTACCCGACCTTCTACTGTGACACGCTCACCATGCGGCGTTTCAGTCAAATCTTTCATACGAAAATCCTCGTGACGATATGGGAAAGTATACAACAAATCTTCAATCGTCAAAATTCCCAGTTTTTCAAATTGTTCAGTGGTTGCTTTGCCGATTCCTTTTACTGTACCTACACTATTTTTCAAGATGTTCTCCACGTGAATATTACCTCCTTTCTATAACCTGGTTAGAAAACGAATGTTCTTCTTTTCAGTTTACCATGAAAAGACAGGAAAATAAAAACGTTGTCCCTACTTACAGGACAACGTAATGTATTTTATTCAACAGAGATAATATAAGGATAGAGCGGTTGTTTACCAGCATACAATTCTATATCCACATGCTCGAATTGTTCCTCGATATAACCACTAATCTTTTCTGCTTCTTCAGCGGTTACATCTTCACCATAAATAATTGTGACGATCTCATCTTCTTCATCAATCATAGAAGAAATGAGGTTCTTCGTCACGCCTTCCAATGAAGATTCGGAGCTAGTGATTTTCCCTTGTGCGATTCCCATGAAGTCGTCTTTACGGATCGTTACACCATCAATCGATGTATCACGAACAGCATAAGTGACTTGACCGGTTTTAATAACAGATGCCGCTTGTAACATTGCTTTGGCATTCTTTTCTACCGTTGCTTCAGGGTTGAATGCCAAAATAGCCGCTAAGCCTTCCGGTACGGATTTCGTTGCTACGACTGCAGCTTCAATCTCCAACACTTCAGCCGCTTGTTCAGCAGCCATGATGATGTTTTTATTATTCGGCAAGATCAAAACTTTTTCTGCACCGATCTCTTGAATTGCTTTAACTATATCCTCCGTAGAAGGATTCATCGTTTGTCCGCCCTCGATCACGGCAGATGCTCCGATACTTTTTAGAAGTTCTGCAATTCCTTCGCCCATCGAGACCGTTACGATCGCGTATTTATGCTGGACTGGTTTCGAAATTGACGCTTCATCTCGATCCATAATATCACTATGTTGTTCACGCATATTATCGATCTTCATCTTCGTCAATGAACCATACTTCTGCCCGTAAGATAAAGCATCTCCAGGTTCTTCCGTGTGAATATGTACTTTTACTACTTCATCATCCGAAATGACAAGCAGTGAGTCACCTAGTTCGCTTAGATCTTGACGGAATATAGCCTCATCAAATGGTTTACCGAGCAACTTAGCCGAATCCAATTTGACCATGAATTCCGTACAGTAGCCGAACTCGATGTCTTCTGAGTTCATGAATCCTTGTATACTGCGG
The DNA here is from genome assembly GCF_002743265.1 of Sporosarcina sp. P29. Lineage (NCBI taxonomy): Bacteria > Bacillati > Bacillota > Bacilli > Caryophanales > Caryophanaceae > Sporosarcina > Sporosarcina sp. P29. The sequence goes on along the minus strand of NZ_PDYX01000003.1, from coordinate 140,449 downwards.
TGGTGCTCTGTCATAACTAAGTCATCCATTGAGTGCATGACTACCTTCTCAGGTAAGTCTTCACCTTTTAGGCATGCCAAAAATCCTTCATATACGTAAACGAGACCTTGTCCACCACTGTCTACTACTCCCACTTCTTTTAACACAGGCAATAGATCAGGTGTCCGTTTCAGCGAAGCTTTAGCCTCTTCCACAATAATTTCTAGTAGTGCTGTTAAATCCGATGAATCTTCTATATGCTCAACTGCCGCGTTTGCTGCATCTTTGGCGACTGTCAAAATGGTTCCTTCTACAGGTTTCATAACAGCTTTATAGGCTGTATCCACACCATATTTAAGTGCTTCCGCAAATTGCTTTACGTTTACTTCCGCCTCATTCTCAATTTGCTTGCTGAACCCTCTGAATAACTGAGATAAAATTACACCAGAATTTCCACGAGCACCCATAAGCAACCCTTTTGAAAATGCCTGTGCCGTCAAACCGATATGTTCCTGAGCATTTCTTTCTGTTTCTTTCGCACCGGATGTCATGGATAAATTCATATTCGTTCCCGTATCGCCATCTGGCACCGGGAATACATTTAAAGAATCCACATAATCCGCATTTTGATGAAGATGATGCGAACCCATTTCTACCATCTTCGCAAATTGCAATCCATTGATTGAACTCATTGACTAAAAGGCCTCCTTTTACACGTTCGTTACACGAACACCCTGAACAAAAATATTTATAGAACTCACTGATAGCCCCAATGTCGTTTTCACTATATATTGCACTTTTGATTGTACTTGATAGGCGACTTCAGTAATTTTCGTGCCATAGCTCATGATGACGTAAATATCGATATGGAATGCATCGCCTTCGTTACGTACAATTACGCCACGGGAAAAGTTTTCTTTGCGAAGAATTTCTGTAAGACCATCGCGAATTTGGTGTTGGGAAGCCATACCCACAATTCCATAACATTCGACCGCAGCCTCTCCAACCACTTGCGCAATTACATCATTTGTAATATCTATCGTACCATGCTCATTTTTCAGTTCGATTGACATTCCTCTTCTCCTCCCCATCTCTAGACACATCATACGTACATTATACGGTAATTCATCAGGAATGAAAGTATTGAAACCCTTAAAATATAGTGTAAAGGAAAAAACCTTGAGAGTATCAAAATAAAATGTTGCATCGACTCGATGCTTATGATAAAGTACTATGGTATGCGAATTGTAACGTGAATCGCTAAATAATTCACGAGGAGGAACTAAAATGGCTAAACAATGTGTTATTACTGGACGTAAAGCTCGTTCTGGAAACACTCGTTCTCACGCTTTGAACTCTAGCAAGCGCACTTGGGGCGCTAACCTTCAAAAAGTTAGAATCCTAATCGACGGCAAACCTAAACGCGTTTGGGTATCTGCAAGAGCTTTAAAATCAGGCAAAGTACAACGAGTATAATGATTAAAAGCTGAAAGCACCGGTTAACCTCGACAAATGGTCGAGGAATCACCAGTGCTTTTTTGCTTATGTAAAATCAAAAAAAAACACAAAGCACCTTCTTAGGCGCTTTGTGATTTTTCTTTTTTGCGTTTTTTTGTCTTGGCGGCTTTTGGATTGGCAGCAACGGTTGATTTAGTACGGCCATCCTTTTGAAAAGCTACTGCGCACTTTCTCACAATGTTACTGACAAACTTCGGAAGCGTGAATGTGTATACTCGCAAATCCCCCAACTCCTTTCAGGAATCTGAACTCCTTACCATTAAGCATATGCCCTCACGGAAAGAGATAGTACAAACATCCGCCACTGTTTCATTACTTGTAAAACGAGTTACACCAATTTCTAATCGCTCATTTACCGTTTCGTATTTAAATCCTGTCAACGTCAACCCTGTTACGACGGGGCCAAACGAGAAAAAAGAAGTATACGGATAGCGTGAATCTTTCTTAACTCGTCTCACACCAGGTAGCATGACACGGATATCATTCGTCGTATTGTGTATCTTGAATTTCACTTTACGATTTTCTGCTTGCATGCGATACAATAAATGCAAAGCAGACTGTAAGTGATCCAAGCGACCACCCGTCACACCAGTCAAGACAATGTAATCGGGTTCATATGCTAGCGCTCGCTGCACAGCCAGTTCTGTGTCTGTCTCATCTTTATCTTCATTCGCACGATGGACAATTTCTACGTTCGTGTTGATCTGCTTAAACTGCTCTTCCGTCACAGAATCAAAATCGCCAACTGCTTCGTTGGGCTGAATTCCCTTTTCCAATAAATACAACGCACCACGGTCTACACCGATATACACGGTATCTTCTTGATTATATTCAGCTAAGTCAACCACTTCTTCTATAGGGCCTGCTGCACACACGATAGCATATTTCATTTCGCCATCACACTTTCACCAGCTAATTTAATAGCTTGAAGTGCTTTGGCACGGTCTTCTTTACCATAAATCGCGGAGCCTGCAACAAAAATCGTCGCACCTGCTTCCACACAAGGTTTGATCGTTTCTTCGTTAATACCGCCATCTATTTCGATTTCAATAGATAAATTTCGTTGTTTAATAATATCAGAGAGTTGCTTCACTTTCGGTAGGACCGAATGAATAAACGACTGTCCACCAAAACCTGGATTGACTGTCATGAACAACACCATATCGATATCTTCAAGGACATGCATGATTTGCTCAATCGGTGTATGAGGATTCAATACAACTCCTGGTTTAGCACCCGTCGATTTGATCAATTGCAATGTTCTATGCAAATGCCGGCATGCTTCTACGTGTACAGTAATATAATCCGCACCCGCTGTCGCAAAGTCCTCGATATAAGCGTCTGGATTCTCAATCATCAAATGGACATCAAGCGGTAACTTCGTCAAAGGACGCAACGCTTCGACGACAATGGGGCCCATTGTAATATTTGGTACGAAATGTCCGTCCATTACATCGATGTGAATTAATTCAGCTCCTGCTTTCTCTACTTCTTTCACTTCTTCACCAAGTCTTGCAAAGTCTGCTGCTAAAATAGATGGGGCAATTTTAATCATAATCAATACCTCGGCTTTCTATCCGTAATTTCTTGCAAGAATAGCAAATAGTTCTTATAGCGACCTTCCGAAATCTTTCCTTCTTCCACTTGTGCTTTAACTGCACAACCCGGTTCCTTTAGATGAAGACATCCTCTAAATTTACAATCCGTACCCGCTTCTGAAATCTCCACAAAATAATCTCGCAGTTCTTCTTTTTCGATATGTTCGAAATCCAAAGAACTAAACCCAGGTGTATCAGCTACCAAACCATCCGCCACTTCTAATAACTCTACATGACGTGTAGTATGTTTACCCCGTCCAAGAGCATCCGAGATGACACCGGTTTTTAGTTGAAGTTCAGGTAATATCGTATTCAATAACGTGGATTTCCCCACACCGGACTGACCTGCAAGTACGGTAGTCTTACCGCTAAAATATGGGCGAAGTGTTTCAAGTAATGAATGCTTATTCTCTACATTACGTAGTACGGTATAACCGATACGTCGATAATATGCAAGATTCACTTCATTTTCTTCTAGTGTTTTGGGGTTGGCAATATCTTCTTTAGAAATATACAAAATCGGTTCTAACTGATGTGATTCAATGACTGTTAAGAATCGGTCTAGTAAACGAAGACTCATATTTGGTTCCACGACTGAAAAGACCAGTAACACTTGATCTACATTGGCAATGGGCGGTCTGACTAACTCACTCTTCCTATGATGAACGTCTGTGATCGTCGCATCATTAGCTCCGTCAGGCACATACGTAACAAAGTCTCCTACCAAGGGATTAATTTTCTTTAATCGAAAAACCCCACGGCTTTTACATTGAATTAAATTCCCATTATGCTCTACGTAATAAAACCCACTGATTGCTTTACGAATTTGGCCTTCAGCCATCGAACTCCTCCTCTATTCTAAATCTGTATAGTTGAACTTATCTTCCTCAATTACCGTTTGATCACGCATAATTTTATATCCTCCGCGCTCACCTTCTAGAAGTTCGATCGTAAGCTTACGTGTCGTATCTTCAGTAATCTCAAATTCCTCAATAGGATCATTCATCGTGTGCGTACGATCCTGTATATAAATCTGTACTTTCTGAGGAATGAGCTTCGGTTCAGGTTTCGGATCTCCTTCAGAATCTATTTCATCTTCTTCATCATTTTCAACATTTTCATCTTTCAGCTCTTCTGGATAGTTATATGGAATCGTCACTGTCTTCACTAACAATTTAATCGGCTTGGACGCTGGCCCTTTCGACACTACAACATCCACACGTTGTCCTTTCTCCATTTTTTCTCCTTTAGAAGGCTTCTGAGAAATAACATATCCTTTATCCACTTTATCCGAATGTTCCTCACTGACGATGTGGATCTTCAGGCCAGATTTCTTCGCATAGTCTTCTAGTTGTTTAGCGGACATACCCGATAAATCATCTAGTGATTGCAACTCTCTGCCTTTACTTACTGTGAAGATCAACTCCGTTTCTTCAGGAATGACAGACTGATCGGCTTCAGGTTGTTGGCTAAGAATGGTTCCTTTTGGCTCGTCAGAAAAGACTTCGACTGATTCAATAGGTAAAAATCCATAACCATCTAAAAAGCGTTTAGTCGCTTCAAAGTTACGCCCCGTATAATCACTAAGCACCATAGGATCTTTTCCAGAGCTGATAAATAATTTCACGCCGTCGCCCTCTTTACGCTTCTTTCCCGCTTGAGGTACTGTTTTAATCACTTGTCCTACGGTGTATTCATCAGATGTCTCTTCAAAACGCTCATCTATGACAAAGCCCTCTTTTTCAAGTATCTCTGTAGCGACAAGTTCTTCTTCACCCACTACTTTAGGTACGATAATCTCTTTGGGTTTCATCATCATAACCAATAAGAATGTCAGTAACACTAGTAACAGAATGCTCCCAACCAATACATATGGCCATTTCTTCTTTTTAATTTTCACTGGTGCTACTGGGTCAGGTTTTACGGGAGCTATTTTCATAGTTTCTTCTGCCATTGCTGATTTCGGAACACTTTTAATAGCAGGAATAGCCATAGTCTTATCATCATCAAACGGCAAGACAAATTTACTTTCATTCAATCGTTCGGGTGATAAAACGGTTAATAAGTCATCATACATATCATCTGCAGTCGCATAGCGATAGCTTGAATCTTTAGCTGTTGCCTTAAGAATGACATTTTCTACACTTTGAGGTATTTCAGGATACTGATCACGGACGGATGGTGTTTCTTCTTGTAAGTGCTTCAACGCGATCGCGACCGCTGTCTCCGCTGAAAATGGCAATTCTCCTGTCAGTAATTCATAAAATACGATGCCAAGTGAATATACATCTGATCGCTTCGTAGCCATACCGCCCCTAGCTTGTTCAGGAGACAGGTAGTGGACAGTTCCGATAACAGAGTTCGTCTTCGTATGTACCGTAGAATTCAAAGCCATTGCAATTCCAAAGTCTGTTATTTTCACATCGTCCTCACCGTTCATCAACACATTTTGAGGTTTAATGTCACGATGAACAATACCGTTATGATGAGCGTGTGATATGGCAGATACAAGCTGCTTCATAATGGACACAGCATGTTCTGCTAACAATGCGCCATGAGTGTGGATGTAATCTTTTAATGTTTTGCCGGCTATGTATTCCATCACCAAGTAATGGAGCTCATCTTCTTGACCGACATCATAAATATTGACAATATGAGGATGTGTCAAGCTCGTAGCGGAAAGTGCTTCCCGCTGAAATCGTTTTTTTAATTCTTCTTCATTGGAAAAATCATAATGCAATACTTTGATCGCTACATCGCGGTCGAGAATAATATCGTGCGCCAAATAAACCCTGGACATACCTCCGTCACCAATCACCCGAATAATTTCGTATCGTTTTCCGATTCGTTTTCCAATCATACGGGAGTCACCTCGATTTCAGGAATAGCCAGTAGTATTACTGTAATATTATCTTCTCCACCACGTTGGTTCGCCAAGTCGATAAACTCATCTGCTTTGTCGGCTAATGAACTTTGATTCAACATAATATCGAGCATTTTTTCTTTTTCGATTTTATTGCTCAAACCATCTGTACAAAGTAATACATACGAGTGTGGCAGTAATGGAAATGAATAGCGATCAGGTACGATGGATTTCTCTGAACCTACCGCTTTCATAATCCAATTACGCTGTGGATGCACTTCGGCTTCCTGTTCCGTAATTTCCCCGCTATCAATCAGCACATTCACAAAAGAATGGTCTTTTGTTATTTGACGAATCGCTTTGCCTGTCACTTGATAAATCCGGCTGTCTCCCACATGAAAAACTACACAGTGATCATCCAAAATGAGTGCAAGGTCTAGCGTAGTTCCCATGCCTTTATACGTGTCATCTTCTTGGGCGGTTATATACAAAAACTGATTAATATCGACGATTGCATCATACAGCAAGTCAATCCAATCCTGCTCCGTTACTACTTCTTTATCAGCCGACATGAATTGCTCACCTAGCATACGCACCGCTGTGGCACTGGCAAAATCTCCGCCCTTATGACCACCCATTCCGTCTGCAATGACTGCGAGCATCGTCTTCATTTCTGAATGAACGAATACGGCGGCTTCATCTTCATTGACAGTTCGTTTTCGTCCTGTATCTGACCGTATTTCATATTCCATAGGCTACCCTCCATTCCAATTGGTCAGGTTACTTGATTCTTTGTAACGTCGCTACGAAGAAACCGTCACTTTGATGGTCGTGCGGTAATATCTGCAAATAGCGGTGCTCATTGTCTCCTTCAAGTATATGGAGTGGAACGAGTGCGAAGTCTGGCTGCTCTTTCAAGAACCATTCCACAATCTCTTCGTTCTCCGATTTATCAATCGTGCATGTACTGTATACTAAAAGACCATCTTTCTTTACTAACTGACAGGCAACTTCGAGTAATTCTTTTTGAATGATTGTCAGATTTTCAATATCTTGTAGAGTTTTTTTATATTTAATTTCAGGCTTTCTGCGAATAACACCTAGCCCACTACATGGCGCATCTACTAGCACTCGGTCGAACGATTGAGGTTCGTATGTTTTCAATAACTCTCTGCTATCCCCGCTATTTGTATGAATAGAAGTCAGCCCGAGCCGTTCTGCGTTTTGGTCAATTAAACGTAATTTATGTGGATGCAGATCATGCGCCTGAATTTCTCCTTCATTTTTCATACGTTCTGCAATATGTGTAGTCTTACCACCTGGAGCAGCGCACATATCCAATACACGCATACCTGGTTCCACTTGTAACGCGATGGCCGGAAGCATAGAGCTCTCATCTTGGATTGTCAATAAACCTTGTTTAAAGACTTCTGTAGAAGCGAGGTTACCCGATTCAACTTGTATACTGCTGTCAGAAAGAGTGCCAGCAATTGCCGTAATCCCTTCTTTTTTCAGCAAGCCGATTACCTCACCTATATTGGTTTTCGTTCTATTGATTCGCGCAGTTGTGATCGGCGGCTGATTGTTGACTACTGCCGCAGCGGTAGCTTCCTCCATGCCGTATTGCTCAATCCATCTTCGGATTAACCATTCAGGGTGACTTGTCTCTATAGACAAACGAGTGACAGGATCTTCAATTTCATCTAAAGATGGCACACCTTCACGTAGTATCGAACGCAAAATTCCATTGACCATCGACGAAACACCTTTATGTCCACGCTTATTGGCAATTTTTACTGCTTCATTGACAACCGCATGCTCAGGAATTTTCGATAGGTAAATGATTTGATAAACGGATAGACGAAGTAGCTGTCGTACCCATGGTTGTAGCTTTCCTCTAACAAATGGTTCTAAGTAATAATCCAGTGTCATTTGTTGTTGTAACGTACCGTAAGTTAGTTCCGTCAATAATGCACGGTCTTTTGGTTGAAGATCATAGATTTCAATTGTTTTATGAAGCAATAAATTACTATACGCTTGCTCTTCTTCTATTTGCATCAACATGGATAATGCCGCATCACGTACATTGCCACGCCAAATTTTCTTTTTATAATTTGTCATTCAAACTTGTCTCCCACTTGCCATTTTGATCCGATTCCATTTAAGAATACGGTAGCTGTCATTCGTTTTTTTCCTGCTGGTTGTAAATCGGTAATTGCCAATGAGCCTTCACCTGTCTGTACGATAATACGATCTTTTTCTAGACCGATGATTTCTCCTGGCATTGCATCAGATACTTGTTCTTCCACTTGTGTCCACCAAATCTTCACTTGATCACCAGCAAATTTTGTATAGGCTACAGGCCAAGGATGTAAGCCTCTTACTTGGTTATAAATTGAAAGAGCAGAACTCGTCCAGTCAATTCTTTCCTGTTCTCTCGAGATGTTTCTAGCAAACGTCACTTGCGTCTCATCCTGTACTGTACGCTCATTCGTGCCTTCAATAATCGATGGTAACGTTTCTTTTAATAGTGTAGTTCCTGCTATAGATAGTTTTGTAAACATCGTTCCCGTATCGTCTGTTTCTTCAATTGGAGTAGTGACTTGTGAAATGATATCACCCGCATCCAGTTTCTCAGCCATGTACATGATTGTGACGCCGGTCTCTTTCTTGCCATCCATGACTGCCTGGTGAATCGGTGCACCACCACGATAGTTAGGTAATAAAGAAGCATGGACATTTATACAACCCAGTTTCGGTGCTTCTAGTAGTTCATTCGGAAGCAATTGACCGAATGCAGCTGTTACGATTAAATCCGGCTGTAGTTCGAGGATTTCCTGCAACTCTACAGAGCCTTTTAGTTTCTCAGGCTGAATGACGGGCAGACCTAAACGTAGCGCTTCTTCCTTGACAGGAGGAGGTGTCAATACGCGCTTTCGGCCCACCGGACGATCCGGTTGAGTCACAACAGCAAGAATTTCATATCCATCATTATATAGCATCGTCAAAACACCTACAGAAAATTCAGGCGTTCCCATGAAAATGATTTTTGTCATTCGTCATCCTCCTCGTCGTCTTCGAATTCAGACGGGTCCACGATACGTTGAATCTTCTTATCGAATAAAACTCCGTTCAAATGGTCAATCTCATGCAAAATTGCACGCGCTTCATAGCCTTCTGCTTCTAATTCATAAAGCTTACCATCACGTTCCTGCGCTTCAATCCTAACGAAGAAAGGACGTTCTACTTCTCCGAATAATCCAGGGAAACTTAAGCATCCTTCTACTTCTACTTCCGATCCTCCAGTTGCCGTAACGACAGGATTGATCATTTCGATAATATCTTGTTCTTCATCAAAGTCTACAATCGCTACACGAATGGATTTCCCGATTTGTGGTGCTGCTATGCCCACACCGTCATGTTCAATCATCGTTTCATGCATATTATCAAGTAAAACACCCAATTCATCATCAAATACTGTCACTTCTTCGCATGGCTTCGTGAGAATAGGCGACGGGTGCTGTACGATTTTTAATATAGTCAAAATAATTTCCTCATTTCTTCGAAGAAAGGTTAAAAGATCGAGGTTGGTTCACGGTTAATCGACATGACCAAGCCGTCTTTTGCCCAACTTGTTTTGTAGTGTTTCAACAGTTGTTGCAGAACCGGTATAAGTGCGGGTTCATGTTTGTATTTTATCAAACTTTGATAGCGATATCTATTGTTGAGACGACTGATGGCGGCGGCTGTCGGTCCGATCATGACTGTACCAGGTGATAAACGCTCTGCCATAAATTCAGTGCCTTTGTGTGCATAGTCAGCTGCTTTTAATACATCTTCATGACTGAACTGTACAACCGTCACATAATAGTACGGTGGATAACCGAGTTGTCTTCGTCTATCCATTTCCATTTCATAAAAAGGTACGTAATTCTGTGTTTTAGATAATTCAATCGCGTAATGCTCAGGATCATATGTCTGAATAACCACTTCACCTGGTAGTTGATCACGTCCCGCTCTACCGCTCACTTGTGTCAATAGTTGGAATGTTTTTTCGGCAGCGCGGAAGTCCGCCAGATGAAGAGAGGTATCGGCTGCCAATACGCCTACTAACGTGATGCGTGGAAAATCCAATCCTTTGGCAATCATTTGAGTTCCAAGTAAAATGTCTGCTTTTCCTTCACCAAAATCATATAGCAGTCGTTCATGAGCGCCTTTTGTATTCGTCGTATCAATATCCATCCGAATTACGCGAGCTTCAGGTACTAATTTATATAATTCTTCTTGCGCTTTCTGCGTTCCAGTTCCGAAGAACCGTATATGCTCGCTTGTACATTGCGGACATTCCGTAGGTACCCGCTCTTCATGACCGCAATAATGGCACTTCAAACTTTCGCTAGCGCGGTGGTATGTCAATGAAATATCGCAGTTCGGACATTCAACAACCGTCCCGCAATCACGACAAAGCACGAAACTCGAAAATCCACGTTTATTAAGCAACAAAACAATTTGTTCTTTTCTCGCTAACCGATCTCGGATCCCTTCAGCAAGTGCCACAGAAAACATCGAACGGTTTCCTGCTTTCAGTTCTTCTCGCATATCCACCACTTCAACACTTGGCAACGCTTGATTCTTCGCGCGTTTTGATAGCATTAATAATGAATAGACCCCTTTGGAAGCCCGAGCATAAGACTCTAATGAAGGTGTCGCACTTCCTAAAATAACAGGACACTGATAGTACTCAGCACGCCAAATAGCTACATCTCGTGCGTGGTATCTCGGTGATTCTTCTTGTTTATAGGTAGTCTCATGTTCTTCATCAAGGATCAATAACCCCAAGTTTGTAAAAGGAGCAAATACTGCTGAACGTGCACCAATCGCAACTTTCACTTCACCACGATGAATCCTGCGCCATTCATCATATTTTTCACCAGCAGACAGGCCACTATGCAAAACTGCAACCAATTCTCCAAACCGACCTTTAAATCTGGCCGTCATTTGAGGTGTCAAGGCAATCTCAGGTACGAGCACAATCGCTTCTTTTCCTTGTTTCAACACATGATCGATAGCCTGTAAGTAAACTTCCGTCTTACCGCTTCCCGTAATACCGTGAAGTAAAAAGGTTTCTTGAATGTTCTTGTCACTCGACTGTTCAATCGCGGAAAGAGCAACTTGTTGTTCGTCTGTTAGTTGTTCCGGTTTACCGCTATCTTGCATTTTAGGCGATTCTAATTCACGGTACACTTCAACTTGCGATTGTTCTACTATTTCTTTATCTATAAGTGACTTTAAAACAGTAGCTGTAACGCCGGATTCATCGAGGATTTTACTTGCTTCAATTGATTCCGTAGGATGCAGCAACAGCCAACGAAGTAGTTCTTGTTGTTTTTTTGCATTTGGATGTACTTCATCCAGCGCAGTTTTCAGTTGCTTCGCATCCGGTACATGAATCATTCTCACTTTTTTCATTTTGGTTTTTTGTTGGATTGCCGTATCAATTTCAACAATCCCTAGTTCATTATATTTCTTTACTTCATTTAATAAGTTGGCATCTTGAATAGCTTTCAATGTGACTTGCTGGCGATTGCCCAAAAATGCACGGAATGAGTCGTCAAGCTCTTCCGGCTTAATGACAGTCATGATCTTTTCATATTTAGCACGCATAGCTGCAGGTAACATAACTTGCAGTGCATCGATTTCGTAGGCAATCGTTTCCGTTGCCATCCACTTTGACAATGCTAATAATTCTGTAGATAAAACCGGCTCTAAATCTATAATTTCCGCTATTGGTTTGATTTTATTAAAATCTAGTTCGCTTTCCTCTTTAATCCCCGTTACATAGCCCGCAACTTTTCGTGGACCAAAAGGAACTTTGACCCGTAATCCCGGTGCCATGACATGTTCCCAATCAATAGGAACGGCATAATCAAACGGCCGGTCAATTGGATAGGCTGCTACATCTACAATGACTTCAGCGATCATGCAGTTTACTACTTTCTTGCTGAAGAATGGTTTCAAATAATTGTTCGGCCAGTTGAACTTTCGGCATAGCGGAAAAAGGAATTGCGTCTCCTTCTCTAGAAAGCAATGTCACAACATTTGTGTCACTACCAAAACCGCCACTAGGATCGGTGACATCATTGACGATAATATAATCCAGATTTTTAGATTCTAATTTCTTTTGTCCATAAGCAATCACATCTGTCGTTTCTGCTGCAAAGCCAATGAGTAATTGATGTTCTTTGCGCTTTCCAAGTGTTTTAAGAATGTCAGTAGTCCGTTCCAATTCAAGTACATCGTCGCCATCTTTTTTCTTCATTTTCTGACCATGGATGCTTTTTGGTCGATAGTCTGCAACAGCTGCCGATTTTACTACAATCGATGCATCATCATACTGACTGATTACAGCATCAAACATTTCAGCGGCACTTTCTACATGTATCACCTGAACGCCTGTTGGAACTGATAGCTCGACAGGTCCTGAGATTAGTACGGTATGAGCACCCAGCTTCTGTGCTGCTTCCGCCATTGCGTAACCCATCTTGCCACTTGAAAAATTGGATACATAGCGGACCGGGTCTATACGTTCACGGGTTGGACCAGCTGTAATGACAACTTTTTTACCGCGTAACGGCTGATAGGAAACTTCGTTAAAGTGATTGCTAATTAACTCAGTAATTTTTTCAGGCTCTTCTAAGCGACCTTTACCTACATAACCGCAAGCTAAAAAACCTTCTGAAGGTTCGATAAACTGATAGCCATCCATATGCAATTGGTCAATATTACGCCTAACTGCGGGATGGGCATACATATGTACATTCATTGCAGGCGCAATCCAAACGTCTGCCTGTGTTGCAAGTAAGATAGTCGTCACCATATTATCTGCAATTCCGTTTGCAAGTTTGCCGATGACGTTAGCTGTAGCGGGCGCCACGACCACTAAATCGGCCCAGTCAGCTAGATCTATATGTGCAATGACGCGGGAATCTTTTTCATCAAATGTATCAAAATATACATCATTGCGTGACATGACTTGAAAGGATAATGGCTGAACAAATTCTTTCGCAGAATCGGTCATCACGACTTTTACATTCGCGCCTGCCTGACTCAATTTGCTGACGAGCGCGACAGCTTTATAAACTGCGATACCACCTGTGACGCAGAGTAAAATGTTTTTATTATCGATCTTCATAGAACTCTCTTCCTTTCCAAAAATAATAAACTCCCTGAGAACGGTTGAATTCCAAGGGAGTTGTTTTTATTTCAAATCATACTTCATCTTCGTAAATAATTGATTCGTCTGCTGCAATGTTGATCAAGACGCCTGCTGCTACTTCTTCAAGTGCTCTACCAACACTTTTTACCGAGCGGTATGATTGAAGTGATTCATTCTGCTTTTCTTGTAGTTCACGCGCACGCTTAGCTGCCAATGTAACTAAAGTGTATTTAGAATCTACTTTTCCTTTTAGTGAATCAACTGATGGATATAACATAGTTTATTCTCCCTCCAACATCTGTAAGTATCTCTGTTCCACACGTTCTCTTCTGCAATGCTCTGCCGTAACTATCGCATTGATTCGATCACATGCTTTGGAGACCTCGTCGTTCTCTACTACATAATCGTACAGGTGCATCATTTCGAGTTCTTCTCTTGCTTTTAATACACGGTCTGCAATGATATCAGATGCTTCTGTGCCTCTACCAATCAAACGAGTTTCCAGGTCACTTAAACTTGGAGGTGCCAAGAAAATAAACAGGCCGTTTGGTACTTTTTCACGCACTTGTGCTGCACCGACTACTTCAATTTCAAGGAATACGTCACGACCAGCGTCAAGTGTTGCGTTAACGTAGTCGAGTGGTGTTCCGTAGTAGTTCCCTACATATTCTGCGTACTCGAGAAGTTTTCCTTCTCCGATCATTTCTTCAAATACCTCTTTTGAACGGAAGAAGTAGTCAACGCCGTCAACTTCACCTTCACGCGGATTTCTTGTCGTCATGGATATGGAATATTCGTAATTGGTGTCCGGACTTGAAAACAATTCTTTTCGTACGGTTCCTTTTCCGACGCCGGATGGACCAGAAAGGACGATAAGGAGTCCTCGATGTTTGTACATGTAATCCCTCTTTGTTATGTATTCATTAGCACGCCATACCTGTTACGCACCGTTGATTTGCGCTTCAGGCGGACGCTTTCCAGGGGGCGTGGACTTGAGCCGCTTCCTTCACTTCGTTCAGTCCAGGGTCTCAAGACACACGCTAATCCCCTAGGAGTCGCCGCCTTACGCTCCAATCAACTAATAATGCTTCCTAACATGTAACTTTAACAAGAAAGTCTAGGAAATACTAGAAATTTATCATTAAAATGAAAAGGCCCATGTGTGCAATCTGTTCATATTATACCATAATCATACGATGAGTGCTAAAATGGAACAAAACGAAATGAAAGAGGAATCCGTATGGCATTTGATGGTTTATTTACGAAAGCAATGGTAAGCGAACTGCAACAACTGAAGACTGGTCGGATTTCGAAGATTCATCAGCCGAATTCTCAAGAAATTATTTTTCAAATCCGCGCCAATAATAAAAATCATAAATTATTAGTATCGTTACATCCTTCATTTTCACGATTGCAGTTGACTGAAGAAGTGTTAACGAACCCTCCAGAGCCACCGTTGTTTTGTATGGTATTACGCAAACAACTTGAAGGCGGGATGATTACGTCGATTGAACAGCTTGAAAATGACCGGATTGTAAATATCCATGTTCAAGCTAGAAATGAATTGGGTGACCAAATCGAACGGAAGTTAGTCATTGAAATCATGGGGCGTCACAGTAACTTGATTTTACTGGACGCTTCACGCGATATGATTATTGACAGCATGAAACATTTACCACCTTCTGTGAACAGTTACCGTACTGTTTTACCCGGGCAACCTTATATTCCGGCACCACCACAAGATAAAGTGGATCCGTTCGAGGTAACCGAAGTGGAATTCAATACACTGGTAGGCGCTTTGCAGGAACCAAAAGACGTAGTAAAACATTTCGCAGGTTTTTCCCCATTAACCGCTGCGGAATTATTGTCTCGTTTAGAGGATGATAAGCAATCATTTACTGTGTGGCGATCATTTCTTGAGAGCTTCAGCTTGGGTGCGATGAAACCAACTGTCGTAGAGAACGATAGAAAAACTTTATTTTCTGCAATTGAATTAACTCATGCACAAGGAACCAAGCAAACGTTCACAACTTTAGGTGATTTACTCGACAAAGTATATTTTGCGAGAGCGGAACGGGAACGCGTGAAATCTCAGGCCATCGATTTAGAACGTTGGTTGTCAAATGAGATTGCCAAATTAGAAAACAAAACAAAGAAATTGCAAAAAGAACAAGAAACAGCACAAGACTTGGATACGTTAAAATTATATGGTGAATTATTAACCGCGAATAGTTACATGCTGCATAAAGGTGATAAAGAAGTAACTGTAGAAAACTATTACGAACAAGGCACAACCGTCACCATTCCACTTGATCCAAGAAAATCACCAATTGATAACGCACAACGCTATTTCTCACGTTACTCAAAAGCAAAAACAGCACTTGTTCGGATTGCAGAACAGCTTGAAAAAACTAAAGACGACATCGAATACTTCGAAATGGTCAAACAGCAAGTATACCAAGCTTCTCCAATCGATATAGAAGAAATCCGTCAAGAATTAGTAGAACTTGGATTCATGCGTGCTCGTAGAAGTAAGAAGAAAGTAAAGCTGAAGAAACCAAAACCGGAAGCATTCGTTTCTTCCACAGGTATTCCAATCTCAGTAGGAAAAAACAATAAACAAAATGACTACCTGACATTCAAGCTAGCGGCTCGAGATCACGTATGGCTTCATACAAAAGACATACCTGGCTCACACGTCGTCATTCACGACATCGACCCAGATGCTCAAACAATCGAAGAAGCAGCGGGACTCTCAGCGTACTTCAGCAAAGCCCGGGATTCATCTTCCGTACCTGTTGATTACACACAAATTCGTCACGTCAAAAAGCCTTCGGGCGCAAAGCCAGGTTTCGTCATTTACTTTGAACAGAAAACAGCGTTCGTTACACCTGACGAAGATTTAGTACGTAAACTCCGAAAATAAAATCATTGTATAGTTAAAAAAGCTGACCACTTTCATTAGTAGTGGTCAGCTTTCTACTCCTATAATCAATTCTTCAGCATTCAACAGTAGGGAATAGTTCCCCCTAGAACGTCAATCAACGACGCCCCCTCTTTCCTTTTCAAAGTAAAAAACGGCTCCAGAAGTTGGGAACCGTTTTTTACTTATTCACTTACAACGTGCCTTGCTTCAACTTTGCATGCCATTCCATCAATTCATTCATGGACTCTTCCTTAACCGCGCCTTCTTCCTTCGCAACTTCAGCAAGCGCCGCAAAGTTTGTCAAGCTATGATACGAAAGATTCGCCTCCGCAAACTTCTCATCGGCTTTCTGCAACTCGTATGTAAAGATCGAAACAATTCCGCATACTTCTACGTCTTCTGCGATCAACGCATTCGCTGCATTCAGACTGCTTCCACCTGTCGAAATTAAATCTTCAATAATAACAGCCTTTGCATTCGGCTCGATTTTCCCTTCGATTTGACGGCTCTTACCATGTGCTTTAGCAGTAGATCGGATATAGACCATCGGTAACTTTAGAATATCTGCAACCCATGCTGCGTGCGGGATACCCGCTGTTGCCGTTCCAGCAATGACTGTAGTTTCAGGATAATGAACGCGGATCAATGCCGCAAGTCCTTCTGCAATTTCTTTGCGTCCTACCGGATCTGCCATAGTTAAGCGATTATCACAGTAGATCGGTGACTCGATTCCCGAAGCCCAAATGAACGGCTCTTCTGGATTGATTGCAACTGCTCCTACATTTAATAGGATGTGTGCAACTTCTTTTTCTCTCGTCATGATGTAATTCCCTCCCACAATGTCTTTATATGTTGATAAGCTTCAAGCGGATCGTTAGCACCTGTAATCGCACGGCCCACTACGATATGTGTAGAGCCTTCCTGCTTTGCTTTCGCCGGAGTTGCCACTCTCTTCTGATCGTGGACATCACCTTGAGCCAAGCGTATTCCAGGTGTCACTTTGAAGAAATTCTTGCCGCATACTTGTTCAATGATTTTAGCTTCTTGTACGGAACACACCACACCATCCAACTGTGCGGATGAAGCCAATTTCGCGTAATGCTCTACTGATTCACGAAGCGGTACGCTAATTAGTTGTTCTTCTTTCACTTGACGGTCATCTGTCGATGTGAGTTGAGTCACTGCGATTAATGCAGGACGTTTAACGCCTACAGCAGTTCCAGCTTCCAGTCCTTCAAGTGCTGCTTCCATCATCGGCTTGCCGCCAGCCGCATGAACATTGACCATATCCACTTCAAGTGAAGCCAATACTTTCATTGCTGATTTAACCGTGTTCGGAATATCATGTAATTTCAAGTCTAAGAAGATGGAATACCCTTCATCCTTCAATCGTGCGATCATAGCAGGTCCTTCTTTATAGTACAATTCCATTCCTACTTTGACATTGACCGAGTGATCAAATGCTTTTAGGAAATCGAATGTCTTTTCAGCTGAATCAAAATCTAATGCGATAATTGGTGAGTGGTTCATACGCGATGACTCCTTCCAACCAATTCTGAAATGTGGTCAATTCCCAGTTCATCCAATTTTGCTGGTAACTGCTCGATGATGGTTGGACAAATAAATGGGTCAACAAAGTTTGCTGTGCCTACCGCTACTGCACTTGCACCGGCAGACAAAAAGTCCACGACATCTTGTACACACGTAACGCCACCCATTCCAATGATTGGAATGTTAACCACTTGGCTTACTTCATAGACCATGCGAATTGCCACTGGTTTAATGGCAGGACCAGATAAACCACCTGTTTTATTCGCAATGACCGGCTTACCCGTCTTTTCATCCAGACGCATGCCGACCAATGTATTGATCATCGTAATGCCATCTGCTCCACCTGCTTCTACCGCCACTGCCATTGCTTTAATATCCGTGACATTTGGTGACAGCTTTACATAAACAGGTACAGAAGAAACCGCTTTGACAGCTGCCGTCAGTTCTTTTGCTATTTCAGGATCTGTGCCAAACAGGATCCCTCCACATTTAACATTCGGACAGGAAATATTTAATTCGAGTGCATGAACGTTTGGTGCATTTGAAATTTGTTTCGCCACTTCTACGTAATCAGCAGTTTCAGATCCTGCGACGTTCGCAATGATAGGAACATCGAATTTCTCTAACCATGGTAATTCATTACTCAACACGCCTTGTAGCCCAGGATTTTGAAGACCAATAGCATTCAACATGCCCGATGATGTTTCAGCGACACGTGGTGTTGGGTTACCGTAACGCATTTCTTCCGTAGTCGCTTTAATCATGATGGCTCCAAGCTTTGACAAATCGTACAGATTACCATACTCCTTACCAAAACCGAAACATCCGGATGCAGGCATAATTGGATTTTTCAATTCAAGTCCTGGCAACGTCATCGCTAATCTATTCATATCTGCACCACCCCTGCTGGAAATACTGGCCCATCCGAACACACTTTGACGTATGGCTGATCTGTTGCATTTTCATTCGTATGACAAACACAAGCGAAACAAGCCCCGATTCCGCAACCCATACGTTGTTCAAATGATAAGAATCCTTTTTTATGCACATACGCTTTTTGTACAGCATCAAGCATCGGCATAGGTCCACAACTATAAAATGTTTCAAAGTCATCAGATATCTCACTCATGACGTTCGTAACAAATCCTTGTGTACCGTTACTGCCATCAACTGTTGCGATATATGTTTCACCTAAAGCCGCAAATTCTTCTTCATAGAAAACGACTTGATCCGATTCGAAACCAAGAATGTGAATACAGTTCACTCCGTTTGCAGTTAGCTGTTTTGACAACTCATAAAGAGGAGGCACACCGATTCCGCCACCAATCAATACAGCTGTTTGCCCAGCCGCTGTTTCTTCAACGGGAAAACCATTTCCTAAGGGTCCTAGTACATTCACTATATCTCCCTCACGCTTTTCAGACAAAAGCGAAGTGCCTCGTCCTTCTGCGCGATAGATAATAGTCATTTCATCTTTCTCAGGATTAATTTCGGCTATTGAAATCGGACGTCGTAATAACGGTTCAAATGAATCCGACACTCGTATGTGAACAAATTGGCCCGGAGAAGTAATTTCTCCGACCAACTTGCCTGTTAATTTCATTTCAAAAATATTTTTCGCGATTTCCTGTTGCGATTCGACGGTCATCAAATCTTGGATAATCATTGAACCACCTGCGGCTTTGGCATAGCATCCGTCTGGAATGTCATGGATTCGATGACGGATAACATCGCTGCAGCTGTGTCAATCGAAGTTAAGCAAGGTACACCATTTTCAACTGTTTCGCGTCGAATTCTAAAGCCATCACGTGCCGGTTGTTTTCCTTTTGTCAAAGTGTTGATCACCAATTGCGCTTGTCCTTTTTGGATAACATCGATCAACGTCGGACCTTCTGTTCCGATTTTACCTACTGTTCTCACTTCAATATTTTCTGCTTCAAGTACTTTAGCCGTACCTTCTGTTGCCACAATACGATATCCCGTTTCAATGAAACGTTTTGCGATATCAACAATTTCTTCTTTATCTTTATCGGAAACTGTCATTAGCACAGTACCGTATTCTTTTACTTCCATTCCAGCCGCTACTAAGCCTTTGTACAAAGCTTTTTCCAATGTTACATCTTTACCCATTACTTCACCTGTTGATTTCATTTCAGGCCCAAGTGTAATGTCTACACGACGAAGCTTTGCGAAAGAAAAGACTGGTACTTTGACATAGACGCCTGCTGGTGCTTGTGCAAGTCCGTCGGTATAGCCTTGTTCCAAAATAGATTTACCCAAGATCGCTTGAGTTGCGACATTTGCCATTGGGATATTCGTAATTTTACTCAAGAATGGTACTGTACGGCTTGAACGTGGGTTCACTTCGATTACGTAAACTTGTCCTTCTGAAATAACGAACTGGATATTCATTAACCCGCGAATTTTGAGCCCAAGTGCCAAACGTTTCGTATAGTCAGCAATCGTTTCGATCATGGATTGCGACAAGTTTTGTGGAGGGTAGACTGCAATTGAGTCACCCGAGTGAACGCCTGCACGCTCGATATGTTCCATGATGCCAGGAATTAACACCGTTTCTCCGTCACAAATTGCATCGACTTCGATTTCCGTTCCTGTTAAGTACCGGTCGATCAATACTGGATGTTCAGGGCTAGCTTTTACCGCGTTCTCCATGTATTGAAGTAATTCCTCTTCATAGTAGACGATTTCCATTGCACGACCACCTAATACATACGATGGACGGACTAGAACTGGATAACCAATTTCTGTTGCGATAACGACTGCTTCTGGAACTGATAAAGCCGTCTTTCCAAGTGGCTGTGGTACACCAATTTCATGCAAAGCACTCTCAAATTTATCACGATTTTCTGCACGGTCGATATCTTCAAGTGATGTACCTAGAATTTTCACGCCGCGCGCTTCCAATTCATCCGCTAAGTTAATCGCTGTTTGACCACCGAACTGTACAATGACACCTTCAGGTTGCTCAAGATCTACGATATGCATGACGTCTTCAATCGTTAACGGTTCGAAGTACAACTTATCAGAGATTGAGAAGTCGGTCGAAACTGTTTCAGGATTATTATTGACGATGATTGCTTCATAACCTGACTGTTGTATAGCCCATACGCAATGTACGGTCGCATAATCGAACTCGACACCTTGTCCAATACGGATTGGGCCTGAACCTAAGACGATCACGCTCTTCTTATCCGTTCTTACAGATTCATTTTCGTCTTCATACGTACCGTAGAAGTATGGTGTATCCGACTCATATTCCCCAGCGCATGTATCCACTTTCTTATAGACAGGAACTAAACCTTGAGCTTGTCTCCAGTCATATACTTCACGTTCTGTTGTTTTCCATAACTTCGCAATCGTCATGTCAGGGAATCCAAGACGTTTTGCTTTATAACCAATTTCCTTATCATACGGATTATCTTTCAATATCTCTTCATACCGAACAATGTTTTCGAATTTACGTAAGAAGAATAAATCGATTGCGCTCCACTCGTGTATAGTTTCGATTGTTACACCCCGACGTAATGCTTCTCCGATGAAGAATAGACGCTCATCGCCAGCTTTGCGAATCCGTTGTTCGATCCATTCATCGGACATTTCATTGCCACCTGGAAGTGATAAATCGAATTGACCTGTTTCCAAAGAACGGACAGCTTTCATGATGGACTCTTCAAAAGTACGGCCCATCGCCATTACTTCACCTGTCGCTTTCATCTGCGTACCCAAGTTTCGTTTCGCCGATTCGAATTTATCGAATGGCCAACGCGGGATTTTCGTTACTACATAGTCTAATGTAGGCTCAAAGCAAGCATACGTATTACCTGTTACCGGATTCATCATTTCATCCAGCGTTAAACCGACAGCAATTTTCGCAGCAAGTTTCGCGATTGGATAACCTGTCGCTTTGGAAGCTAATGCAGATGAACGACTCACACGCGGGTTCACTTCAATAATGTAATAATCAAAGCTATCCGGATCGAGTGCTAGCTGTACGTTACAGCCACCTTCGATTTTCAACTCGCGAATGATGTTCAATGAAACGTTACGAAGCATCTGGTTTTCACGGTCAGTTAATGTCTGACATGGCGCCGTTACGATAGAATCTCCTGTATGGATACCCACAGCATCGACGTTCTCCATGTTACATACGACAATTGCATTATCTGCGGAGTCACGCATTACTTCATATTCAATTTCTTTGAAGCCTGCGATGGATTTCTCTAAAAGACACTGTGTAACTGGGCTATATTTCAAACCGCTCGCTACGATTTCTTCTAAATCTTCATCATTGTGACAAATTCCGCCACCCGTTCCACCAAGCGTAAACGCCGGACGGACGATCACTGGATAACCAATTTCCTTAACAAATGCATAGGCTTCATCGATGTTATGGATGATATCACTGTCTGGAACAGGTTCACCCATTTCATTCATTAATGTACGGAACAAATCGCGGTCTTCCGCTTTATGGATTGCATCGAGTTTTGTACCTAAAATCTCAATTCCTAGTTCATCTAGAATTCCTGATTCGTGCAATTCAATGGCCATGTTTAAACCAGTTTGACCGCCTAGAGTCGCTAGTAGTGCATCTGGGCGTTCTTTACGAATAATGCGGCTAACGAATTCAAGTGTGATAGGCTCGATATATACTTTATCCGCCATTTCAGTATCCGTCATAATAGTTGCTGGGTTTGAGTTAATCAGAATGACTCGATACCCTTCTTCTTTAAGAGATAAACAGGCTTGTGTACCTGCATAGTCAAATTCTGCTGCTTGTCCAATTACAATTGGACCTGAACCGATCACGAGGATGGATTTTATGTCAGTACGTTTAGGCATTAGTATTCTCCTTTCGGTTGCTTGCAGTCATTAGTTGAATGAAACGCTCAAATATATAGTTAGAATCTTGTGGTCCTGGTGATGCTTCCGGGTGAAACTGTACAGCGAATGCTTCCAGCTTTTCACTTCGAAGCCCTTCAATACAATTGTCATTCAACGCTCTATGTGTCACTTCAAGACCTGTTCCTGCTAAAGAATCTTCAAGTACTTCATACCCATGACTTTGCGCTGTTAGATCTGTACGATTCGTATTCAAGTCTTTTACTGGATAGTTACCGCCAATATGGCTGTTCTTCATTTTCGCTGTTTTAGCACCGCATGCGAGGGCAAATAATTGATGGCCCAGTCCGATACCGAAGATAGGTTTCTTGCCAAGTAATTCCTTGATTGTCTCGACTGCACCTTCTACGTCCTCAGGATTTCCTGGTCCATTTGATAATAAAATTCCGTCTGGGAACAACGCTGAAATTTCTTTTGCTGATGTATCGTGAGGTACGACTATAACATCGCAGTCCTTCTTATTTAATTCACGCAAAATGCCATGTTTAATACCATAGTCGATGACGACGACACGCTTGCCTAAGCCTGGGCTTGGATATGGACGCTTAGTAGATACTTTGGCTACTAAATCTGTAGGCAATTCATATTGTTGAAGTTCTGCAACAGTTGCATCGGTATCGATCTCTTCTCCAGCAGCAGTTAATTTCCCTCGTAACGAACCTTTGTCACGTAATAGGCGTGTTAGTTTACGCGTATCAATCTCTTGGATGCCTGGGATCCCTTTTAAGATAAGCAAGTCTCCTAGTGACATGCCGCTACGGAAATTTGAAGGCTCTTCTGTCAACTCTCTGACGACTAAACCGTTGATTGCTAGGTCGATGGATTCATAATCGTCTCGGTTAATACCATAGTTACCGATTAGCGGATAGGTCATTACAACGATTTGTCCACAACCTGAAGGATTTGAAATCGTCTCCTGATATCCTGTCATGCCTGTTGCAAACACAGCTTCTCCTATTGAAGCATTTTCTGCTCCAAATGCTTTTCCTTCAAAAATGGAACCGTCTTCCAATACTAAGTATCTTTTTGTCATCATTGACCATCCTTCCATACGATGTTCCCACCGAAAATTGTCATTACAGGCCATCCAGCGCATTCTACTCCGTCAAATGGTGTGTTCTTACCTTTTGAAACAAATGTCGTACGGTCGATTTTTTGTTGCTTTTCCAGATCAAGTAATACTAGATCTGCTTCAGCACCTACTTCAAGCTTACCGTACGGCAAGTTGAACACTTCTGCAGGCTTCACTGTCATCCAATCAAGAAGTTGTTTGAGTGTCCAGTATCCTGGCTTGACGAAATTTGTATAGAGTAAAGGAAATGCTGTTTCAAATCCTGTGATGCCAAACGGTGCTTTTGCAAAACCTACTGCTTTTTCATCCGCTGTATGCGGTGCGTGGTCAGTTGCAATACAATCTAATGTGCCATCCATCAAACCTTCACGTAATGCCTCGCGGTCTTCGATGGCACGAAGCGGAGGATTCATTTTCCAATCTGCATCATCTCCAGGCACATCATCTTCTGTCAACAACAAGTGGTGAGGGCTGACTTCCCCTGTTACATGAATACCTGCTCTTTTTGCGTCTCGGATTACGCGAACCGATTCTTTTGTGCTGACATGACATACGTGATAATGTGCGCCCGCCGCTTCCGCAAGTAAAATATCGCGTGCAATATGTACGGATTCTGCGATGGAAGGAATTCCTGGTAAGCCTAGTTCTTTATTACGTTTTCCTTCGTGCATTGCGCCACCATAGATTAATGTATTGTCTTCGCAGTGCGCCACAATAGCCATGTCGATCTTCGCTGCATCTTGCATCGCTTCGTACATCATACCTGCTTCTTGTACACCTACACCGTCGTCCGTGAAAGCGAATGCGCCATGTTCTTTTAATTCAGAAAGATTAGTGCGTTCTTTTCCCGCTTCTCTGATTGTGATCGACGCATAAGGAAGCACACGAATTTTAGCATTGTCTTTAATTAATGTATTGACCTTTTCAAGGTTTTCTATTGTGTCAGGTACTGGACGCGTATTGGGCATTGGACAAATTGTCGTATATCCACCTTTAGCTGCCGAATGTGTACCTGTTTCAATTGTTTCTTTATGTTCCCCACCTGGCTCACGCAGATGTACATGTACATCGATGAACCCCGGTGATACGAGTAACCCTTTTCCTTCGATTACTTCATATCCGTCTGTTGCTAGTTGATTACCTATTTCCGTAATCTTTCCATCTGCAATTTTAATATCTGTTTCAACGATCTTGCCTTCTTCGTTTACCATTTGCACTTGTTGAATTAACGTGTTCATATTACTTCCGCCCCTTCAATATAAGTTCTAGAACAGCTGCCCGAATGTAGACACCGTTTTCTACCTGTTTAAAAATTCGTGATTGTGGACTTTCTATTAAACTATCCGCTATTTCTACATCACGATTTACTGGAGCTGGATGCATGATGATTGCACCTTTTTTCATTCTAGCTGCTCGTTCTATAGTTAGACCGTATTGCTCGTGATAAGCAGCTTTCGTATATGCCATCTCTGTATTGTGACGTTCGTGTTGTACTCGAAGGAGCATAACAACATCACTCGTTTCAATTACTTCGTCCCAATTATCGACACTGTCGAATTCCCCCGCCCATTCTGGTGGGCAAAGGAACGTGACCTCAGCTCCTAACTTCCGCAAAGCTTCTGCATTTGAGCGAGCTACACGACTGTGAGCGATATCTCCCGCAATCAATACTTTCAGTCCTTCAAAATGACCGAATTCCTCTTGTATTGTGAAGATATCGAGCAGGGATTGTGTCGGGTGTTGACCTGACCCATCGCCTGCATTAATGATTGCAACATTCGTTCGTTTAATTAGTTCTTCATAGAAACCATCTGCTGGATGACGAATGACTAAGGCATCCAAACCTATTGCTTCCAACGTCCTAATCGTATCATACAAAGATTCACCTTTTAAGGTACTTGAGAAACTCGTCTCAAAGGGGATGATTTGCGCGCCTACTTTACGTTCTGCCATTTCAAAACTTGTTTTCGTTCTCGTACTCGGTTCAAAAAACAAGTTGCAGACGGTGTATGTTCCAGGCAATTCCCTGAAGCCTAGCCGCTTAAAAATCGCTGCCCGATCGAGTATGAGCATGATTTCTTCCACTGTCAGGTCTTTCATTGAAACTAAATGTTCCATCAGATGTTCCTCCTTCACGAAATGCAAGTACTTCATGCACGAACTGCTTTTTGTTTTTATTCTTCCTCATCCATCAAGGTATCATCTGTTTTACCTGGCAATACTAGGTTCAGCAGAACTCCGACAATTGCAGCCAGTGCCATACCACCGATTTGGAATGTTTCGCTTATGTTGATTGTCGCCCCACCGATTCCTATGACGAGAATGATGGATGCGATGACAAGATTCCGCTGATTATCAAAGTCGATCTTGTGGTCGATGAGCATCCGCATTCCTGATGAAGCGATGATACCAAACAACAGAATGGATATCCCGCCGAGTACTGCTGTAGGAATCGTGGCAATCAACGCCATAATTTTACCTATAAAGGAGAAGAGTATCGCAAATACTGCAGCCCCCATGATCACATAAACACTGTAGACCCGCGTGATAGCAAGTACACCGATATTTTCACCGTATGTAGTTTTGGGTGGTCCTCCGACTAAACCACTCATTAGTGTCCCCAGTCCATCGCCAAGCAATGATCTGTGTAATCCAGGATTTTCAATATAATTTCGGTTTACTACTTTTCCTAGAACAAGTTGGTGCCCAATATGCTCAGAGATAGTGACAATCGCGATTGGTACCATAATGATCAGCAATGTCGGTGTTACGACGAACTCGTAATCAACACCCGGAATCAGCATCTCCGGTACCGCAAACCACTTGGCTTCTACCACTTGGCTAAAATCTAGAATACCAATGAAAGCGGAGTAGATATATCCAACTACGATACCTATGAGAACTGGCATCAAGCTGATAATTCCTTTAAAGAACATCAAGCAGAATACTGCCGAAGCCAGTGTTACTAAAGCCGCGGAAAAGTGTAAGCCACTGTATACATCCGCTCCGTTAACATTAATCGTGCTCGCCATACTAATAGCTGTCGGTGCAATGGCCAATCCGATGACCATAATGACAGGTCCCACTACAATAGGTGGTAATAACTTCATAATCCAGTTGTAGCCAGTTTTATAAATCAGTAACGATATAATCGCATAGACCAATGCCACGAACATACTACCGATCATTGCGCTTCCTATACCACCCGATTGTGTCGCCATCTGAATCGGTACAATAAAAGCGAATGAAGAGCCTAGATAGGCTGGTACTTGAAACTTTGTCACGATAATAAATACGATCGTTGCGATTCCACTCGTTAATAGAGCGATGGCAGGGCTTAAACCTACTAGTTGTGGTACTAAAATTGTAGCGCCAAACATGGCGAACATATGCTGTAAACTTAGTGCCAGCCAGCGAATAGGTTGCGGTTTTTCATGTACATCCAATACTTTTACACTCATCTATCATTTCCCCCAGCCGCTTATAATGTTCGTGTGTGAATGGTAACTCCATCCGTTCCATCTTTTTCAATCACACTCACTACTACTCGTTCTTCATTTGAAGTCGGGATATTCTTTCCGACAAAATCCGGACGTATCGGTAATTCGCGATGACCTCGGTCTACTAATACAGCTAGCTGTATGGAAGAAGGTCTTCCTAAGTCCATGATGGCATCTAATGCAGCCCGAACCGTCCTACCTGTATAGAGAACATCATCTACAAGGATGACTTTTTGATTCGCTACATCATGTTCAATATCTACCTGTTGTACAAATGCTTCTCCTTGCTGATTCTTTAATTGAAGATCATCCCGGTACAATGTGATGTCCAGTTCACCTGTTTTAATAGGTTTACCTTCAATCAGTTCAATTTTATCTGCTAAGCGTTTCGCTAATATCGCACCTCTTGTCTTGATGCCAACTAATATACAGTGATCAATGCCTCGGTTCTTTTCAATAATTTCATGGGCAATGCGTGTGACCGCCCGTGCGATAGCTTGTTCATCTAGTATTTCTGCTTTTTCCGTCATATCATTGAATCCCCTTTCCTTTTACCTTTTTTTATAAAAAAAGCCCTCCAGTCAGAGTAGACTGGAGGGCGGACGTGCAGAAAAAAGCATACATCGATACTTACCGCAGTAAGCTATCATGTAATTCCGTGCAACCTTCCCAGCCTCACAGGACTGACGTTAAAGGTATCGCTATTCAATTGCTTAATAGAGTATACAACTCGTAATAAGCGTTTGTCAACGCTTATTACGAACGTAATTCATTGAGTAATTGTTTGTAATTTTCAGGTAACGGCGCGGTAAACTCCATATATTCACCTGTTGTCGGGTGATCAAAACCAACAGTACCCGCATGCAGTACTTGACCGCCAAAATCAATTGTTTTTCTCTGACCGTATTTCGGGTCTCCTACAAGAGGATAACCAATATATTTCATATGCACACGGATCTGGTGAGTTCTTCCTGTTTCCAGGCGGCATTCAACCAATGTATATGCGCCAAAACGTTCAAGAACCTTAAAGTGTGTAACTGCATTTTTCCCCTCGTCCACAACCGCCATTCGTTGACGATCACGTTTGTCACGCCCGATTGGTGCATCTATTGTACCGTTATCATGCGGAATATGTCCGTGAACTAGAGCAGTATATACACGATTAACTGATTTAGCGACGAGCTGATTAACTAATGAAACGTGCGCTTTATCATTTTTGGCTACCATCAATAACCCCGAAGTATCTTTATCAATACGATGCACAATACCAGGACGTAAGACACCATTAATGCCTGACAAATCTGTTACTTGGTGCATCAATCCGTTCACTAAAGTTCCACTCACATGACCTGCTGATGGGTGAACAACCATTCCGACCGGTTTGTTGACAACCAATACGTCTTGATCTTCGTAAACGATTTCAAGATGTAAATTTTCAGCTTCTACATCATACTCTTCCACTTCTGGTAGCTCTACAATGACTTGATCATCTGTTTTCACTTTATAGTTCGGTTTAACTGAACTGTCATTTACCTTAATATGTTCATCTTTTACCCATTGCTGGATTTGCGTACGTGACCAGTCCGGTTGTAGAGTAGCCAATGCTTTGTCTATTCGATTACCTGTAAGTTCTTCTGTTATTTCATATTCAAATCTTCCCATTACGACACCTTTTTCTTTTTCTTTTTTTCATCAAGCACTACGTGTAACAAAATAAGTATGACAGCAATTGTCAGCGCGGCATCTGCCACATTAAATATCGGAAAATCATAATTTATAACAGGAATCAAGACGCTAATGAAATCTACTACTTCTCCTCTTACCAGTCGATCGATAAAGTTCCCTATCGCACCGCCTAGCAATAACATTAGACTCACACCTAGTAGTCGATCCTTTTTACCTTCTGTATGGAAGAAATAAATTATAGCCGCTACAACTACAATGGTCACAATAAAAAATAGCCACATCTTCCCTTCAAGCATTCCCCATGCAGCACCACGATTACGGTGAGATAGCAATGCAATATAAGGATCCAGAACAGAGATATGTTCACCCAACTCCATATTTTTCACAACTAGCCATTTCGTCAACTGATCCAAGCCAACGATCAGTGCAGCGATTGCATAATAAACGATCACTTCATTACCCTCCGTCCAGCTAATTTCTTCTTTAGTTTACCACAAAAACTCGTCTTCCATTACGTTTCTTAGTCCCGCTATGCAAAAAAAGCCATCATCATCCACGAATGAATGATGATGGCTGTAACATCAAAATTGCTTACGCATAGTTTTCTTTCACAACAGTCGCGCATCGTGTACATAGTGTCGAATGTTCTGCATCTTCTCCAACCGTTTGAGAGATTGTCCAGCATCGTTCACATTTTTCACCTTCAGCAGGTTCTACCAAGACCGTTGCATTTTCTAGTTTCAATGCATTCGGCAACTCTGCATCTGTACTCTCTTCAAAGTCCGAGACGATGAAGAATTGTGCGAAATCAATATCCTCTGCTTGCAAAATACCACGTTGAGCTTCAGGCAACACAACAGTAACTTTTGCCTCCAAAGATTTCCCGATTACTTTCGCGTTTCGTGCTTCTTCAAGAGCTTTCAAAACATCATCACGAATATCCATCAAGTTATCGAAGCGCTCACGAAGCTTGTCCGCTACTTCGCCTTTATGATCAGCTTCAGGCATATCCGTCAATTGGACACTATCTTCTTCAACGTACTGAATATATTTCCACATTTCGTCTGCTGTGTGTGGCAAGATTGGTGTGATGAGCTTGACTAGTGTAATCAAGGTATCATGCATCACCGACTGCATTGCACGACGATCTGGATGATTCTCAGCTTCGATATAGACTACATCTTTCGCAATGTCCAGGTAAAGCGAGCTGAGTACACCTGTACAGAAATTATTGATTGCGTGGTAGACAGTAGGGAACGCATACTGCTCGTATGCTGTAAGCACTTCCTCAGTCAAATCTTGCAACTTCACATAGACGTACTGATCAACTGCACGCATATCATCAAATGCTACACGATCTGTAGCTGGATTAAAGTCAGCTACGTTACCATGCAAGAAACGAATAGTATTACGAATCTTACGGTAGACTTCTGAAACTTGCTTAAAGTTCGAATCAGACACACGAACATCAGCAGTATAATCTACAGATGATACCCATAGACGCACGATGTCTGCGCCAAGTTGATTGATGACTTTTGAAGGGACGATTACATTCCCTAGAGATTTACTCATCTTACGGCCATTTTTGTCCAATGTGAAACCATGGCTCAAGATGCCTTTGTACGGTGCAATACCATTGATCGCTACGCTAGTCGTCAATGAAGAGTTAAACCAACCGCGATATTGATCCGAACCTTCAAGATATAAATCTGCCGGATAACGAAGGTTATCACGTTCATCAAGTACACCTTGATGTGTTGTTCCAGAGTCGAACCAGACATCCATAATGTCTGTTTCTTTCGTGAACTCGCCATTCGGACTTCCTTCGTGCGTGTAGCCTTCAGGTAATAGTTCTTTTGCAGAACGTTCGAACCAAACATTTGATCCATGTTCCCGGAATAAATCTGCTACATGACTGACCGTTTCATCTGTCAGAATTACTTCGCCATTTTCCGCATAGAATACCGGAATTGGAACACCCCATACACGCTGACGAGAAATACACCAGTCGCCACGGTCACGGACCATATTGAATAAACGCGTTTCACCCCAAGATGGCGTGAATGTAGTAGTACGAATTGCTTCGAGTAAATCACTTCTAAACGATTCAATAGAAGCGAACCATTGCGAAGTTGCACGGTAGATGACTGGCTTCTTCGTACGCCAATCGTGCGGATACGAGTGAGTGAAGAATGACAACTTTTGAAGCGCTCCGACTTCTTCCAGTTTTTCAGTCACTGCTTTATTCGCATCTTCATAGAACATACCTTCGAAAAACGGTGCTTCTTCCGTCATGACACCGCGGTCATCAATTGGAGATAATGCATCAATTCCGTATTGCTTACTCACGTAGAAGTCATCTTCACCGTGACCTGGTGCTGTATGAACACAGCCTGTACCAGCATCTGCAGTAACATGCTCACCTAGCATAACTAATGAATCACGATCATAGAATGGATGTCTCGCAACGATGCGATCAAGCTCTACACCTTGAATTTCCTTTTCGATTGAGTACTCTTCCCATTCCAATTCTTTCGCCAAATACTCCACTAAGTCTTTTGCTACTACAAATTTCTCGTTTTGTACTTTTACTACTGCATACGTAAATTTAGGATGAACAGAAATTCCTAAGTTTGCAGGAA
Organism: Sporosarcina sp. P29; assembly: GCF_002743265.1. NCBI lineage: Bacteria > Bacillati > Bacillota > Bacilli > Caryophanales > Caryophanaceae > Sporosarcina > Sporosarcina sp. P29. The sequence goes on along the minus strand of NZ_PDYX01000003.1, from coordinate 108,978 downwards.
TTGTCCAAGGCGTTGTTGTCCAGATCAGGAACTTCACATCATGATCCAGTACACCTTTTCCGTCTTGGATTGGGAAGCTTACATAAATAGATGCGGACTTTTTATCTTGATATTCGATTTCTGCTTCTGCTAACGCTGTCTCACTTGAAGGTGACCAATAAACAGGCTTTAATCCTTTATAGATATATCCTTTTTTAGCCATTTCACCAAATACTTGAATTTGACGAGATTCAAATTCAGGCTTCAACGTGATATATGGATTTTCCCAATCTCCGCGAACACCGAGACGCTTAAATTGTTTACGCTGATTGTCGATTTGTTGAAGTGCATACTCTTCACACATTTTACGGAATTCAGCTGTGCTCATTTTCTTGCGATCGACTTTTTTATTCACAAGTGCTTGCTCAATTGGCAAACCATGTGTATCCCACCCCGGTACATACGGAGCACGGAAGCCAGACATTGATTTATAACGAATGATAAAATCTTTTAATACTTTGTTAAGTGCGTGACCCATGTGTAAGTCACCGTTCGCATAGGGAGGTCCGTCATGCAATATGAAGGACGGACGATCTGCAGTACGTTCCTGCACTTGCTGATAGATATTCTTTTCATTCCACTCTTCCTGCATTTTCGGCTCATTATTTGGCAGGTTGCCACGCATAGGGAAATCAGTTTTTGGCATAAGCAATGTATCTTTATATTCCATTATAATTCCTCCTTAAAATATGGGTGATTCATTTTTTCTGTAGAAATGAAATCAACTAGTTCCAGGCACTCTTACGCTTGAGAAATCAGAAAAACCCCATCCCAAAAAGGGACGAGGTTCATTCTCGCGGTACCACCCTACTTGCAATTGCATAAAGCAATTGCCGCTTAGACACTAATAACGGCAGTGTGATACCGAGAACCAAGAGTTACATAAAGGTTCTAGCTCAGGAGTGATTTTCCTTTTTGATGTACCACCGGGCTTACACCGCCCCCGGCTCGCTATGGGCAATATCAGAAAGTACTCTTTCCGTCAACGCTTCTTCATTTTGATTTACTTTTCATTATAAAAATGTGTTCGGAAGTTGTCAAGCTTCTTCCTTCTTCTTAACTAGTTCTTCGTCTAGACTGTCTACATTCGGAATATCTAACTCTTGCTCAGCTACACTTTCTACGCTAGATGTATCCAACTCATACTTCAATAGGTCGTCCCAATCTTCTGTATTGATCATATCAAGTTGTGCTTCTACCATCATCTTGAAACGACTTTTGAATACTTTTGACTGTTTCTTCAACACTTCCACTTCGAGTGCAATCTTTCTTGCCTGCGCAAGTGCGTCATTTACAAGACGATCTGCATTCTTTTCTGCTTCGGAAATGATTAACTTTGATTCTTGAATAGCATTTTTACGAACGTCTTCTGCAGCTTCTTGTGCAATTAGAATCGATTTTTGCATCGTTTCTTCTATTAAATTAAAGTGAGTAATCTTTACTTCATTGTCAGAAACCGTTTTTTCAAGATCTTCATTTTTCTTTAGTACATTTTCATAGTCTTTCATCAGTTGTTCTAGAAAACCATTCACTTCATCTTCATCATAGCCACGAAATTTCGTATTAAACGTTTTGTTATGTATATCCGTAGGGGTTAAAGCCATAATACGCTTTCTCCTTTCAGTATGCTTACATAGTTTACAATGTGATTGTGTTTACTACTTGATTAAACACTACTTTTCTTAATTTATCAAGGATTCAATTCAGACTAGCGCACCGATCATCACCCGAATTTTATCTTTCTTTGTACGGCCTTCGATACTCATGATTCTAAAGCGGCCATATCCTCTGATGGATAGAACATCATATTCTTCTACTTCAAATGCTTGTTGATCAATCATAGCCCAGTTCACTTTTACTTTCTCCGCCTTAATAAGTGACGAAGCTTTAGCTCTTGAACTGTTTGTTAATGCCGCTACAACTACATCCAAACGCAATGAACTCACAATATGAAGCTCTTCTGTCCACTCTTCTTTTACATTGATGAAGTCTTCTGTGTTCAGAACTGGCTCTACAGAAACTTTCACTTTGCCGACTTGAGTGAAATGGACATGGATGTATTCAGACACTTCCTGAGCAACCGCAAATTGTACTGCTTCTTCGGTTAGTTGAATATCACCAAACCGCGAACGCTCAATTCCAACAGACAGTAAAGATCCAAGAAGCTGGGAATGCTTCATTGTGACGAATTTTTGCGGATAGTTCACCTTATATATACTGATTTGAAAATCCTCTTTGGTCGGAGTGTAATAATCAGGATAGATTAACACACGCTGGCGTTCCGCATCGTGAAAACCACCTTCAGCCGTCAACGTAAGATCTGAATTCCTCACAATTGATTCTGTTATAAAGCGCTGACGTGGATCCATAAACTCTGTTAGCTTAGGTGCGTACGTATCTTCTACTTCTTTCACCCAACTATTTACTTTTTCAATAAACGGTTGTTCTTCTTTACGAAAATGTTGAAATATCGAATCCATTCTATTTCTTCTCCTTATATAAAAAAATCCCCACCTTGTGAGGATTTCCAATTTCAGTTAAGGTTATACTTAATTTACTAATGCTTGGAAAATCATTAAATAAATCTGACCAATCCCTCGGCTAATTAATTGTAATGATAGTAATGCGACAATCGGTGAAAAATCAATCATACCAAACGGCGGTATGAACTTACGGAAAAAACCTAAATATGGTTCTGCTACTTTTGCTATAAGCTGCCCAAATTTGGTTTCTCTAGTAGAAGGAACCCATGACATTAAAATATAAATGACCAACAGGATAGAATATAATTGTAGGGCTCCAGAGATCAATAAATAAGAATTATTTAATAATGCGATCATAATAACATGTACACCTCATTCAAATTGTTCGACTTTCATTGGTTGAAAGTTCTAAGTTGCGTAGCCTATCGTTCTTGTTGTTCTGATAGAAATTCCGTAATTTTACCGGCTACTTCTACGTTGTCGGGTGCACATAAAAATATATCTGCGCCAATTCGTTGAATGTCGCCACCAAGGGCATAAACTGTACCACTCAGGAAATCAATAATACGAAATCCTTGATCCCGTTCTATCTGCTGTAAGTTCACTACGACAGAACGGCGGTTTTTCAGATGTTCTGCAATATCCTCTACTTCTGCATATGAACGCGGCTCGAGTAGAATGACTTTTGATGATTTTTGTAGACTTTGCAGACTAATTACTGGCGCTTGTGTAGATGATGGTGGTTGCTGAGATGCTTGAGGACGACTATTGACAGCTCGTTTCTTACCACCTAACTTCTTCATCTCTTTACGAGCCATTGCTTGTTCACCTTTTGTTGGTTTATTTTGAGCTTTCGGTTGTTGAACTAAGTCTTCTTCCTGTACCCAAAACATTTTTTCTAGTCGTTTTTTGAGGCTCATTCAGTTTCCCCGCTTTCTGACCCGGCCAATGCAGTGCCGATACGTATATGCGTTGCACCTTCTTCTATCGCGATTGTAAAGTCATTAGACATACCCATGGATAGTTTGGTACACGGTGCATAAGACAATCCTTTAGCTACGATTCTGTCTCGTAGTTCACGTAAAGAACGGAATGTGTTGCGAACTACAGATTCATCATCGGTATTTTGCGCCATTGTCATGAGTCCAATTACATGAATATTTTCGTAAGTTGCCAATTGTTCAAAGAACATATCTACTTCATCCGGAGTGATCCCGGATTTAGATTCTTCGCCTGAAACATTGACTTGTACAAAACAATCTAGCGGCTTACTTGCCCGCTTATTCACTTCTTTCGCAAGACTTAACCGATCCAAAGAATGAAGGCAGTCAATCGTATTGACTAATTCTTTAACTTTGCGCGTCTGTAAGTTACCGATGAAGTGCCACTTTACCCGATCTTCAATCGCTTCTTGTTTTTCGAGCAATCCTTCGAGACGATTTTCTCCTAAGTCCGTAATCCCAATATCTAGTAGGGACTGCGCTCTAGCGGGAGACACTTGCTTCGTGACAGCTATTAGCGTGATGTCATTCGAGCTACGATTTGATGTTTCACATGCTTCGTTTATTTGTTTTTGTATAGTTGCTAGTCGTTGTTCTACTTGTTCCATATTATCACTACTTTTCATCATCTTTATTTCATTGTATCAATTAGGGCATTATATATCAACGATAAGTCATTAGTTGAGACGTTTATTCTCAATCAAGATAATATCTTTTCCAATCGTCATGACGTCTTTGTAATTGATTTTTTGAACACCCTTTGACTTGCTGTCTGAGAAAAAGGAGCGTTCAAGTTCGCCTATATGAAGTTGCGCAATCTCACCTTTTTCGATGTCAATTGTGGCATCTTGAACAAAACCAAGGAAAGAACCTTTTTTCAGTTCAATGACTTCTTTTTTCTGCAAGCTGGAAAAACGCATAGTTTCCCCTCCTTCTTTCATACTATGCATAGTGAGTTTTAATGAGAACGTCGGAAAACTGACTTCAAAGTGAAATATTGCGCTGGTCCTCCAGGAGTCGCCACCTCTTACACTTACATCGTCACGTTAGACTGTAAGTAGTTCCAGACTTCATTTTAAATAGTGGCGCTTTTTAACTTTTCTATGTATAAGTTCATGTACGGTATAGAGCAAAAGCTTAATGAGCGGTTACGAAAGCGGTTTGATCACTTATTGGCTATTTAGAGCGTTCACCGACTAAGTATGATCGCTTATGGTGATTGATGAGCGCTTATACAGTTATTATGATCACTTAGGCGAATTAATGAGCGCTTGCCGTGATAGTTATAGGGTTTGGGATACTATAATGCTGCCAATGATCACACACGTGGATTATCGTTTTAGGCGCACATTCGCATTGCTAACAATACAAAAACTGCCCTCCCCACTCTCAAGTGGCAAGGACAGTCTCTGTATATCAATCGCAATCACTATTTCTTCTGCTCAATCCCAAGCCGAATCTGTTCCATCGCATGCTTCTCAATTCTCGAGATTTGCGCTTGTGAGATCCCGAGCTCCTTGGCGATTTCGGTTTGCGTCTGACCGAGGTAAAATCGTTTGGAGACGATTAGCTGTTGACGTTCGTCCAGCTCGCCCATCTTATCTTTAATGGACACGTAGTTCATCCAGCGGTCTTCAGATACTCTCTGATCATGTAGCTGATCCATCATATAAATCGGATCGCCGCCATCGCTATTCATTGGCTCGTGCAAAGACATAGGGTCTTGTATAGCATCTAAGGCGAAGAGTATATCTTCTTCCGGTATGCCTGTAATCTTCTCGAGATCTGAAATTCTTGGTTCGTGTTGATGTTCGTTGACATATTGTTCTTTTGCCCTGATGGCTTTATACGCGATATCACGTAATGATCTGGATACACGAACAGCATGGTGATCACGAAGATGTCGCTTGATTTCTCCAATGATCATCGGCACAGCGTAGGTGGAAAACCGGACATTATGTTTTAAATCGAAATTGTCTATGGCTTTCAACAACCCAATACAACCAACCTGGAATAAATCATCAGCCTGCTCTCCACGATAGTTAAAGCGCTGAACAAGACTAAGTACGAGACGCAAATTCGCAAATACCAATTCATCTCTGGCAAATTCGTCACCGCTTTGCAAACGGATGAATGTCTCTTTCATCACATCTGCAGTTAATAAAGGCAGCTCGGACGTATTGATCCCACAAATCTCTACTCTTGTACGTACCATTGGCTCTTCCTCCGCATTCTATAGGTGAGTGTACAGAGTAGTGTGTCCTCAACTCTTTAGAATATGCGAATTCACGAATCGCCAATTTCTGCCGATAAGTCCAGTTATGAAATGGGCTGATTTAGTCGATCTCGTAGCTCAGAAATTATTTTCTTTTCCAGTCTAGATATATAAGATTGCGATATACCAAGAAGATCCGCCACTTCTTTTTGCGTCATTTCATTCGTTCCCATCAATCCGAATCGCTGTTCCATAATATAACGTTCTCTTTCATCTAAAATGGAAATGGCATCAATCATATATTGACGCTCCAGCTTTTTCTCTACGTCGTCTGTAATGATATCTTCATCTGTACCTAAGATATCTGATAGAAGCAACTCATTTCCATCCGCATCTGAATTCAACGGCTCATCAAATGAAATTTCTGAACGAATTCGATTTGTTTTACGCAAATGCATTAAAATTTCATTTTCAATACAACGGGAAGCGTACGTTGCAAGCTTAATGTTTTTATCCGCTTTAAAAGTTTCGATTGCTTTGATTAGTCCAATCGTTCCTATACTAATAAGATCTTCAATGTTCGTGTTCGTATTATCGAAGCGTCTTGCGATATAGACAACGAGACGTAAATTCTTTTCGATCAATGTGTCACGTGCTGCTGGGTCACCTTTCATTAATGCTGCAATCATTTTTGCTTCCTGCTCTTTATCGAGAGGCTTAGGAAGGGATTCATGTCCACCAATATAAAATATGCCGCCTTTTCGTCTGAAGAATCCCGCAATATAAGACACCCATTTTTTCACTTCTATCAACATATAGCCGTTCTCCCTTCTTCTTTTAGTACATCCATCGCACTCATTTGCAAAATAGCTGCTGCACCTTGAGGGTATTGACGCTGTTCTCTCGTCAAGACGACATATCCTACAGGCATTAACTCACCTTCGAGCAACCACCTATCGTACTTGATTCCGACAGCCCACGAAGCTCCTTGAACAGTCTGCAATCGTATTAACCGAAGACATCTTTGGTAAGTGGTAGGAAAACTAGCCAAGTCTGGCGATTTTTCAGGATTCCATGACTCTAGTGCTGAAGCGAAGTCGACTGGTAGCTGTTCTTTTACTGCCTGATAGCCAATAAAATGTACAGGATCTCCTGATAATGGTTCTACGCAATGATTACCCGTATCGATGAATACCTTAAGCGGAATTACTTCCCCCCATAAATTCAATTCTGAATCGAGCGTGAAACTCATTAACTTATTCATCATGCGTGTATCAATCCATTTATGCTTCACGATGTATAACGAAAGATAGGTTAGACCAATTGCTACGAATAAAAAGCTCTGATTTACGCTGATACTAATCTGTGCGTAGATCAAGGTCAACATTCCTCCTGCGAAGAAAGCCGCGATCAGTACTGCGAGGATCGAACTTTTCCAACTACCAAACGTTTGTCCAAATGCAATATACGTCATTCCTAAGAAAGTGAAGATCATCGCTAGCACAGAATACGGGAACAACGTAATAAAGAAGGCTCCGAGAAATGCTGCGCTCCATAACCTCCTCCTGCTCGTTTGATGATTTCCAACTTTATTAGTGAATGATAGGATGGCGTAGTTAAAGAGCATATTGATCCCTATCATCAGTTCTCCATACATATGCCGGCCTCCTTACAAACAGATTATCATGGCTTTAATGAAAAACCTGTCGGGCTTTGGATGGTTTACGATAAAATCTTCGACATATTTTTAAGCACTTAGCGTAATCACTCTTAAACAAACATAAAAAAGCTTCCCGCATGAGAAGTTCATCTCCTGCGGGAAGCTTGTTCTATTTATTATTTACGACGCGTACGATTACGTAAGAACGTTGGGATATCCAGTTGTTCTTCGTGCTGATGCTGATTAACCTGTGGCTGTCTAGGCTCAGATTGTTGCTCGTAACGTGGTTGCTCTTCATATCTGCTTTGTGTTGGCGGTTGCTGTTGTACAGGTCGTTGTGGGCGAATGCCACCCGTTACACCAGCACCTCTTTGTCTTGAAGGAGCTAACTGTTCTTCGTTAAATCCTGTCGCGATAACTGTTACGATGATTTCATCTTTCAAGTCGTCGTTAATCACAGAACCGAAGATCATATTGACGTTTTCGTCTGATGCAGTAGCAACAATATCTGCCGCTTCCTGGACTTCAAACAAGCTCAAGTTCGAGCCGCCTGTAATATTCATTAAGACACCTTTGGCTCCATCGATGGATGTTTCAAGCAACGGACTAGAAATAGCTTTTTTTGCTGCTTCCGCTGCACGATTTTCACCAGTAGACATACCGATTCCCATCAATGCAGAACCTTTGTTATACATGATTGTTTTCACGTCAGCAAAGTCAAGGTTGATCAATCCAGGTACTGCGATCAAATCAGAGATACCTTGTACACCTTGACGCAATACATTGTCAGCTTCTCTAAACGCTTCAAGCATTGGAGTGTTCTTATCAACAATCTCAAGCAATTTATCGTTTGGAATAACAATTAGCGTATCGATTGCTTCTTTCATGCTTGCGATACCGCCAGCTGCGGAAGTAGATCTCTTTCTTCCTTCGAAAGTGAACGGACGTGTAACCACGCCTACAGTCAACGCGCCAATATCTTTAGCGATTTGAGCAATAACCGGTGCTGCACCCGTACCCGTTCCGCCCCCCATACCAGCTGTAACGAAGACCATATCAGCGCCACGTAGAGCTTCTTCAATCTGCTCTTTACTTTCTTCAGCTGCTTTTTTTCCTACTTCAGGGTTAGCACCTGCGCCTAGTCCTCTAGTAAGCTTCTCACCGATTTGTAGTTTAATTTCAGCCGATGATAATTGCAATGCTTGAGCATCCGTGTTTACCGCGATAAACTCTACGCCCTGCACTCCATGTTCAATCATACGGTTGACCGCATTGTTTCCGCCGCCGCCTACTCCAATAACTTTAATTACCGCTAATGCATCTATGTTCGTCTCAAATTCAAGCATTGATTTTCCTCCTCTAAATTATCTGCAATTTCCCACCTAACACAATGTTTACTCAAAGAAATTGTCGAATACTTTTTTAGCGCGTTTCATGAATCCTTGACTTTTTTCCTTTTTCGGTTTGACTGGCCTAGCTAAAGGTTCCGCAACTTCATAAATGGAGTCTGATGATTGAGGTGAACCAACTGGCTCTTCTTCATAACCAAAGAACACATCTTCCATATACGCATAGCGAATCAAGCCAACCGCAGTAGAATACATCGGCTCACGGACACCAATATATTCTGGTGTGTATAATCTAGCTCTTGTTTTAAAGACATCACGAGCCAACTGCAATATTCCGTCCAGCTTAGCTGTACCGCCTGTGATCACGATACCGCCAGGCAAGTCACGGATACCTGTTGCATACAAATCTTCGAGAATCAATTCAAACAATTCTTCAAGACGTGAACCGATCACATCAGAGATATAACGCTGACTGTATTGATCTTTTGCATCTGAACCTACTACTGGTACTTCAAATAATTCTTCATCCGAAGCGTCATCATAATAAGCGTGTCCATACTGATGCTTAATCATTCTAGCTTGTTCTGTAGGTGTTTTTAAGACGATTGATAAGTCTTTTGTAATATGATCTCCGCCAACTGGTAATACAGACGTACTGATCAAACGATTTTCAGCGAATACCGAAACCGTAGTTGACCCTCCGCCAATATCGATAAAGGCACTTCCATGATACATTTCATCTTCAGATAATGCGAATGTACCTGCCGCCAACGGTTGCAAATAAATTTCACGAATTTGTAAACCGGCTTTTTCTACACAGCGTAAAATGTTATGTAGTTGAGTTTTGGACGTCGTAATTAACGTTGCGTCCATTTCCAATCTTACTCCCATCATACCACGGGGATCTGTGATTTCATCATAATCATCGACAATAAATTGCTTTGGCACTAAATTGACGAATTCTCTTTCAGGTGGAACATTCATTACTTGTGATGATTTCATAACTCTTTCTAGATCATCATCTGTAATTTCACGATTTTCAGAGTTCACTGCCACAACGCCTTTGACGTTTTGGAACTGGACACCATTTGCAGGTATGCCAAGAACTACTTCCTCAATTTTTAAGCCTGTCATTCTTTCAGCCTGTTCAATCGCTTTACGGATTGACTGGACAGTGGCATCAATATCAATAATTGTTCCTTTGCGAATTCCAGCAGATTGTACATTTCCTACACCGATTACATGCAGGGCATTTTGATCCATCTCCCCAATTAAGACTTTAATTGTGGATGATCCTATATCAAGTGATACGTAATGATTTGATTTACTCAATTATTGACACCTCCTTAATGTAACTAGTAACTTCCATTCTATTGTATTATGACTGCTTTGTCTAAATATTTTCAACACCCTCTTCTAAAAACATTTAATATTACACATTTGTGTCGGGATTTTTGTTTCTACCCGTCCATTTCGCAAGCAGAATTCTTCTGATGACCGCGATATTCTGGAATAATCGTACGCCAAATGCGAAAACTGCTGCCAAGTATAAATCTACACCTAAGTGTACACCAATAAAAGCAAGTGCTGCTGCTAATAGTATGTTGAAGAAAAATCCGCTGACGAATATTCGGTCGTCATACACTTGCTGAAGATAGGCTCTGATTCCACCAAATAGTGTATCAAATGCAGCGAGAATCGCAATAGTTAAATAATTATTATATACTTGCGGAATCTGTATATCCGAGAGCAAACCTAGAGAAACGCCAAGGAGGAGCCCAAGTAAGGGTAGCCACATTTTGTCATCACTCCTTTGTTTGTTCTTTTAAAAATCGATTTTCAAAACCGCCCGTCCAGCCTTGTAACGTAACGCGGTCCGTTGGTTCACTAATTGTCAAAATTAAGTCGTCCAAATAAAACTCATCTTGTATGGTAGTGGTCAGTAATTGATTGTACAATTTTTCACTTGCTTCCTTCGTAGGTGAGACGACTTTAATATCGAACGGTGGTGTAGAAACCACTTCCCCACTGACTGTCAGATTACCATTGATTTCCCGGATCCAACTCAAAGTAGTAAAGCGCTTGCCATCAATCTCCAACTCATTACCTTGTTGTTGATTCACCACATTAATAAACCAAGCCAGCAGTTCAGATGATACTGGCTCTATTTCATAACCGAACGCAATACTTTCTGGGGATGGCGCAACCTCTATTACAAATCCTGGACCAGTGGTCGGCATGAATCCCGCTTGTTTATACAATTTATCCAACGTGTCTTGCAATACACTTGCTGCATTGGCTTCAGGTGATGCATTATAAGCTGCAAGCGTCTGATCAATTCCCCTGATCTCATCCAAGAGTTCAGAGTGAATTTTCTTTTCACTTGATAATTCTTTACGAATCGCCCATAAATCCCGTGTGTCCCGTGGAGATGTAGTATTCATTGAATTATATTGTAAAGCCAATACAAATCCCACTATACCGAGAATCAACGTGAACTTCCAGTGTGTTTTTTGCTTCACTCTACCCCCCCACAATCCATCATACTTCGTCACGAATCGCAGGCAGTTGAACTTCCTTCATTTCTTCTAGTGTGACGACGATATTATCTCGCAACAAGCCATCTATGACACTGCCCTTTAAATGTAGCGCCGGAGAAAGCACTTTCGGATCCCCTACTGCTTCTATAATAAAAGGTGCTGGAAACGTTCTACCATCAACCATAATAACAGGGCCTGTACATTTTATGTACGAATTCGAATTAATCCGTTGCCCGTTGATCGTCATTCCTTGCGCACCTGCGATTTTCAATTCATTGATTACACGTAAGACGTGACTTTCATGGACGATATAATCATTCGGGTTTTGTACTGAAGGATCATAATCCGCATCTTCGAGTGTCACTTTGACCCCCGCACCTTTTGACGGAATATCTCCAAGCAATAATCGTAAATCTCGTGCTTTTTCTACAAGAACCGCATGATTCTTTTCTTTATCGGAGAAGTCTTGTTCATACGAATGCACTTGTTGTTGTTTCTCGAGTAACTCATTTGTCAATTCCTTGTTTCTTTCTTGCTGATCGATTAAATCCGCGCGATACTGTTCCTCTTGCTGAAATAAATTGGTTTGCTCTGAATCCAGCACTTGTTGCTTACTGCCAATAGTTCGATAGGAAAATGCAAGCATGAAGCCCAATACTAGAAATACGATGGAAAACACTAGTTGCTTGCCGCGCTTCTCTCTAGTTTTCTTCAGTTTCTTGCTCACTTTTTTCCTCCTTATTCATTTCTACTTCGACCGGTTTGCCCTTTGTTACGTTTGACCCTTCAGTAGGCTGTGGAAGCTCCACATCTATCGGTACTGGTTCTTTGTAGAAATCTGTATATGTTTTAAAGTACACGCCAATTTCGATGTCTAGCACGCCTTTTTCTTCTTTAGGCAATTGAGCAATGATATCTGGATAGTAGGACATTTTATCAGCAAAACCTAAAATCACTGCATGTACTTCATATCCATCACTCATAAATACGTCAATTTTATCTTCTTCTTGATAACGAAGCTCTGAGAGGAGTTCAAAAACTGTACTATCCATCTCTTGTAATTGATTGATCATTCGTTCCGTCACTTCAGGATCGGTAAAACCAGTTAGGATGGGTGCATGTGAAAGGATATCAGGATCAGTCGTTGCTAAGCGATCACCATTTTCCAACAATAGATCATATTGTGTTTGATTCTCTATATAAGCGACTGGTTCCCATTCCGTTACGTGAATGGAAACGTCATTGTAAAAATCACGTTTCACTTTAGCATCTTTCACACCAGGAATCCCCTTGATATTTTTTTCAATATCTTTAGCACGGAATCCCCACAGTGATTGTCCCTTATACAATCCACTCTGATCTTTATACTCCTCACTTTCGTGTAAAACAGTCTCATTAATAGATATTTTTGAAACATCACTTAATGAAGATTGAAAATACAACAAGGCAAGAAGAACAAGGACGAATATCACGACGAGCAGAAGAAAGCTGATGTTGGCCTTTCTTCTGCGTTTTTTACGCATGGATGGAATCCGATCTTCAATATCTATTACTTTTTCCACATCCTGTTCTCCCTTCATCCTGCCCTTTTATTCGCAGAGTAGTGTAGAATCGTTCCAACAGCTAGCCACGTGGTCAACAGCGAGGACCCTCCGTAACTAATGAAAGGCAACGTCACTCCTGTCACAGGAAGCAAACCTGAGACGACTCCCATATTTAAAAATGTTTGGAAAGTAATCATGGACACCATACCGGTGACAATTAAAAACGAATTCCAGTTGTTCAGTCGAATCGCTATACCGAATGCAGAAGCGAATAACAAGATAAACAGCAACACGATAGATGCCGCTCCGATAAAGCCGATCTCTTCTGCGATGATGGAAAAGATAAAATCATTTTGAGGTTCAGGCAAGTACAAAAACTTTTGACGACTATTCCCGAAGCCATGACCAAATAATCCACCAGGGGCAATTGCAAATAACGATTGAATACTTTGAAACCCTGTACCGAGAGGATCATTCCACGGATCAATGTAGGACTTAATTCGATCCAAACGATACGGTGCAGCTAGAATGAGTGCGATAAAAGCACCGAGTCCTGAGACGAAAAGAAAGATAAAGAATGACAATGGATAGCCCGCTAAGAAAAGAATGACAAAAGCAGATACTATCATGATGACGGCAGAGCCAAGGTCAGGTTGCAACATGATTAAAGTTGCCGGTAATAATATCCAAGCGAAATGCTGCCATTGCCAAGACTTGTCTTTATGTTTCTTCATACCGCTTGCTAATTTCCCAAGCAACGCTACCTTTACGAATTCCGCTGGTTGCAAACTGATTGGACCGAACGCAATCCAGCTTTGAGATCCGTTTCGCACCGCTCCAATACCTGGGATTAATACCGCTACCAACATGAGGATCGAAGCTATATAACAATAGGTCCAGAATTTAGGATGTGATGTTAACGGACTTTTGACCAGCACATACGCAACAGCCAAAGAAATAATCATATAAATGCCTTGCTTGACGATAAATGGAGAAGAATCTTGATAATGCACTTCTCCCCAATAAGATCCTGCCGATTGCACAAACACTAATCCAATCAGCGACAATAGTAAGGCGGTTGTTAAAAAGATTATTCGGTAGGTTCTCTCCAGCGTTCGCATCCTTCCTCAAATTAATCAGTCAGTTCTTCATTTTACTCTCCAACTATTACAAAGAATTTACAACTTCATTACTGCATCAATAAATTCGTCGCCCCGAATTTCAAAACTTTTGTATTGATCCCAACTTGCACAGCTCGGCGATAATAAAATTACATCATCTTCACAGCTACACGCATACGCCTTCTGCACAGCTTCCTGCATAGTAGATGCCTGGGCCGTCTCTGTCACACCACAGGATATTGCAAACTCTGCAAAACGCTCTGCTGTCTCCCCTATCGTCACGACAGCACGGACATTTTTCATATAAGGCCGTAATTCTTCAAACGAATGACCTCTGTCCAGTCCGCCTGCAATCAAGACGATTGGCATCTTAAATGAGGAAAGTGCACTTTTCGTCGCTAATGTATTAGTCGCTTTTGAGTCATTGTATATTGTACGGCTCTTCGCTTCACGGACAAATTGCATGCGATGGCGAACACCAGTGAAAGAACTCAATACATTTTCTATCGCTGTTTTTTCACACCCTGACAAGATGGCTGCCGCTGTTGCGGATAAGATATTCTCTAAATTGTGACGGCCCGGTAATTTAATATGCTTAATTTCTATGAAAGGTTCCCCTAACCAATAAATCCATTCTTCATCTGCTGAAATACCCTCTCTAGTTTTTCCGTGTACTGAGAAAGGAACTTTTTGAGATTCGAATGATTCTATTGCTTCTTTAATGAGCTTTTGATCCGCATTAAAAATCAGGTATTCTTCCGAAGTTTGATTGCGAGCCACTTGCAACTTCGCATCCAAGTATTCTTTCATCGACCCATGATAATCTAAATGCGCTTCATATAAATTCGTAAAAATTGCAATGCGCGGAGCAAAGCTTTCCGTTCCGGCTAATTGGAACGAAGAGGCTTCAAGTACAATTACTTCATTCGCATGCGCTTTTTCTGCCACTGTACAAGATACAGTGCCAATATTGCCAGCTATCAACGGTTTTTTCTTTGCCATATTGAGCATGTGATAAAGCAATGTAGTGGTTGTGGTCTTACCGTTTGAACCCGTAATGGCTATAATCGGTGCTTCACTGAGAATACCTGCCAGTTCCACTTCGGTCCAAATCGGGATTTTTCGTTCCACAGCACTAGCTATTAATGAATTGCTATAAGGGATCCCTGGATTTTTCACGATGAAGTCAAAATTTCGTTCTAGTAAATCACTTGGATGCCCTCCACCAATGACTTCAATTCCTTGAGTTTGAAGCTCTATTGCCTCTTCATTTCCTTCTAGCGGCTTAGAGTCGTTGACTACCACTTCCGCACCTAGACGTTGAAGTAAACCTGCTGCTGCCACTCCACTTTTCGCTAGACCGACTACAAGTACTTTTTTCCCTATGAATTGTTCTGTATTCTTCATCTACATGACCTCCAAAAAGACCGGTACAAGGGCAGCAAGCAATGCCACACCCCAGAACACAATCACTACTTTCCATTCAGACCAGCCTGATAATTCAAAGTGATGATGAATGGGACTCATTTTAAAGACACGTTTTCCAGTCAATTTAAAGCTGATAACTTGAATGATGACAGAAAGCGTTTCGACTACGAATACAATTCCGATGATCAACAACAGTAATTCCTGTTTAATCAATACTGAAATCATAGCGAGCGCACCGCCTAATGCCAATGAACCTGTGTCTCCCATAAATACTTTCGCAGGTTTAATATTAAATAACAAAAACCCAAGCATTGCGCCCGCTACAACGAATGCGAATAACGCGATATCGTTTTGCTCATACGCTAAAGCAAATACTCCGAATGCAGAGAATGCGATAGTCGATGTACCTCCAACGAGACCATCCAATCCATCCGTTAAGTTGACTGCATTTGAAAAACCTACAAGCCAAAAGACCAAAAATGCCACATAAAACACACCTAGATCTATTCCAAATTCCGTGAAAGGAATCATTACCGTCGTTTCGAATGGTCCGAGTTTCAGTAAGAAAAAGGCAACGATCGCAATGATGATCTGTCCGATTAATTTCTGAAGTGATGTCAATCCTAAGTTGCGTTTCGCGACGATGATAATAAAGTCATCTAGGAAGCCGATGATTCCGAAACCGATCAGCACGATCAATAACACAATCGTATGAGTAGTTAATGTGTCGTTTATGTAAGATAAAGTGAGTGTTGAAATTAATATGGAAAGAAGGAAGATGAGCCCGCCCATCGTGGGAGTGCCTGCTTTCTTCAAATGCGCTTGCGGACCCTCTTCCCGTATGCTTTGACCAAATTTCAACCTTCTAAGTAATGGGATGATGATCACCCCGATAATCGCTGATACGAAAAATGAAACAGCGATTATCGTTACTGTAGTGCCGAGTGTCATGTTAAGTTCTCCTTCTACTATCAATTGCGTGGCAATGAAGTACTGCTTATTCTGTGTACAAATGAATGGTGTCCTCTACCGTCATCAAAGTATTGGGAGCGGGTAACTGTCGAATCACTTTCTTACCTTTTCCATGCCACTTCATTTTGAACGTATAATTTTGAGACAGCAATTCTTTTTCATTCATTCCAAGTAAATCGGGTGAACGGAATGTTATCGCGTCCCCCCATCGGTATTCTTTTTCCAACTGTTCTTTTCTTCTTTCGATGTTAGCAATCGGTGCAATTTCTTCAATGATCCGTCCAACAATCGGTGCAGCAATGACGCCTCCGAATTGAATAGAGTTCTTTGGACTATCGATAGCAAGGTATACGAGTAGTTCAGGGTCATCTGCAGGGGCGAAACCAATGAAGGAGACGATATAGTCACCATCTTTGTAGCGACCATTCTCAACTTTCTGTGCTGTCCCTGTTTTACCACCTATTCGTAGTCCGTCTGCAAAAGCATTACGACCTGATCCATTTGCCACAACGGATTCAAGCGCGTAACGCACTTTAGCTGATGTTTCTTCGCTGATTACTTGTCTTTTCAATTCAGGTTCAAATTCTTTTATTGTCTTACCTTCAGAGTCCTTTATTGATTTTACAATATAGGGTTTATAGAGTTTACCGCCATTAATCGCTGCGGCAACTGCTTGCACTTGTTGGATTGGGGTGACAGAGATTCCTTGCCCAAACGAAGTGGTTGCCTGTTCAACCGGACCAAATGCTTCCTTGGAAAACAAAATACCTTTCGATTCTCCAGCAATGCCTGATTCTGTTGAGCTTCCGAAGCCGAATTCACGAATATAGCGATCTAATCTTTCACTACCAAGTCGCTGACCCATCGTAATGAATCCAGGGTTACATGAATTTTCTACAACTTCCAAAAATGTTTGATCTTTATGACCTTCTCGTTTCCAGCATCGTAATCTGGCGTTTGCAACGACTTTGTAACCAGGGTCATAAAAACTTTCATTCTCCAAATCGATGACGTCTTCTTCCAAACTTGCTGCCAATGTCAGAATTTTGAATGTGGAACCTGGCTCGTATGTCATCCATACAGGCAAATTCCGGTTATAGATAGTGGAATCCGCTGATTGGTATTCACGTGGATCAAATCCAGGTACGGATGCTAGCGATAATAATTCTCCTGTTTTTGGATTCATTATAATAGCAAGAGCCTGTGTTGCATCATATTTCTCCATCGCCTGGATCAGTTCACGCTCTACAATTTGGTGCATTTTCAGATCGATAGTCAGTTCCAAGGTCGAGCCGTCTTTTCCGTGTTCGAAGCTATCCTCTACATGGGGTAATGCAATTCCTTTAGCATCAGTGAACAGTCGCACTTTGTCCCCTGTTCCGTTCAGAATCTCATCATACGCATACTCAATACCTGCCAAGCCGTTGCCGTCATAGCCGGTAAAACCAATCAAACGTGCCAACAGATCATCGTATGGATAATGGCGGACGAAATCGACACCTACATACAAGCCGGCTACTTGCAGTTTCGTAATCTCATCCCCCTGCTCCTTCGTGATGTTTTTTCCTTCCGGAGCTAATTTCACCATATATGTTTTTTTCTTAAGCTTTTCTTCCAACTTTTCTGGCGGCATGTTAAGGATTTTGGCAATTGCAGGTATGTCGTTGGAAATGTCAGGATTTTGAGCTGGCATGAAATACAGTGTAGGCGCTAGTTTATTACCAACGATCAATTTACCATTTCGGTCTGTAATATTTCCACGCATAGCGCCAAAAGGTATTTCAATATCCCAATTTTCTTCTGCTTTTTCTTTTAGCCATTCATGCTTGATGATTTGGACGTGGAATAGTTTTCCTATAACGAGTAATAGACAGATAAGAAAGCACAAGAAGGCTGCACGTAAACGTTTTTTTGACTGCATATCAATAAATGAACGCAATGACTCACTACCTTTTTTTCTATTAAGGTATGCTGTGAAATCGTACGCTATACATTAGCCGCCCATGATTTGCTCCTCTTCGTTCTCTTCTTTATCTTCATTACTTTTCTTTTTATTATACTGCTGCTCAGGCGTCCGAAGCTCAACGACAATCGGATCTTTCTTGTTTACTAACGTTCCTTCCGTTACGCTTTGTCCAATCACATACCCTTCACCGTTGATTCGAATATCCAACTTTGAAAGGTTTGTAAATGAGAGCACCATTTTTTTAGACCAACCTGTCATATCTGGGAATGTCGTATCCCCTTTTGTTTCCAATAAAACAATTGAGTCCTCCGTTAATTTCGTGTCAGCTTTTGGTATTTGTTTAGTTACTTTGCCGCCTTCACCGATTAACACAGTTTGGAAGCCGTCCTCGACTGCTAGAGAAGCAGCCGTTTCTGCATCTTCTCCTTCATAATCCCCAACTTTTTTCACGGGAATCACTTGTTCATCATCTGGCGCTATGTTCAAATATTTCAAGCTGTTTTCCATAATCGGATTAAAGACTTTCGATACAGGGTCAGACCCTAGTTCTCCTGCTTTTAGTTCAGGTTGCTGAACAGTTACATAAACTAGGAGCTGTGGGTCATCAATCGGCGCCATTCCAAGGAACGAGTATAAGTAGTTCCCGGAGCCAGACATATACCCTTTTCCTTCTGTTTTAGGAAGTTCGGCTGTACCGGTTTTACCGCCTACTGCGTAATTTTCCAGATGATACTTTTGTGCAGTACCATTTTCTGAAGTCACTGTTGTCGCAAGTATTTCACGCACTTCTTTAGCCGTCGCTGCGGAGATTGGTGTGCCGTTTTCTTCAGGTTCATGGTTCTCCAACACTTTGTTCGTATTCGGATCAATGATTTGGTCGATCACATATGGTTTCATCATCACACCGTTATTCGCGATAGCTGAAGCGGCTTGGATCATCTGTAGTGGTGTAACTGTAGATCCTTGTCCATAGGAAGTAGTCAATCGTTCAGCCGGATAATTATCTAGCACAACACCTGGCGCTTCATTTGGCAAATCGATTCCAGTTTGTTTGCCAAAACCAAATTTATGAACGTATTCAATGAATTTCTGATCGCCTATTCTTTCTAGTAAGTATGCCATTCCCACGTTAGAGGAACGTTGCAATCCTTCCATGAAAGTAATCGTGCCCCAGCCATCCACTTTCACATCTCTAATCACTCGGTCGTAGATTCGATACGATCCAGATTTAAAATATTCATCCGGCTCCCATTTACCTTCTTCCACCGCCGCAGCCAGTGTGAACATTTTCATAGGAGACCCTGGTTCAATCGTCTGCTCAACTGCATCATTCAACCAGTTTTCTGTCAAACCTTCTCGCGTCATTGGGTTAAACGTCGGCCGTTGACTCATGGCCAGGATTTCACCCGTTTTAGGATTAGACACAAGAACTAGCATTTTCTTCGGAGAATATTCTTCTTCAACTTGATCCATCGCTTCTTCTACGAAGTTACTAATTGTCTTATCTAATGTAAGTTTAATCGTTTGACCATCTTGAGGTTCTTCAATTTGTTTGCTTGCGGTGGGCAATAAATACCCCCAACCATCTGATTGGTAATTCACTTTTCCGTCGACACCTGTTAGTTGCTTGTTATACGTTTTTTCAAGCCCCATTTTCCCTTTGGTAACGGTTAAGTTGTTTTCCAATTCTTCTTTCTGGGCAAAGCCCACTAAGTAAGAAGCAAATCGACCGTTAGGATAGAATCGTTTTTTACCTTCTACAAACAAAATACCCGATAATTTTTTCCTATCGAGTTCTTCCTTCATTTTCATCATCGTTTCGCGATTAAGATCTTTGCCTGCACGACCAAACTCAATTTGCCATGCGCCTTCTCTAGCATTTTTCATTTTATCGTAAATTTCACGTTCTTTTAGCGGCAAATACTTCGCTAAAACTTTCGCCGTTTCTTTATAATCGACTACGTGATATTTCTTTTTGCTGTTTTTACTTGCAGCTTCGTTCACTACAGCCACCACATGGTAGCTTAATGTATCCGATGCTATCGGCACATCATTTCGATCTACAATTGCCCCGCGACTTGCTTGTAAAACTGCATTTCTTTCATATTGGTTAGAAGCGATCTTCGCTAATTCTTTACCATCTACTTGGCCCGTCATCTGAATAAAAAGAATTCTGCCGAATAATATGAAAAAGAGCCCTCCGAATACTACAAACATTAGAAAGGCTCCCCATTGAAAGCGAAACTTCTTCATCGTCCAGGTACGACCTTTACGTTACCTTCGTTAAGGTTCAAACCATTCTCTTGTGCTTTTTTCCAAATACGTTCGTAAGTGGATTTGTCACTCACTTGAATGGACAATTCATTATTCTGTTTGGCAGTATTTTCAATTTCAGTATTCATCAACTGCACTTCTTTATTTACAGCGTTTATATCAGAATGTGTCTGTAAGAGCATAGATGAAGATCCGATTGTAAATGCTGCAAATAAAGTGAACAATATCTTTTCGCCCTTAGAAAAACGTTTTTTCACACGGCGCACAACCTGTGGCTGGTTTTGGTCTGTATGTTGTTCGATCTCCGGTGTCTGTGACGTATTTAAGTTCCGTTGTTCTAGTCCCATGGCTCGTTTCCCCTTTTCTATTTTCTCTCTATAATTCGTAACTTCGCTGATCTGGCACGTTTATTATGTTCTATTTCTTCATCTGTAGGGATGATCGGCTTTCGTGTAATAAGACGAAAATCTGGATCCATGCCCTCAGGTATAATAGGTAAGTTTGGCGGCAATTCCGGCATAGAAGAAGCTTCCTTGAAAATAGTTTTACATAAGCGGTCTTCAAGTGAATGGAACGTAATGACGCTAATCCGACCATTTTCACGTAATAATGTAAGCGCATCAGTTAAAGATTGTTCAGCTGCTCCCAACTCATCATTGACCGCAATTCGGATCGCTTGGAAAACACGTTTAGCAGGGTGGCCTCCAGTTCTTCTGGCTGCTGCTGGAATACCTGTTTTAATAAGCTCAGCTAGTTCTCCCGTTGTACGTATAGGCGCATTGGCGCGTGCTTCTTCAATTTTACGAACGATTTGCTTTGAGAACTTCTCTTCACCATAGCGGAAGAATATTCTGACCAAATCTGAATACGACCATTCATTGACTACTTCATAAGCTGTCAATGGCGCAGATGTATCCATACGCATGTCCAACGGTGCATCATGATGGTAACTGAAGCCTCGCTCAGGTGTATCCAATTGCGGAGAAGAAACTCCTAGGTCATATAAAATTCCATCTACATGAGAGATTCCCAATTTTGCTAATTCATTTTTCAAGTCTTTAAAGTTGGCATGTACGAAGTGTACTTGTGCTGTAAAGTTCGCTAGTTTTTTTTGCGCTGCTTCAATTGCTGTCATATCTTGGTCGAAGCAGATTAGTTGTCCTTCAGATGAAAGTAGTTTGGCAATTTCTTCACTGTGACCTGCACCACCAAGTGTGCAATCCACATAAATGCCGTTTTCTTTTACATTCAAGCCTTCGACGGCTTCATGCAGTAATACTGTTGTGTGGTTAAACATGGTTATTCCGCCTGCTTTCAAAATTCAAAATCAATAAGGTTTTCTGCAATGTCATTGAATGATTCCTCTGACTCCTCGTAATACGCTTCCCACAGTTCTGCAGACCAGATTTCAATCCGGCTGGATACACCGATAATCATACAGTCCTTTTCAATCTTTGCGAATTCTAGTAAGTTTGCAGGTATATTGACTCTCCCCTGCTTATCCAAACTTGCTTCGCATGCTCCTGAGAAGAAAAAACGAGTAAATGCACGAGCATCTCTTTTTGTAACCGGCAACGCTTTCAATTTTTCTTCAAGCTTTTGCCATTCATCCAGTGGATATCCAAACAAGCAATTATCCAGTCCACGGGTTAAAATAAAGCCTTCTGCTAATAGCTCCCGAAATTTAGAAGGAACGATCAGTCGACCTTTCATATCGATTGAATGCTGATACTCACCCATGAACATATAATTCACCCCACTGTATGAAATAATGTACCACATCCCCCCACTTTCCTCCACCCACTATGCCATTTTTCTTCGCATATTTTTTAAAATGTGTCAATAGTACTTCTTTCTGATTTACTTTCTCGCCCGTATCCCGAAAAAACCACTTTTTTCGCAATTTTCTCTAGTTATTATCTTTCAACATTTTCCAGAAACAATCGGAGAGTCAACTGGTAAGTACGGAAGGCTAGAAGCTCCTGTTAGTGATGATTCAAGTCAGCAGGGAAAGCGAGGGTGAGCAACAGATCACTTACTGAAGTTAGTATGGGATATAGTGTTGTATTTAAACTTATGTACGTTTGTTTTTAGATCCAGTTCACCCATAAAAAACATCAACCTTTTCTTCGCTTTATAACATGAAGTGCAACGAAAGAGATTCAACTCCCAGAAAAAATCTACAAAAGAATCTTTTACACACAAACAAAGCCCGCCATTCATAGAACGAATGACGGGTTTAAGTGGTTTCTTATAAATAGACTAGCTGATGCGATCCATTAAACGTATAAGGTTGTTGTAGTAACTCGTCAATCAACCCTTCACCGAACTGGTTCATATAAAAGTATGGCGAGTAGAGACGCTCCTGCAGGGAACCTTCTGGAAATAGCTGTTCTGAAATCACATGAAAACGCTCGTATTGCACGTGATGCTTAAGCAAAATCGTCTGCTCTTTTTTCTTCAGTAAATAATCGAACTGACTATTATGGAATTGTAAGTTTTTACTAAGTAATTGAATGAGTCCTGGATCTGTTGCTTCTAGGTGGGACTGCAACTGTTCATATTGCGTTTGTAATTGACTCTTCGTTTCTGTCAACAAACGATCGAATTGTTCATCTCGTTGTTGCTCTAACCATTTCTCCAGAAGTTCCGGTAGTTCATGATTCATTACTTGGTTTATTGTAATATCCGTAAGCTTTAGTGCTTCCTGGACTTGTCTGTTGACCAAAGTAATGGAAAGCCTTGGTACGATTACCGGCATATGAATTCCCATGATTTGAAATGCTTCTTTCAATAAAGACCAATAGGCAATTTCACCAGGTCCACCGACAAATGCTAAAACAGGGAACACGAGATCTTGCATAATAGGTCTTGTAGCTACGTTGTTACTTAGCAACCAAGGCTCGTTTTTTGCAAGATAATGCATTTCTTGTTCTGTAAAAGTTACTCCTGCTTGCTCATTGACAAATTTGCCATCTTTTCTTCGGAGTATTACCCTGCCTGTATCATGAACATAAAACAGATTGGCGTCTTGCTCTTCCGATTCAATTGGTTTTGCATAGCCGTAAGCGTGAAGCTGTTGTTCTGTATAGTAAATGCTTTTCGCTATGGCTTCTGAGTTTTCAATCATCTGTGAGAAATAAGGCGATTCCAATTGACGCAATGGTTTATAAGCGGCGTCCATAAATAATAATCCATGCTCAGTAAATAGTTCATTCATCAGTGCAGTGAAAAAATTCGTGAAATTCTGTTGTTGTTCTACCGTTTGCAGCACATCATGCAATAATTTTTGCGTATAAGATGTCTCTCCATAGCTTTTAAAAATCTTCTTAATGTACGCGGTCATTTCCTTTTGATCATAATACGTGTCTGAAGCCATCGTTTTTAAAATGGTAGGTTGTTTAAACTGCCGTTTGATCGCTTTTCCTGCCTTTGCAGTATATGTATGATTGATTTCATTGATATCATGATCTTCCCCAGCAATCCAAAAAACTGGGACTACAGGTTTCCTGAGTAATTCTCGTTGTTTTTGTGCCAATAATATTACGGATATAGCTTTGTGAACAGAATATAAAGGCCCTGTTAAAACCCCCGCTTGCTGTCCGCCAATCACTACCAACGCATCTTTAGACAGCTCTTGTATATACTGAGCAGCCAAGTCTGATATTCCAAATGGCAACATATAATTTTCTACCGCAGCAGCTAGCTGCTCTCTTTGAAAAGAACGTCGCTGTAATTCTTCTGCTCTGTCTTCATACCCTACAGTTGTCATTTCATATTCAAAAAATCTATGGAAAAATTGTGGATCGTGACGATACGCTTCCATCAATTTATTCTTTTTTGGCAACTCCATTGTGTCCAAGTCCATCTCACAAACTCCTTTATGTACCATACTACCGCAAGTATATCATCTCCTCCGAATAGGTTGAATAGATACGCTTATGAGTACTCATTAGTTCACGTAGCGGATGATTTGTACCGTAATTCCAACAATAAACAGTAAAAAGTAAGCTACTGTTAAGAGTAGAAAATACGCTCGCCATGTTCGACGTAACACCCAAGATGTACGAAATTCTTTTTCCCTAGATCGTTCTATAACTGCAAATCCGATAGCAATCAAACACAATACTCCGATTAACAAGATAGGTACCCAAACATCCCAAATCGCACGAATCAAAATTAAAACGGTAAGAACCATAAACGGCGTAGTCCAGTCTACCGCCCATCCGACTCTCTTTTTCTTAGGTAATCCTATTTTTTTTGCAACAATAATTAATACAACTAAAATAATAAAAGGGAACAATAATAACGCTCCGAGTATATTCGTCAACATCCTCCACATTCACTCCTGTTTATTCCAAGCAGTGCAGTCTCAAGAATTTGCAAAAACGGAGCACTGCCACCTTTTTGATTAATTTCTTTCAACACTGCTGTTAAAATAGTTTCAATTTCCATATTCCGTCCTTTTATTCTATCTACCAGCATAGAAGACTGATTATCCGCTGTTTTACGGCATACTTCTTCTATATCTTTATAGCTCAATAGATCGCTATACTCTTCAAAGTTATTGAGCAATTCCTCACACAACTGGCGGAATAACAACTGGAAGTAAGGATTGTCTAATAACTGTCCATTCCTGATTTCCAACAATGCCGTCAGTGGGTTGATCGCACAATTGATTAGTACTTTACGAAATAATAACTGTTTTGCATTTTGTTGCCTAGTAATAGGAAAGTTCTGTGGGTCAATTTCTTGCATCCATTGTATAGTTGGCGCAATTTTGTCATTTTCCACAATGTTAATAGGTCCAATACCGTTATGTGAAACTGTCCGATCATCTATTCTTGCCGCACCATGCTCGACTGTCGCGAATGACACATGCCCAAGTGAATACTGCTCAATCAGCGACAAATGTCCAATTCCATTTTGAATGAACAATAAATTTGGTTGTATAGGTAGAGCGCTAATTTCGGAGAGTACAATAGGCAATGCATCATACTTCACAGCAATAATCCATAACGCATCTGTTGGCAACTCTTCAATATGTACTGTTGATTCAACTTCGTATGTACTATTTTCTGGCCTTCTCACAAGACCACCACGTAACTGCTTCGCTTGTTCCTCTCGCCTTACCCAGAAACTGACATTTGCTTGGTGTTGAGCTAAATAAGAACCGATCAATAATCCAATAGATCCCGCTCCTACCACTACAAATCGCATAGTTTTCCTCCTTAAAAAAGAGACCCAGTGAAGGCGTCTCTGTTGGTACGTTTTATTATACAGGATAGACAGGATGTTTTCTCGAAGAATTCGTAATTTGTTTCGTTTCATAATAACTAAATCTCTCAGCAAGCACGGACCGTAGATTATGAGGCGCAACCACTTCATCAATGATCAATTCTGAGGCCATTTTATAGACATCGATTTCTTTTTTATATTCTTGTTGCTTTTCTTTAATAAATGCAATTCGCTCTTTCGGATCTGCAATGGCTTCGATTTTATTCGAGTATACCGCATTGACAGCTGCTTCAGGACCCATGACGGCGATTTGCGCAGTTGGCAACGCGATACAGACATCTGGCTCGAATGCAGGACCAGCCATTGCGTACAAGCCCGCTCCGTATGCTTTACGTACAACGACTGAAATCTTCGGTACAGTAGCGGAGCTCATTGCCATAATTAACTTCGCACCATGTCGGATAATTCCTTGTCTTTCCACTTTCGTCCCAATCATGAACCCCGGCACATCTGCAAGGAACAACAACGGAATAGAGAATGCATCACATAATGTAATGAACTTCGTTACCTTATCCGCTGAGTCCACAAACAGCACGCCCCCCTTAACTTTGGGCTGATTCGCAATGATCCCTACAGGACGTCCGTCAATACGCGCAAGAGTCGTTATGACTTCCGATGCAAACAACTTTTTGATTTCAAAAAGGGAATTGTCATCCACTAATTGATCGATTGCCTCATGCATATCAAATGGAGCATTCTGGTTTTCGGGAATGATTTCTTCCAATGAACGCCCTTGCTTCACCTCGCGTGGTTCTGCAAATTTCGCAGACGCTTCAAAATTCCCAGGGAAGTAGGAGAGATATTTACGAGCTTCTAAAATTGCATGCTCCTCAGTATCTACTAGCACGTCACCACAGCCACTTACTGTACAATGCATGCGTGCCCCACCCATTTCTTCCAGTGTTACTTTCTCACCTATGACTTTTTCAGCCATCCGTGGTGAACCTAAATACATCGAGGCGTTGCCTTCTACCATAATGACAATATCACAGAAGGCCGGAATATAGGCACCGCCTGCTGCCGAGGGCCCAAATAGAAGACAAACTTGTGGGATGACACCCGATAAGCGCACTTGATTATGGAATATGCGGCCAGCTCCACGACGATTCGGGAACATGTCTAGCTGATCTGTAATACGTGCACCTGCAGAATCCACTAGATAAAGTAATGGCACACGAAGCTTTTCAGCCGTTTCTTGGATACGGATAATCTTTTCTACTGTTCTCGCACCCCAAGATCCCGCTTTAACTGTAGAGTCGTTAGCCATGACACACACTGTTTGACCATCGATTTTCCCCGTAGCTGTAACTACTCCATCTGCCGGTAAATCTTTAGCTTCGCAGTTCGCAAATTTACCATCCTCGGCATATTTACCTTCATCAAATAAAAGACGTAACCGTTCTCTGACGAATAACTTACCTTGTTGTTCTAATTTTTCATGATACTTTTCTGCACCACCCGCCATCACATCAGCAGTGAGTTCTTGCAGTTTTTCATTATACGCTGTCTTTGTTGTTTCATTAGTCAAGGAACTTCCCACCTTTCGTTACGATTGAATGGTAACTAACACTTCATCTTCATCTACAAAATCGCCTTCTGTGCCGTGGATCTTACTCACTGTTCCATCCACTTCAGCTTCTAGTGGAATTTCCATCTTCATGGATTCTAAAATGACGACAACTTGTCCCTTCGTCACTGTATCTCCTTCTTTCACTTCAATCTGAAAGATTGTCCCTGCCATAGTTGCTTTTACTTCTTGCATACTATCACTCCTTCTATTCTAAGTGCTGACACTTGCTGAAAATACTATCTTTACTAACTAGTGTATCTTATTCATGAAACCGTTTACAAGTAAATTTTAAACAGTCCCGACAGTGTATGCCTGTCGGGACTGGAAGTTTACTTACTTTTCGTTAAAAATCTTTGAACCGCTTCGTGATGCGCGTCACTTTCCCAAAGAACGGAGCAGACACGCGCCTCTTCTTGCATAGCGTGCTCCAGCCCGTTTGCTTTCCATTTCCTAGTGGCGATCGATTTATACGCACGGTGTACATTTCTATGTACTTTTAGCTGAGGAGCCAGAAATTGATCTAGCGCTGCTTGTGTATCCCCTTCATACACTTCAGTTGCCCAGCCAAGCTCTAGTAATTGTTCAGGTGAATGAATGCTCGCTATGCTTGTAAACTGCAGTAAACGGTCATGTGGGCCGTTTTTCTCGAATAACAGTGTGGCTCCTCCCCAACCAGCCGTAATTGCTAGCGTACCTTGAATGAATCCAGCTCTTGCATGCGATGCAACCAAACGATAATCACAAGCCGTTGCCAGTTCACAGCCGCCACCAACCGCTGCACCATTTACTAGCGCTATTGTCGGCATCGGCAATGTCGCGATTCGATATAAAATACTAGCCCCCCTGCTCAGCATCGGGAATGCATCCTCCGAGGTCTGAAAGCCGTGAAAATCACTAAGATCACCGCCTGAACAAAATGCCAAGTCACCTTCTCCTGTAATGACAGCGAAAGAAACTTCAGGATCATCCTCGATTTTATCTAGAAAGGATTCAAGCCCTTTCATGACATCATAATTTACCGCGTTTCGCATTGCAGGACGATTAATTGTAAAATAAGCTATTGATTGATCAATCTTTATAGAATAAGACAAAAAAATTCCCCCTTTTTCATTTAGCATACCATTTTTGTACAAAACAAAAAAGACTACCTTGAGCCATGGTCTCAAGGTAGTCTTACATTCGTTGTGTAGAATCTAAATTATTCGCCTACAACGTCTTTTCCTTTGTAGTGTCCGCATGATTTGCAAACGTGGTGTGCCAATTTCATTTCGCCACAGTTGTTACAAGTAGTCATACCTGGCGCTTCGATTTTGAAATGAGTTCGACGCATATTTTTCTTCGTTTTAGAAGTTCTTCTCTTTGGTACTGCCATTGGGGGGCACCTCCTTATAAGGGTTTACTCTTTATCGGTTTCAAAAAAATTAGCCAATCCCGCTAAGCGAGGATCCACTTTTTCTCCTGCTTCTTGTCGTTGCGCTTCCAATTCTTCATCGGTTGTATAGGACCAACCTTTGCCTTCCACCTGCTGCATCTCATCTGCATTTTCACAGAATACTTGCATCGGGATTTCAAGCAAAATCAGTTCTTCCAATACAGGAGTAAAATCAATTATTTCCCCATCAACCGGATGAATTTCATCATCCGTCTGAAGTGTCCCCTCGTCCCAGCTGAATTGCTCAACCGTTTCAATGGAGAATGGATAATCGACGTCTTCCCACGTACGTGCACAAGGCAAAGTCATTGAACCTTCTAACTTAAGCCGGCATGTTAACTTTTTCTCACCAATTGTACATGTTCCACTTACTCGAACAGGCTGAATTGCCCTAATTTCTTCATTCCGATTTTTCACGGAATCCAAATTCACTGCTTCGTCAAACAGTAGCGGGCCTTGCCTATGTTTCCGTAATTGATGAATGGACCATTTCATGTCTATCACCTCAAGACAACAATGTTGATTATAGTATTTTAAATATGGGATGTCAAGATATTTTCTTGTCACCTTAATAAGTTTAACGGTATAATTCATTATACGCAAGTACAGAGGAGGATTTCATTGATTGCTACTGGTATTGTCGTCGAATATAATCCTTTCCATAACGGCCATTTGTTCCATCTCAATGAAGCAAAAAGGCTCACGGGCGCAGATGTCATCATCGCGGTGATGAGTGGGCATTTTCTTCAGCGTGGTGAACCTGCGATTGTCGATAAATGGACACGAACGCGCATGGCCCTCGCGAGTGGTGCAGACCTCGTCATCGAGTTACCTTATGCTTTTTCCACAGCCCATGCACCTCAATTTGCGAAAGGGGCCATACAAATCCTGGATGCCCTTCAATGCGAGTATATTTGCTTTGGCAGTGAAGAAGGCCACATCTCGTCATTTATGAATAGTTTGGACACAATGAATACACATAATGAACTTTATGAAAAAACAATAAAGAGTTCCATGCAAGAAGGTATCAGTTATCCGAACGCAATGCGAATTGCTTATGAAGAAATTTCACGCTCTACTGATGAACCACTCGCTGATTTATCCGAACCGAATAACATCCTAGGTTTTCATTATATGAAAGCCATAAGAGAAATTCAGTCGAACATGATGGCTGTTACGCTCGAGCGAAAAGGCACACATTATCATGATGAAGCGTTACCCGAAGATTCTATTGCCAGCGCAACAGGAATACGCAAAGAATTGTTCGCGACAGATGTCGAACACGTACAATCTTTCATGCCTTCATCTTCCTTTAAATTACTTCATCAACAGCCTCATCAAAGCTGGGATCATCTCTACCCATTTCTTCGGTTCGTGATTCTTCGCGAAGGGCCTGAACAGTTGGCTTCCATTGCAGATATCACGGAAGGTATTGAGTTTTCTTTATGGCGCGCTGCAAAAGAACACGCCACTTTCCAAGAATTCATGCAAGCCGTCAAATCCAAACGTTACACATGGACACGAATACAACGAATGTTAGTACATGTGTTGACTGGTTATCGAAAATCGACCCGCGCACAAATTACCAGTCCGTCTTATTTACGGCTACTAGGTTTGTCTGTAAACGGAAGAAGTTATTTGCGCACAGTGAAAAAAGAAGTGACTTTGCCGCTTATAAGTCGAGCTGGTTCTCACAAAGACCCATCACTCCTGATGGATATTAAAAGTACAGACATATATATGTGTGGTATTCAAAGAGAGCCAGGTCTCGATTTTAAAACACCGCCCATTTTGCTGTGATAACTTACTTTTCTTCTAGCTTTTCCAAATAACTTAATGCATCATCAATCGTTTTTACTGGGACTACTTTCATTTTCGTACCAATTTTATCCGCAGTTTCTTTGGCTTCTTCATAATTTGAGCGAAGCTGCGGATTCTTCTTTTTCACTTCTTCTGGTAATTCATCATCAGGCGCGAAAAATATTTCGATATCTTGACGATCAGCTGCCATGACTTTAAAATCTATTCCACCAATCCGCCCCACTGAACCATCTTCGAGCATCTCGCCAGTCCCTGCGATCGTATACCCTTTCGTTAAATCGACATCCACCAGACGATTCATCAATTCCAACGTGAACATCAATCCTGCTGAAGGCCCTCCGATTTCTTCTGTACGGATATTTACTTTTGGTTTTGTTTCCAATTTGACTTGCTCTTCAAACTCTATCCCAAGGCCTACTCGACCATCCGTCTCGGGAAGTTCCTTTAATTCTACTGGAACATCCAATTTCTGTTGTCCCCGTTCTACTTGCAAATGAACTTTCTGACCTTCAGACATATCACTGATTTCTTGCATAAACGCTTCTGTTGAGGCGAGCTGTAATTGATCAATCGATTGAATGATATCCCCCACTTCAAGCTTTCCTGCTGACGCACCTACCGGTAGAACACCCGCTACAAAGACGCCCGCGAATTTTCTGTCGATTGGCAATCCTGCCTTCTCAAACGCTACCGATATGGCATGTGTTTTAGAATCCGTCATCAATTTTTTCTGACGCACTCCATACTCTTCATCACTTTCGCCATGCCTTCTCACTTGCGTAGCCGGCAATAACTTCATTTTATTAGAAAACTTTGACCAAGCATACGTTACAGGGGTTGCCTTGCCAATTGCAATTGTCATCAAACTAAATGTTCCCACGTCATCCGTATCTCCGCCAACTACTTCTACGAGTGGTGCCAGGTCATAGGCTCCGCCTGGTCGAGAAATATACATATCTAACGGATAAAGTGCTAAAACAGCTACCACCACGAGGATTAACGCTGCTATCCCCCATTTACGCATTTTCATAAATGTTCACCTCCATTAATAGCCTGTACGAATACTACATATATATTACGGTAGATTTTAATCTATTTCAAAAATTAGGAAGGAGTGCGACAGATGCTTATGAATTCACAAACCTGCCGTACCGAACTATGAGTAATATACTCTTCATCTGGGCGCTGATTATTTTATTTATTTTACAACCCGATGTCGCACATGAAGGAGCCGTTTCGGGTGCCCAATTATTCACGCATGCGTTACTTCCCTATTTGCTACCCTATATCATTTTAACTCAGTGGTTATTGAAGATGCCTAGTAGGCAAGGCACTAGTCAATGGAGTCGTTACATAAAAGCTTATGTCCTTGGTTCGTTTGGAGGCTTTCCAGTAGGTGCCGTGACGGTTAGTGAAATGAAAAAAAATGGTGAGATCTCTGCAGCTGAAAGTAGTTTACTTGTAGCATCCTGTCACGCACCAGGACCTATGTTCATTATAGGCTTTGTTGGTAACGAATTATTCGGCAGCACTTCAAGTGGTTGGAAATTGTTGATTGCCATCCATCTAGCTAATATCGTATTTTTCGTACTGACCATGTCACTTGTGGGAAGCCGATATCAGCAGACGACTACGCCGATCATCCCTATACAACATAAAACATCTCCATTGCTTCGCTCTATTAAAGACAGTTCATCCGTCATATTGTTAGTGGCCACCACAGTGATTTTCTTCTCTTCTCTCGGCAATGTGTTATCGCATTCTATATCTTCCGTCATCACAGTGGATATGGGAGTGACAAAAACGTTATTACTCGCTCTGTTTGAAATGACTTCGGGCGTCCAGTCTGCTACCGAACATTTTGCCGAAGATGCGATGTATCCGATGCTCATCGCGGCAATTCTTTCGATCAACGGTATGAGCATCCATATGCAGGTCATGACGATCGCCAAGAGCGCTGGCATACGAATACTCCCCTATGTGATTGCAAGGGTCTGGAACACGTTGCTGGTGCCTGTGCTGTTCATTTGGATTTATTGAAGTAGTGAACATGCGGAGATAGCAAGTAGCGGAAGTTGGCAGCGACCGCTTGGGAATCAGAGTATCCTTAAGACCCCACAGATAGCGAAAGCGGAGCGGTAGGAGCAGTAGGAGCACATCTTTGCAGTTAGCGGACGAGGAGGCTCTAGATTTCTCCCCGGGAAGACGTCGCTAACTAGAGCTTCTATCTTTTCGTACTCACTGTTAACTCACACTTGGAAAATTATTCGTATGTACACTTCATTCCACATAAAAAAGGATGCCCTTAAAGGACATCCTTTTATTATTTACTTTCCATACTTTTCGAACTTCCCCTTTAATGCTACATTGACATGTGGCGGTACAAGCGTGGAGACATCTCCTCCGTAGCGTGCCACTTCTTTGACAATACTTGAGCTGAGGAAAGAATATTGACTCTTTGTCATTACGAAGAACGTTTCAATACTTTCATCCAGTACTCGGTTCATCGACGTGATTTGCATTTCATACTCAAAATCTGAAATTGCACGTAAGCCACGAACGATAACAGATGCATTAATTTCTTGTGCGTAATCTATCAACAGTCCTGAAGATGTATCGATCTTGACATTGTCATACTTTGATGTAGCTTCATGAATAAGCGCAATGCGCTCCTCCACTGTAAATAACGGTTTTTTAGAAGAGTTATTCATTACAGCAACATGTACTTCCTGAAATGTTTTTGCTGCTCGTTCTATGATATCTAAATGTCCATTCGTCACCGGATCGAAACTCCCTGGTACGATTGCAATTTGCGTCATGCTGTTAGCCTCTTTTCTTGTAAATCGTAATAGCCGTACTTCCATAAACGGCAGAACTGATTTGACTATATGTATCGTACTGTTCGGGCAAGTCTATGTGCTTATCATGTTCACAAATGATGGTCGCATCTTCTGCCAATAATCCTTGTGCTATTACGTCTTTAATCACATCATAGTATTCGACCGTTGCATAGGGGGGATCTATAAATAGCAGATCAATAGAGATTTCTTTCTGCTTAAGAATTGCAGCAGCCTGTCGGGCATCTTTTTTTTCAATCCGCAGAGATTCTTCCATTCGGCACTTTTCTGCATTTGTTTTAATAATAGCGCACGCTTTAGGATTCTTTTCAAATACAATTGCCTGTTCCATTCCTCTTGATAACGCCTCAATCGCAATGGAGCCACTGCCGCCAAATAACTCGACAACAATCCCTCCATCGAAATAAGGGCCGATTTTGTTGAAAACAGACTCTTTCACTTTGTCTGATGTCGGTCGTGTAGAGGTGCCTGGCAAGGATTTCAGAGTCGTACCTTTTCTCGAACCGGAAATGACTCTCACTCTTCTTCCATCTCCTTTATCAACTTTTCAATTTGTTCGATAGAAATGGTTTCATCCGACTTATCAATTAACACTAAAAAGATTCGTCGTAACCAATTTTCATCAAAGTATAACTTTTTATTGATGGACGTATAGGGCTTTTCCGTATAATCATATTTGCGATTATTCATAATGTAGAAAGGTTGTACTTTAGAAAAACGATACGTGCGATTTGGACTGTCGATATAAATCGACTGCTCGTTTGAACGTATCGAATAGCCCATCTTCGTCAATAACTCTTTTGCGGGGTAAAAATTTTTACCGTCCTGTACGATGACTTTCACTTCTGGAACTTTTTCTCCGTCAAGCAATACACTGCGTGGATCAAGTAACAGGAATGGATAGTTATACCGTTGCTCTTTCATCGTCATTTTAAAATACTGAGTGTCAAACGCTAGTATCGTGGATAACGACTGATCCAAATCCGATGATGTAAGATCTTTACCTATTTTCTTCTGGACATTTTGACGGAATTGTTGATACTGCTCTGCTGAGATAGATTCTTTCAATCGACTAAACGCTGCCTGTTCCGCTTTTGTTCCTACAGGCTCGTCTCCAAGAATAGATGCAATCATGCTACTCATAGACGGCTCGTCCGCTTGTAAAATAAAACGTGACTGGACACTCATTCTGGCTACTTGTTTACTTACTTGCGACATATTGTTCGTTTTCTCCACAATAAAGCGCTCGGCATACAGCGGCTGATTATCTGAAGCTAACACTACACTTACATGACTTCCACCGATGGATTCCAGCATTTTCACTAGTCGTTCATTATACTTTTTGTCGATACCTTCACCGTAAATTGTCAGCTTGTTTGAAGAGTAGGCAATTGGGATATCTTGCGGTTGCCAATACAGCTCATTTACAAATCCTACACCACGGTATAAACGATAGGTAATCCGCTCTTTATTTGCTTTTCCTACACGTTCCAACCCCGTCACCCACATGCCACCAATACCTTGCTCATCAGTCACGTGAAGAACTGTAGTTAATGGTTTTGCATTCTGAAGAAACACAAATGGCTTCTTAAATAGTTTACGCCCGGTAAGGGGTGTTTTTTTCGGCAATTTATAAGCAATAGATTGTTGATGACGTTCACCTACTTCAAACGCCACACTAGAATCATTCAGACGAGCACATGAAGAGGAACCCTCTACTTCGCATCCGCGCTCTACGCTTCCTTCCGGCCAGATAATCTCGTATCTACCTTCGGATAAGTTATAAAAGTGGTGACGAATGTACAATCCATCCGCCCGGTTGATGACCTCGATTTCCTGACGATACGTACCTGAATTCGTGCCTTCCCCATTTGCATTGACCGATTGGCTATAATGCAAATAAACGAGTCCACCGTTTACTGCCGCCAAAAGAAACAGTATCCTTATAATAACTTTCAACGTACAACACCTCATCACATGGTATGATGGACACGAACCATTACTAATCGCCTGAAAGGAAGCGCTTGATTATGATCCAACAACGTTTTATCGAACTAGGGGAAGGCTATAGTGACATCTACGAATTACTCGAAATAATGTCTACAAACTCCCACCGAATTCATAAGTCCTATGTTTTTTCATCCAAACACAATTCTAATGAACAATTGTCATTAGCCGTTTCTCTTACTCCTGCAACTGAAAATAATCACTTCATGCCAATCTATATTTGCAGAGAAGGAATTCGGTATTCTGCAGAGAAACCATCAAAACGTTATGACTTGTTTGTTGAGCATGCAGAGTCATTGAATAAAAAGCCCGTCAGAGTGGAAATAAAACATTCCTCCGAATTCGCTGAGAACGAGCTGTTTTACCAATACATTACTGGTATCTTACGTTTAAATCACTTGTTGCCGCCGCTTAATTAATAGGCGGCAGCAAGTTACAAGCCTGTTTTATAATCATATTCTTTTGCTTTATCTGGCTTTGCATTTTCATATATTGTGCTGACAAAGGGACGCTGTGAGGGCAATACTTTCCGTACAGCCGATAAACGCTCCAACTTAGTGATTGTTGTTTCCACGTCTTCCATATCACAGTAAAGCACAACGTATTTCATTCGCTTTGAAATATAATGAACATGCCCAAATTTGCGCAATGATTTTGCTTGTTTTAAATGATGGAGATAGACAATTATTCCTTGTCGATCAATCATGATTCTCCCCCTCTTTCTTACTCCATACAATACCATAGGTGAGAAAAGTCCTGCAACCTTGCATACGAAATGTTTGCGTGGACATATGTGATATCTGGCCGATCCTCAATCTTTGTTTGCACACCTTCTCTGGAATAGGTTACACTTAATAAGACATTTATCTGAATCCACTCGATCTTTTCTTTTACAAGATGACTGGATACAAGTATTTTCTGTTCAGTTGAAGTATAAACATCGGCTAAACAAAAAAGTGAGAACTTACTATAAGATGGAGGAGGTTTTAAATTGGGAAGGAAAACAAACGTCGCATTAACTGTGGGGGCTGCCAGTGTAGCTGCTTGGGCGGCTTCAAAAGTGATAGCAAAACAAGAACCTCGCGCTGAAAAGATAGCGCTAAATTTTTCAGAAGTAGCTATTTTAATTAACGCGCAACTGTGCCTTGATGCAGAAGTTGACCCACTTACCGCTTATACGAAAATAGCTGATTTAGGTGTTCACGGATTCGCGGTCGATGTACAACTTACGAAAGATGAAGAAATTCTTTTAGTGCCCAACCAAGAACTTTTGCTTTCCAATGAAATCGCCGACTATACAGTAGATGAACTCCTTACCGAATATAATAACGCTAAAAATTTTGATACTCTGCATGGAGATCTATCTGTTGTGTCTTTACGTGAACTGTTAGAAAAGTTTCCTCAACTATTACTTGTCGTTTCTATGAGTGATTGTCCTACAACGTATGAAGGAAGTTTAATTCCTTCCAAACTATGGCGATTACTAAAAGAAATGGATGCTACTGAACGCGTGGTAGTAACTAGCCTATTCGATGAACAAATTGATCGGTTTAATCTATATGCGCAAAATTCGGTTGCATTAGGTGCCGGTAGCGAAGAAATAAAAAAAGCATACGTCGCTTACACGAGCAAATTCGGTCATCTGTACCGGCCGAACGCAGACCTATTCTGCCTACCCGAAAAACTCGGTGTATTCCCACTGGCTTCAGAAGGATTTGTTCGCTTTTTGCAAGATCTCAATATCAAGGTATTTTATGAGTTGAATGAGACGGACGAACTTCCGAAACTAGCCAAATTGGATGTGGACGGTTTTATAACAAGTCACCCACAACACTTATTGACGTTCTTCAATGAAAATTAGATATACAAAGTGACTAGATGACTCGTCGTTAGCGCGTGAGGCAAACTTCTCTCCGAAACGTCGATTCATTTTCCCTTCTTCTTTCTCTACTATCATTTTAAAAAAGTAACCCCCTGCAGATTTTTCTGCAGGGGGTTACTCATTCTTATGAAATGATTTATGCTGAACAAGAACAGCTGCCGCCTGATCCACAACCGCCGCCACAAGAACTGTTAGAGAAAGTCCCGTCGCCAGCTGGTACTTTCACAGCTTCTGAAACGGACTGACCAATTAGGATACCTATTTCATCCAACAAATCCTGTACGTCGTTTTCAGCCAGGCGTAACGCAGCCACTTCATCTTGTAAATCTAGTTCACGCTTTTGAAGACGAATTTCCTTCATAATTACTTTATAATCTGGATGATAGCGCCCAAAGCGCTGCACGTCCTCATATTGTTCTTTCATTTTAGTAAAATCAATGATCTTTTTTCGCAGATCAGCGTTTGAATATACACGGTCATGTGCGTCTTGATAGGTTTTCACCACTTCAGAACACAGCAGCATCTCGGAAAGTTCTTCCGCCATATCGATGACTCGCATCCACTCATCTGTCATCATTACCAATTGCCGCACCTCCTATCATACCTATCATAACAAAAAACTGCTTCCTCGACTATTCATTAACATTTTTAGTTTTTAGCATTTCTATAACTAAATGATTTCTTCACTTCTTCCATATCACAAAAGTGCATCGTCTGATTCTCTATTTGTTGTATTTGTTCATGCCCTTTTCCTGCTATGAGCACAATCTCGCCTGGCTGCGCTTGTGTAATGGCATAACGAATTGCCTGGTGACGATTGACGAAGATTTCGACAGGTGTTGCAAATCCCACCATGCCTGCCAAAATGTCCACAATAATTTGGGATGGCTCTTCTGTTCTCGGATTATCTGATGTTAATATCACATGTGAACTGTAATGAGCGGCTACTGCACCCATTTGTGGACGCTTCTCACGGTCTCTTTCCCCTCCACATCCAAATACAGTAGTCAACCGTTTGGAGGACTCAGACAAAGCTTCCAACACCGCTTGCAATGCATCCGGTGTGTGTGCATAGTCTACATACACTTCAACTCCCGCCTCTTCATATTTCTCCAAACGTCCAATCGGTAGTCGTAACGCATGCAAGTGAGCTTTTATCACGCGTAATGAATAGCCAAGTGCCGTAAGAGCCGCTATAGCTGCTCTTGCATTCATTTCGTTATGATGACCTAGATTTGGGAGTAGTACCTGTTGTTGTAGCTTGCCATTAATATGTCGTCTACTGAAATAAATAGGTGTTTCAGATAACTCCTCCCCTATCGCGTGAATTGTCTCGTCATCTTCATTCATCACAAGCTGATCAGCCAATGGAATTAGTAGTTTTTTAGCATCGATATACGGCTGTCTACCTCCATGTTCTGCGTAGTGATCCATTCCAATATTTAAAAAAACACCTACAGTTAACGGGCAGTGTGCTAAACGATTAGTGGATAATCCAATTGAAGACGCTTCGAGAACAACATGGGTCACCTGTTGATTAATACATCTGCGTAAAATAGGATGAAATTGTTCAGCCGGAATCGTCGTCATGGAGTTTTGTATCGACTCTGCCAGCTTGCCGTCAATATAAAGACCTGTCGTTCCTATAACGGCTGTTTTATGTCCCAGTTCTCTTAATAATTGACCGATAAAGTGACTAACTGTTGTTTTACCGTTTGTTCCCGTAACGCCAATAATAAGTAATTCTTCGGCAGGATTATCTGAAAATTTCGCGCTTCCATATGATATAAATAGCGAACTATCGGGTATGAGAACTACCGTAATTTCTGCCGGTATACGTGTTAGATCTAGGTTATCTCGATCGATTACCAACGTTTTTGCTCCATTTACTATCGCTTCTTCAATAAATGCCATTCCATCTGCCATAACGCCTTTCTTTGCCACAAATACATAATCTTTCTTGACCCTCTTTGAAGATTCCGTGATTCCATCGACTGTCCGCCGAATTGAGCCCTGTAAAATAGTGCATGGCCAATCCTTAAGTAATTCAGATAAAAGCAAGGTCTCTCGCCCCTTCCCGAACATTTTATTCATCAGAGAATATAATGAAACGAAGCATAAAGTATTCTATGAAAGGCGTAAGAAGAATGTCACGAAGAAAGTTGGGATCCTATGATTATCCAGAAGTTCGGCGGAATTGCCATGCAGAATCAACAACAACGAGCAAAGTGTATCCAGCATATTCGACAAGCATTGTCGAAACACCGTGCCGTCATCGTTGTAGTCTCTGCAATGGGAAGAGGAGGCGACGCCTATTCCACAGACGATTTGCTAACCCTTACGGACTCCTTCTCAAAATCCGGCGAAGCCAGAGATTTGGCCGCTGCATGCGGTGAATTAATCGCTGCAGCCGTATTATCTGCAGAATTATCTACGGAAGGTATAGACAACACGATTATCTATGGACAAAATACAGGCATTCGAACATCCGGAGAATTCTGCAATGCAACGATTGATAAAATTAATAGTACACATATCGTCAATACGCTTCAAACTCACTCATGCATCATTGTCCCTGGATTTCAAGGGATGAATATACATGGGAAGTTTATGACGCTCGGTAGAGGTGGCAGTGACTTGACGGCGATTGCATTAGCTTCTGCATTGCAAGCCCGTCATGTAGAATTTTTTAAAGATGTGCCGGGTGTCATGTCAGCAGATCCTCATACCACTTCTCACTATAAACGGTTTGACCAACTCACATTCGATGAATTCCTTCCATTACTAAAATGTAATCGACCCGTTATTCAAGAAAAAGCAGCAGTTTATGCAAAGCAAAAAACGATGCCCCTTCATATACGAGGCATCGCATCAAATGAGGAAGGTACATGGATTCTTCCTTAGTCGTCATGTATGGAGTTTTCTAATTCATTCTGCGCTATAAAAGACTGAGTATAGTATTTATTATAAACACCAATGCCGGTATGCGTGAAATTCGGATTCAGTAAGACATCCCGGTGTTTTGGAGAATTTAACCAACCGTGCACGGTCTCAATCGCATCGATATAATTAAATGCTATGTTTTCACCTGCTTTGCTTGGAGTTAGTCCAACATCTTTTAAACGATCTGCAAACACTTCCACAGGTCCTTCTTCATGAGAACTATATTTACGGAATATCATTTCCTGGCTATGCTTTCTTGAAAGTGTGGCCAGCTTATCGTTATATGATAAAAGAGGCAGTTGATGTTCTTCACGCAATTGATTGGTTAATTCAAACGTTTGTCTCTCCATCGCGCGATCTACTTCTGTCTGAACAGTCGATGATGGTTTTGGCGCTTCCATCATTTCTCCAAGATAGGTCATATCATAAGGCTGATGTTTAACCAAAGTACTTGGACTGATAAACCGTACACCTTCGATTCCACCATCTTCTTGATCAATATATAATTGTACAAATAAATTCTCATATGGTATTAGGATACGATTTTTAATATCTTCACTATTTAATGAAAATGTATAAATGTTTTCTTTAATCGTTACATCAATTTCTGATTCAATCGGTGTAAAACGATGAATATCCTGTACATTTTGTCCGATTTTAAACGGTGCTACATCTGTTGTACCATCAGCGGTATATATTTGGTTCACTTTCCCATTCAAAACTCCCGCCATAAAACGCGGTTGTTCCGTATATACCCACCATTCGTACTGAAAACTCGAAGGTTCAATCCTAGACGGTTTACCAAATTCCTCTTCCAACTCATCAACTTTCTGCCCGACATGTACTGACATGCCTTCTTCTGGTCTCGGCATACCCTCGCCGGCTATCGGTGGACCTTTTTCAGGTACAGCAATCGGTGAGCCGTGTTGTACTGGCGACTCAAGAGGCAGATTTTCACTTATTTTATCAGTCATGAAATAAAAGACTCCCATTACAATCAAAAGCAAAACAAGAATCTTCCATCCTACTCTCCACATGTGATCTCCCTTTCCACTCTTTATATGCTACTTCTATGATAGTATTGCGCAACGCAAGAAATCATCTTGAAATGAATATTTATTTAAGATGAACATCTATTCTAAAACAGCAACTTTCTTATATTGTACAGAAGACATACACTATAGTCACCTATATTAGCCAGGAAAGAAAGCGTTGACACAATGTTGTCATTGCAACTAAAATCGATTTGTTTTATGATATAATAGTATACGTATTCGTCAGGACGAACATAGAGGGGGATATACAGATGTATGTTGAAAATATTGGTCTTAAAGGCCTTGTAGCAGATTTACGAGTAATGGAAGAAATCATGAATAAAAATAATCTTGAAATTGACGGACAATGGGATTATGAGCGTGTAACTTTCGACAAGAAGTATATTGTTAAAGAAGGTACATACTACTTGCGCGTTTTCGGTGAACTCGTAGAAGGCGACATCGATGGTAGAAAAGCTACAGTTCGTCTAAAGCAACCAGTTCTAGGAAAGCACTACTACCCACACGGTGTGGAGTATGGCGAAGAAGAAGACTTCCCTGCTAGCTTAGTTAAGGACTGCGAACTAACATTAAAGAAAGTATATGACGAGTTAAAGCAATATAGTTTGTAATGATACGAAAAAGCCGGAGAGCTAAATGTTCTTCGGCTTTTCTACTATTACTCCACTAATTTGGTTATAATAAAAACAGTATCTACGTGGAGGACGATCACTTTTGAAATTGCTTACAAAACGAAATATCATGATTGCATTCAGTATCATCGTACTATTGGTCATTATATTCTATATTTTACCCGTTTCCATTCCCATCATTTTGGCTTTGCTAACGGCCCTTTTTTTAGACCCTCTTGTAAAATGGGTAGAAGTACGGTTTAAATGGAAGCGTAAAGTTTCTGTCATTGTGAATTTTATTGTATTTGTTGGAATCAGTGTACTTTTCCTTTTCTATACAGTCACTACACTCATTGGTAAAATAGTTCATTTTACAAAAGAAATACCGAACTATTTAAACTCCCTCTCAAGTGTGTGGATTAACACACAAAGTAAACTATTTCAGTACACGGTTGGCATGCCTGAGGATATCTTGGCTATGCTGGAGAATGAATTCAATGAAATTATTGAATCCATTCGAATTTCAATCATTACACTTTTAAGTTACGACCGCATTTTGGCCTTAATATCGGACATTCCAAATTTCCTCGTCAGCTTTATTGTGTTCATGATCGCATTATTTTTGTTCATGTTGGAATTACCAAACCTGAAAAAGACCTTTTATTTTCATTTAACAGAAGCTACGGCAGAGAAAGTACACTATATGATGAACAGATTACGGTATGTCATATTAGGATTCGTCAAAGCTCAATTACTTGTTAGTTTAATTATCCTAGTCGTTTCCTTTATCGGTTTACTAATGATTATTCCCAAGTATGCGGTAGTGATGGCTTTGGTCATCTGGATTATAGATATTATTCCGATACTCGGCTCCATTATTATTTTGGCACCTTGGTCGATCTATCAGTATATTTCAGGCGATATCGCAATGGGGACAAAATTAGCAATATTAGCTGTAATCCTCTTGGTTATTAGAAGAACTATTGAACCAAAAGTAATGGGCTCCCAAATCGGTTTGTCTCCATTACCTACTTTGATTGCGATGTTCATCGGTTTGAAACTGTTCGGCGTTCTCGGTTTCTTCATTGGACCATTGCTCGTCATACTCTTTAATACAGCAAGAGAAGCAGGCATCATTAAACTGAATTTCAAGATTTAATACTAAAAGGGATACCTCGATGTAGGTATCCTTTTTAGTATGTATAGCATATAACGATAAAAAACAGAAGCCACGCCCTATTGGGAGTAGCTTCTGTTTTACGTAAAATATCATATACCAAGAATTGCTTTAAATACAGAAGTAGTCTCTCCGCCTGTGTAGAAGACATACAGCAACAAGTACACTGCAACTCCTGTAATGGCCGTGAAGAACCAGATGATACTTGTAACAGGACCGATTTTACGATGGCGTGCAAGATTGTTCTTCAAGCCTGCATTGATCGTAATAACTCCGAATACGGCCCCTGTCGTTGCTAATATGATGTGGAATATTAAAAACACTGTGTAATAAATTTTCAACTCATCAGGTCCACCAAAAGCAGTATTGCCTATAAATACCGTTCTAGAGATATAAATAATAAAGAACAGAACTGCAGACACAGCGGCTGCGATCATCGTTTTTTGATGCGCTTCTATCTTTCTTTGTCGTATCAAATTCCAGCCAACCGCAACCAAAATCGCAGATAAGATGATGAAAAATGTACTGATCGTCGGTAATAGTGGTAGTCCCATCCTACACTAACTCCTTTTCGCTCAATCAGCCATGCATCGTCAAGTTCTGGCGTTTGAGTAAATCTTGTCTAGTAATTTCTTCCGCATTATCTCTTTCATACTGTGACCAGCTTAAGAAAATGCGACCGATAATAACTACATAAACGAGTTCCTGGATGACTTTCATCAGGATACCACCTAATTGCTGATCGTACAGCGTAGGCATATTTGTGAACAGCTCAGGTCCCGAGATGCCAAGGCCTGACAGTCCAGCTAGAGTTCCACTTGGCACACATAATGCCATCGCTTGTAGCCACGCTTCACCACTGCTGTATGTTTCGTAAACAGGTACGTCGACAAAGATGATTAAAGAACAGGCAGGTGTAATGAGCAAAGCGCTCAATATTACATAACCGATTTTTTTCAAACCGTGTAATTGTGGCTGTCCTTTTACCGTATTGACTACAGGCCACCAGAGACAAATAGCAGAGAAGAAAAGCGTGATGGTGAAAATAGTGTGTAATGGCAAACTTAACTTCACTTGGTCCAGTATGAGTGGATAGTGGTACATTGAGAACATAAATGTAAATACTAACAAACTAATGAGCGGTTTAGTCAATAGCATGAATACTTTTCTGAAAATCGTGAAGGATAGAAGCTTTTCCCATACCCAGTTTGGTATGCCGATAATGAAGAACGGTGCTACGATTAAAAGCAATATAGCCATTTGAGCCATATGGACGGAAAATAAAATATGACCAATTAAATCCATTGGAGAACCTTTGACAATATAGAGCAACACCATGGAAGATAAAAAATAAACAGCTTGGTGTTTCTTTAACGGCTGTGACCCTTCGAAACGATCACGCCATTTAACTGTAATGAGATAATATA
This sequence comes from Sporosarcina sp. P29, assembly GCF_002743265.1. Classification (NCBI taxonomy): domain Bacteria; kingdom Bacillati; phylum Bacillota; class Bacilli; order Caryophanales; family Caryophanaceae; genus Sporosarcina; species Sporosarcina sp. P29. The sequence continues at coordinate 64,305 of NZ_PDYX01000003.1, read as the reverse complement.
AAACGATTCCAAGTGCTATGGCTATTAAGAAATAAGGACTCCACAAAGCTCTAAAACCAAAAATACTTAACGGCAAAACAATCACTCTCCTTTTATAATCAATTCGCTGAATCTATTCTGTGTGTAGTGCTGAGATATTCGCAATGCACTCACCATCACAGCACAAAGTTAACGAAAGTCTTTCCTATGCCTATTATACGAGCATACATCGCATAACTCAATGTACGAACTTTGACAATTTCATCTAAAAGTGAATAGAAAAAGAGCTTATGGAAGAATCCATAAGCTCTTTTTGTTGCTTACCACCAAACGATTGTTACAAATGTAAGTGGGATTAAAAATCCTAACATTGCACCTGTAAACATAAACATTTGTGGAATGCCATGTCCTTTTTCATTCATATGCATGAAGTAGTAAAGTTGAAGACCAACTTGTACAGCTGCAAAGAGGAATAATGTTGGAATGATAAAGAATTTTGAGAAACCAGCAACGTCATTTAGATGAGCAAACACCATAGAAAATGATACAAGTGTTAAGAAAATCATCAGAGCAAACATCGCAACTTGGCTGCGCATTGCTTCTTTTGCACGACGTTGAGACAGTGACTGTTCAGCAGGAGATCTTTTAATCATTTGAACTTCTGACATCAACCGACCACTCCCATCAAGTAGACTACAGTAAAGATGAATACCCAGACTACGTCAATGAAGTGCCAGTAAAGTGAAAATGTATAATACTTAGTTGCGTTATACAAGTTCAATCCACGCTTTGAGTTACGGAAGATCAACAATGTGATCCATACTAAACCAACCGCAACGTGGAATCCGTGTGTTCCTACTAGTGTATAGAACGCGGAACTGAACGCACTATTACTGAATGTAAATCCTTCTTGAACGTAATGAGAAAACTCATACACTTCTAACATCAAGAATCCAAGTCCTAATAATGCTGTTAGACCTAACCATAACTGCATTTTTTTGAAGTTGAAACTCTTCAAATGATACATTGCGTACACACTTGTTAGTGAAGATGTTAAAAGAAGCATTGTCATAACAAATACTAACGGTAGTGTATATAATTCTTGCGTTGTGAAACCAAAGCCACTTGGACCTTTGTTTTTCAAAGCCATATACGTTGCGAACAACGTAGCGAAGAGAATAGTCTCTCCGCCAAGGAATAGCCAGAAACCAACGAATTTATTCTTTGCTTCCATAGTAGCTCTCTCAGGATGAGCAGGCCACGTTTCAGGGGTGAATTTTGTATTCAAATCCATTAGTTACGCCCCCTTTTAATATTTTCTTGATCCTGCAAGATTTGCTCTTTCGTTACATAATAACCAAGATCATCTTTCAATGACCGAACTGCCATTGCAACGAATGTGAAAGCAAGACCAAAGATCAATACTCCTAATCCCCATGAAGTTTCTTGGTGGAACATTGCACCGAATCCAGCAATGAATAATCCAAGAGTCATCAACATTGGGATGATTGAACCGTGCGGCATATGAATGTCCGTAATAGGTTCAGCTGGTGTAATCATTTCCTTACTACCTTCCATCTTCTCAATCCAAAGAGTGTCTAAACCACGAACTAATGGAGTTGCTGGGAAGTTATAGAAAGGTGGTGGAGATGGAATCGCCCACTCAAGTGTACGTCCGTCACCCCAAGGATCATTTCCAACGCGCTCATTTTTAATAGTTGTCATAATGATGTTGATCACCATTACTGTAAAACCAACCGCCATTAATAGAGCACCGATTGTACTTACTAAGTTCGCAATGTTCCAACCTTGTCCATCCATAAATGTCCAAACACGACGTGGCATTCCCCAGAAACCTAACCAGTGTTGAATTAGGAATGTCATGTGGAAACCGACAAAGAAGAATACGAAAGTAATTTTACCTAATAACTCATTCAACATAGTACCGAACATTTTCGGCCACCAGTAGTGAAGACCTGCAAAAATAGCCAGTACTACCCCACCTACAATTACGTAGTGGAAGTGAGCTACGATGAAATATGAATCGTGTAACTGATAATCAAGTGGTGCTGCCCCTTGCATTACGCCTGTTACTCCACCCATTACGAATGAAGGAATAAAACCTAAAGCATAAAGCATTGGAGTCGTAACCTTAATACTACCGCCCCAAATTGTCAGCAACCAGTTAAAGATTTTAACTCCTGTAGGTACAGCAATCGCCATTGTAGCAACCGCAAATATTGCGTTCGCTGTCGGTCCAAGACCAACTGTAAACATATGGTGAGCCCATACCATAAATCCTAAGAAACCGATTAACACTGTTGCGAATACCATCGCTGTGTAACCGAAAAGACGTTTCCGAGCAAATACAGAGAATACTTCAGAGAAAATACCGAATGCAGGTAAGATCAAGATATATACTTCAGGGTGTCCAAAGATCCAGAAAATATGCTCCCAGATAATCGTGTTTCCACCCATCGTATGATCAAAGAAGTTACCACTAAACATTCGATCAAACGTTAGGAAAAACAATCCAACAGTCAACGGAGGGAATGCGAACAAAATCATCGCTGACGCAACAAACGTAGTCCATGTAAACAAAGGCATACGCATATACGTCATTCCCGGAGCACGCATGTTAATGATTGTTACAAGGAAGTTAATTCCCGCCATTAACGTACCGCCACCCGCGATTTGTAAACCAATTGCATAGAAATCAACACCATGTCCTGGTGAGTGAAGTGATAACGACGCATAAGATGTCCATCCAGCATCCGGAACTTCACCGAACAACCAAGAGATGTTAAGGAATAAACCACCAAATGCGAACATCCAAAAACCTAATGAGTTAATGAATGGGAACGCTACGTCACGCGCTCCGATTTGAAGCGGCATGATTGCGTTCATAAAACCAAAGAGAATCGGCATTGCTGCCAAGAAAATCATGGTCGTTCCGTGCATTGTAATTAAATCATTAAAAAGCCCTGCGCTTACGAGATCGTTGTTTGGGGTTATCAACTGAAGACGAATGATCATCGCTTCAATACCACCTAGAACGAAGAAGAATAATCCCCCAAGGAGATACAGAATTCCGATCTTCTTATGGTCGACTGTTGTCAGCCAATCCCATAGTGTTGCGCCAAAGCCACTTTTTTGAGCAACTGAACTCACTGTGTTACCTCCTATTCAATTTCCGATTGAAAATTATTTTGCAACCTTTAAGCCCATTAAGTATTCAGCTAATGCATCTAAGTCTTCATCAGAGATTTGATCTTTACTGAATGAAGGCATCGTATTGCCAGGTTTATGTTTCTGTGTATCACGAATCCAGTCTTTCAAGTTCTCTTCATCGTGTTCTAGGAAACCAGCTACACGATTACGATCACCGAATGAAGCCAAGTTTGGTCCTTGTGCACCAGACTCACCTACACCTGAAACCGCGTGACAACCGATACAGCTTTGAGAGAAGACTTCTTCGCCATCAGCATTTGCAACAACAGGTTTTTCTGCTGTTTCCTGCATAGCTGCAACCCAGCTGTCAAATTGATCTCTCGGTAATGATTTTACTTTAAAGTCCATCAACGCGTGAGAAGGTCCACATAGCTCAGCACATTTTCCGTAGAAAACGCCGTCTTTCAAGCCTTCAGATTCTTTCTCAAACGATAGATAGAATTTATTCACGTTCTCAACGTTCGTATCTAGCTTACCGCCAACTGACGGAATCCAGAATGAGTGCTTTACGTCCGCTGCGATCAAGTTGAAATAAACTTTTTCATCAGTAGGTACTACTAGTTCCTGAGCAGTAACAATGCCTAGATCAGGATACTCGAACTCCCACCAATACAACTTCGCGGTAACGTCTACCACTAAGTTCTCTGCGTTACCATCTTCATCAACTGCTCCCATTGCTTTCACATCACCTAATTTATACGTGTAGTGAACAGTAGGAATAGCTAGAATCAAAAGTAATACTATTGGAATGAATGTCCAAAGCAGTTCAAGTGTGTGACTTCCTTCCACTTGCTCTGGTATGTGATCTTCACCCAACTTCGAACGTCTGAAGCGGAATAATGCAACAGTGTAAATAATTACTACAACAATGATAACCAGTAACATAATTCCTGATGCTAATAGCAACAACTTGAACTGGTCATTAGCGACTTGTCCAGCTGGTTGGAATGTTGAAATTTCTTCATTACCACAACCTGCCATGAACAGTGCGAAAACCGCTAGTAAAGAAAAGAGACGCCACTTTTTGAGTCCTTTAATCATCGCTAACTAATACCTCTCTTTCTAAAAAAATGTTTTTCTACTATGGAGGACTGAGTGCCCCTTTATGATGAATTCCTGTTTTAAAGAAAGAATTCCGATACGTTAGATGAATATAGAGAAAATAATCATGGATACAAACAAGATTGTCATATAATTTAAAGAATATACGAACATTCCGGTTGCCCACTTTAAATCTTCTTTGGCTTTAAATCCTTTGATAGCTAGATAAAGCCACCCAACATTCAACAGTGTTGCAAATACTATAAATCCGGTACCGAGCTGTGGTAACAAAAAAGGCAGTGGAAATAGTAACAATACCCACATAAGCATGGACTTTTTCGTCCGTTCAAATCCTTTTACTACTGGTAACATCGGAATGTTAGCCGCCCGATACTCTTCTGTTCTACGCATTGCCAACGCATAGAAGTGCGGTGGTTGCCATATGAACATAATTAAAAACAATGCCCATGCTCCCATTGGCAGTGTAGGATCAACAGCTGCCCATCCGATTAGGGGTGGAATTGCTCCTGAAAGACTTCCTACTACAGTATTGCTTACATGCTTACGTTTAGACCACATGGAATACAAAACAACATAAGCGAATACACCCAAGATACCAAGCCATCCTGCCATAGCTGATGCAGAGAATAACAATACTTCACCGGCCACTAGGAATGTAACGGCTAATGTCATCACAGCGGGAGCCTTAAATCTACCTGTTACTGTCGGTCTCGACTTTGTTCTCGACATGACAGGATCAATATCGCGATCAATCAAGTTATTCATTGCGCCCGAAGATGCGATGATCAATCCAGTACCTAGAATCGCAAATACCAGTAGATCGAAGTTATGGAGAAAACTTTTACCAGTGAATTGAAATGCCAAAAAAAGACCGGTGAACGTAGTGATCAAATTTGAGTTAACAATTCCTATTTTGATCAGCGCCAAAAAGTCTTTCCACAAGGTAATGGTCTCTACTTTTGGATCTGCAACTGTCGAAAGCGTTCGACCGTTTGACATAATAACCCTCCTTTCAAAGTTTTCAGCGAAGACCCTATCACCTACTATATCTAAAATCGTCTCACATTTCCAGACCATTTCTCAATTTATAGCGGTTTGTGCAACCTTTGTGTCTTTATCCTTCACCTTCTATATAGTAATCCATTTCCGACTGTCATTTGTGAAGTTAAAGAGACTATTTTATGAACAATTTGTGAAAAGCCTTATACATCAGTGGTTTATTACCTTCATGCATTGTGTTTCTGGCAATTTTTCGTTATCATAAAGCTTGCAATAGATGCTTCAATTCCATAGAAACCTTTGAGATCCGACTGTATATCTCAATAAAAATATTTCTGGAGTTCAGGCAAATTTTTACGTAAATCGACCCTTTGATGGTCAATTCAATAGAAGAAGGTGTTTCGTACTTGCGATACAACAGATTTTTAAAATGGTTTGGAGTAGCTTCTACAATCGGAATGCTCGCTATCTTACTGGGTGGCGCGCTAGTTACCAAAACCGACAGCGGTATGGGGTGTGGAAGACATTGGCCAGGATGTAATGGACAACTGATTCCTGATGACATCACAGCAGAAGTATTAATCGAGTTCTCACATCGTTTAGTTACCGGTTCAGTAGGTATTTTCATCGTCATACTGGCTGTATGGTCATGGAAAGCACTTGGCCATGTCCGTGAAACGAAATTTTTAGCTTTTATGGCAGTATTTTTCTTGATTCTACAGGCTTTGATTGGAGCAGCGCAAGTATTATGGGGACAAGGTGATTTCATTCTAGCCTTGCACTTTGGGATTTCACTCATATCCTTTGCGTCAGTCTTCTTACTGACTTTATTAGTGTTTGAAGTAGACCAGAAGTTTGACGCAGATAAAATACGCATAGGTAAATCATTACGTTTCCACACTATTGGCGTAACTATTTATTCATACTTTGTTATTTACACTGGTGCTCTTGTTCGTCATACTAGCTCTGGCCTAGTATGTTCAGACTGGCCTCTGTGCCGCAATAACGAATTCAGTTTACCGAATAATATGTATGAGTGGATACAGATGGGTCACCGTTTAGCTGCAGCATTGATTGTCGTATGGATTGGGTTCATCGCAATTAAAGCCATTAAACATTATAGTGATCAACGTGTCATTTACTGGGGTTGGATTACAGCGTTCGGATTAGTACTTGCACAAGCAACAACAGGGATGATTGTCGTACTGACTAAATTAAATCTCTATTTTGCATTGTTACATTCATTGTTTATCACTTTATTATTTGGTTTATTAACATATCTCGTTCTTCTTGTCTCTCGCAGCCAGAAGAAGTAATACAAGAGCGCGTAGCGGCTTTTTAAAGGCTGTTACGCGATTTTTGTATACAGGTGTAGAAAAACAGCTATCACTGTCTGAGCGACATGTGATAGCTGTTTTTTAATGTTCTAATTCAATTAACAAGTCTCCTGATGAGATAGAATCCCCTGGGCCTGCATATATTGCCTTCACAACCCCTGCAAAAGGAGCTTGAATCGTTGTTTCCATTTTCATAGCCTCTGTAATCAACAAGTGTTCGCCGCGTTTCACTTTAGCACCAATCGAGACTGCTACTTGTAGAACAGTTCCTGGCATAGTAGCCGCAATATGCGTCTCATTTGAAGGATCGGCTTTTTGCTTAGTATCGTCTTTTGTTTCCACTTGGAAATCTTGGATGATGATCTCACGTGATTGTCCGTTTAACTCGAAATACAACGTGCGTGTTCCGTCGGGATTGGGTTCACCGATCGACACCAATTTGACGATAAGTGTTTTACCAAACTCAATCTCAATCTCAATTTCTTCACCTAAACGTAAACCATACAAGAATTCTGGTGTATTGATGACAGAAACATCATCAAACTGTTTTCTCGTTTCAATATATTCTTCGAAGACTTTCGGATACAGAACGTAAGCGAGCGCATCATGCATAGTAGCAGGCTTCTCCATTTTTTCCGTCAGCTTCTTCAGTACATCCTGGAAGTTAACTGGCGCCAATAACTCACCCGGACGTACCGTAATCGCTTTGCGACCTTTTAATATTACTTCCTGTAGCTCTTTCGGGAAACCGCCATATGGCTGACCGATTGAACCTTCGAAAAACTCAATAACGGATTCCGGGAAATCGATAGTTTGTCCTTTTTCAATAACCGTGTGCTCGTCTAATTCATTTTGTACCATGAACAACGCCATATCCCCCACTACTTTCGAAGACGGTGTCACTTTGACAATATCTCCAAAGAGGAAATTCACGCGGGAGTACATTTTCTTTACTTCTTCCCAACGCTCTCCAAGCCCAACAGCCTTAGACTGCTGTTGCAAATTCGAATATTGGCCGCCCGGCATCTCATGTACGTAAATTTCTGAATGAGGACTGTTCATACCACTTTCAAACGGCTTGTAATATTTCCGCACATCTTCCCAGTAATGCGAAAGTTTTTCTAATGACTCTGTATTTGCACGTACATGACGTTCATTGTTTTGCATCGCATAAGCAAGTGAATTGGCAGACGGCTGTGATGTCATACCCGCCATGGAACCAATTGCCGTATCGACAATGTCCACTCCAGCTTCAACCGCTTTGGCGTACATATAAATACCATTACCGCTCGTATCGTGCGTATGCAAATGAATTGGCAGACTTGTTGACGCTTTCAATTCTGATACTAACCGATAAGCAGCTTCAGGCTTAAGCAAGCCTGCCATATCTTTAATCGCCAATATGTGAGCACCGACCGATTCAAGTTCTTTGGCCATCTCTTTGTAGTAATTGACCGTATATTTTGCACGATTGTCATCCAGAATGTCTCCAGTGTAACAGATCGTCGCTTCTGCAATCTTTCCAGTTGAACGCGTTTCATCAATTGCAACTTCCATACCTTTGATCCAATTCAAGCTGTCGAAAATACGGAATACATCTATACCTGACGCAGCTGATTCTTTTATAAATTCACGGATGACGTTATCAGGGTAGTTTGTATAGCCAACTGCATTTGCTCCTCTGAAGAGCATCTGGAACAACACATTAGGTACTTGCTTGCGTAATTTCTCGAGTCGATCCCACGGGCTTTCTTTCAAGAACCGATACGCTACATCGAATGTCGCGCCTCCCCACATCTCGAATGAGAAGAGATCAGGTAATAGATGCGCACTTTCGGTTGCAATCTGCGTTAACTCTTTCGTTCTCATGCGTGTAGCCAGTAAAGACTGATGCGCATCACGGAAGGTAGTATCTGTCAGCAATACATCGTCTTGCTTTAAAACCCATTCGACTAACGCATCTGCACCTTGCTCATCCAAAATCTGCTTTGTCCCCTTTTGGATTGGCGCGTTATAATCGATTTTCGGAATGCGTACCGGATGCAGAACAGGACGTGTCGGGTCATCAATGCCAGGGAATCCATTAATGGTAACGTTTCCAAGATACGATAAAGCTTTCGTTCCTCTATCTTGTTTCTTGGCAAACGCGAATAATTCTGGAGTTTTATCAATAAAGCTCGTGTTGTAATTGCCGGATAAAAAGTTTTCATGGCATACGACATTTTCCAGGAAAGGTATATTTGTTTTAATTCCACGAATTCTGAATTCCTTCAAATTTCTGTGCATTTTGCTTGCAGCATCCCCAAAGGTCGGGCCCCAAGTCGAAACTTTCACTAGTAATGAATCATAATAAGGGCTAATAACAGAACCTTGATATGCATTGCCTGTATCCAAGCGAACCCCAAATCCTCCACTCGAACGATAGACCATTACTTTGCCTGTATCAGGCATGAAATCATTTAACGGATCTTCCGTTGTCACACGTGATTGAATAGCGTAACCAAACAATGGGATATCTTGTTGCTCTGGTATATTCACTTGCTCAGAATGAAGTGGTTCTCCTGCTGCGATGAGTACTTGTGACTGCACAATATCAATTCCTGTAATCATTTCAGTGATTGTGTGTTCCACTTGGATACGTGGATTGACTTCGATGAAATAAAAGGAATCGTCAGCTACTAAAAACTCTACTGTCCCCGCATTGATATAAGATACATTTTTTGATAGTTTAACAGCCGCATTACAAATCTCATGGCGTAATTCTTCTGTCAAAGAAATGGAAGGAGCTATCTCTACTACCTTTTGATGGCGACGCTGAATAGAACAATCTCGTTCGTACAAATGGACTATTTCTCCATATGTATCACCAAGTATTTGTACTTCTATGTGTTTTGGGTTGGTGATGTATTTTTCGACATAAACTTCATCAGAGCCAAATGCGGATTTCGCTTCGGATTTCGCCCGGTTATAAGCCTCTTGCACTTCTTCTGGTGATTCGACGATTCGCATACCACGTCCTCCGCCACCTAACGAAGCTTTAATAATGATCGGGTAGCTATGCTGTTCACCAAATGCTGCAACTTCTTCTACGGAAGTAACCGGTCCATCACTACCTGGTATTACGGGGATGTCAGCTAATATTGCTTGTTCTCTAGCCTTTACCTTATCACCGAACATTTCTAAATGGCTTGATGTCGGTCCAATAAAGATAATCCCCTCTTCTTCCAGACGTGCTGCGAACTGAGAATTCTCTGCTAAAAATCCATAACCAGGATGAATTGCATCGACATTTGCTTTTTTCGCAATGTCGATAATCCCTTCAATATCCAAGTATGCATCGATAGGCTTCTTACCTTCACCCACTATAAACGACTGATCGGATTTGTAACGATGTAGTGAGGCACGATCTTCAGCTGAATAAATACCAACTGTCGCAATACCTAATTCTGTACACGCTCGAAAAACACGAATTGCAATTTCGCCGCGGTTTGCGACTAGTACTTTCTTAATCTCTCTTCTCTCCACCAACAAATCAATCCCCTCTACTCTGTTCTCTCATACTTCACAAACATCGAAACGTTCATCAATATACCAAGCGCAATCGACAAGAACACAACAGATGTACCGCCATAACTGATAAACGGCAATGTAACTCCTGTTAACGGAATCAAACCTGTCAATCCACCTAAGTTTACCAGTGTTTGAATAGCTATCAAGCTACCTACACCAGCTGCGAGCATTCTTGCATGTGCGTCTTTTGTACGCAAAGCAACAGTAAACGCTCTCATCACGATGAAAAAGAGACCTCCAAGAACAAGCGTCGTTCCGAGTAATCCAGTTTCTTCAGAGATTACTGCCATGATAACATCTGTATGTGGCTCAGGTAAATAGCCAAGTTTCTGAATACTGTTTCCTAAACCCACTCCTTTGAGCCCTCCAGCACCGATAGCAATGTATCCGTTGACGATTTGCAGACCTGAACCTTGTATGTATTCAAAGGGATCCGTAAAGGCTAGAAAGCGACCCATACGCGATACAGTCATCACCGTATCCCACTTAATCCAGAGTACAATCCCAATCAATACGCCAAGCAAAGCAAAGAAACGACTGATGATCAGATAATTCTTCACTTTCATTCCGCTGGCCATGATTACCGATATAGCAACAAGGAATAAAATCATAGTTGCTCCAAAGTCCGGTTCCAACAAAACTAATAAAAGAGAGGCTGTTAAAACGGAAAATGTTGGGAAGATAGTGGTTTTTATTTCATCCAATGTTCCTGCATAATATTTATTGGCAAAAACACCTGAGAAATATACGATAAAAGCAATTTTCGCTACTTCAGTTGGCTGTAAGTTCCCTATTCCAAATGGTAATGAAAGCCAGCTTTTCGCTCCTACCGCATCACCAAATCCGATGAACTTTACAAGGACCAATAAAGTAAACATGACGATTAACGCGCCAGACAAGAACTTTTTATTTCTATAATGTCTATAAGGAATAATAGACACTAACAGAAACGCCGGGATTGCAATGGCTAGGTTTGTTACTTGTTTCTTAAAGAAATGGGAAGGTTCAAAGTTATAAATATTCACGGCCCATACCATGCTTGCACTGTAAATCATAATTAACCCAAATAAACAGAGCAGTAAATATACGATAAATAAAGGATAGTCAAAATTGCGTAAAATTCGATTCATATAAGTCTTCATTTTCATAGTACCTCTTCGTCCTAAATAAAAAACTCAAACTGTTGGAGTAGTTTGAGTCTTCCATTTATTTTTTTGTATACAGTTCGTGTAAAACATTTAACTCTTTTTCCAAAACAGAGATTATTTCACGGCCTTTGTCATGTTCAACTAGACCTAGCTTAACAGCAAAATCAATCTCACGGGATAATCCGTACATTTGCGTATCAAGCACTTCCTCATATAGTGGACATTGCGGCATCGTTAAATTATCCATTTGAACTTTGATCAGCTTTGCAATTTTCTCTGCATCGATTTGCAGTTGTTTCATGGCCTGTTCTTTGTACGTATCTTGAACTTCTATATCCATGGAGACGCCCCCATTATTCATTATTCCCGCAAGTTGTTAATGTCTAAATTGTATCTTTTGCTCTTACAAAATGCAAGTGTTACCCAATGAAAAAAACGAACTGAAATGAAATCCTTTTCACTTCTTCTATGAAAAGGTATACTTAATCTAGTGACTATGGATTGAGGAGGATATATTTTGGAACTTATTATACCGATTACCGGGAATGTGAAACATGTAATTACATTAGATCCTACTGTTTGGATATTTGATGATCGTCGTATCGATCTGGATGAATTTTTCTCGGAGGATTTTGTCGAAAAGGATGAAATGGAAGAGTATAAAGAAAGAATGGGTAAACACTGGTCCAGAGAAATTATGGAAGGTGCAACTTATCCACCCACTTTAAAAAGCGAAAAAAGATATGAAAAAGATAAAATGTTGTCAAGCAGCTTCGGTATTGTATTGAAACCATTTATACACAATGCGGTTCCATCAGCAAACGCAACAACTTTTACACTCATTACAAATGATGAAAAATACACATATCCACTGGAGGAAGCAGCCAACATTATTTTCAAATTCAGCCATAACGGTAAACCTCTTCGAGAAGACGGTCCCGTACATGTACTGTTTAAAGATGGTTCGAATCAAGATTCACCGATTCGTTATGTTCAGGCTATCCAAGTGGATTGAAGGAGAAATTCCAATGCGCGTTAAATGTGTCATATGTGACCAAAACGATCAATTAGAGGATGACAATCCACTTGCCAAAAAATTACGAAACCGACCCATTCATACGTATATGTGTCCCACTTGTCGGGAGCGGATCGGCAGCTTGACAGAGAAACGGATTGCAACTGGTAATTTTGTTTTCTACCGCAGTTCCGATCCTACCGAAAAAGATTTTTAATGAATAAAAAGACTCCGTTACTGAGTAACGGAGTCTTTTTTATGTTCATTCATTCGTCGAACACGATAGATAATGAGAATGGCAGCAGCCACAAACAGTCCTTCTACGATTGGAAGGAAGAAAGCTAAGAATGTTAGTATTATACAGCCAATAAATAAGAACGCATAAATAATAACATTTCGACCAAAACTGATCTTCCTCGCAAATCCAAGTTTATACACAATAGCAGACATGATGAAAACGAGCGCAAACAGAATATAGCCGGCTGTCGTGAAATTTGGCGCGTACTCATAAATTATACGAGCAGTTCCTGACAACCGATTGTAGACCATTTCTGAATCTTCAACTCTCATTCCATACATTCCCTTCTACCTTTATTATTCGCCAAGTTTCTTCTTTTTATTTACACGTTCACGTTCACTCTTATCTAGAACTTTTTTACGTATACGAATAGATTCTGGTGTAACTTCACAGTACTCGTCATCACCAATGTATTGCAATGCTTCTTCAAGCGACATAATACGCGGTTTTTTCGTTGTAACAGTTTGGTCTTTAGAAGCTGAACGTACGTTAGTAGCGTGCTTGATTTTCGTTAAGTTAATCGTCAAATCGCTATCTCGGTTACTTTCGCCTACTACCTGACCAGCATAAATTTCTACACCTGACTCTACAAACATAGTTCCACGATCTTCTAGTTGCATAACACCATAACCAGTTACTGTACCGTTCTCCATAGACACAAGTACTCCGTGACGTCTGCCACCGATTTTACCTGTAGTGACTGGCTTATAGCTGTCGAATGTATGGTTTAAGATACCGTATCCACGAGTTAAAGTAAGGAAGTCTGTTGTATAACCGATCAATCCACGAGCAGGTACCAAGAAGATCAAACGTACTTGGCCGTTACCGTTATTAATCATGTCCAACATTTCACCTTTACGTTCACCAATAGATTCAATGATTGAACCAGTATGTTCTTCCGGCACGTCAATTTGAACGCGTTCGAATGGCTCGCTACGCTTACCATCGATTTCACGGATGATTACTTGTGGCTTGGATACTTGAAGTTCGAAACCTTCACGTCGCATATTCTCGATAAGAATAGACAAATGAAGCTCTCCGCGTCCAGATACGATCCATTCGTCTGGAGAATCAGTTGGATCTACACGCAATGAAACGTCTGTCTCAAGCTGTTGATCTAAACGCTCTTGAATCTTACGTGAAGTAACCCATTTCCCTTCGCGACCAGCGAATGGACTGTTATTTACTAAGAAACGCATTTGTAGCGTTGGCTCATCGATATGAAGTGCTGGAAGTGCTTCTTGATGATCAGTTGGACAAACTGTCTCGCCGACATCAATGTCTCCCATTCCTGAAACCGCTACGAGGTCACCCGCGTACGCTTCTTCAACTTCGACTCTCTTCAAGCCTAAGAAACCATATAATTTTGTTACACGTAAAGTCTTTACAGAGCCATCCCGCTTAAGAACTGCGACTTGTTCTCCAACTTTCATTGTTCCACGGAAAATACGTCCGATTCCGATACGACCAACGTAATCGTTATAATCAAGTAGTGATACTTGGAACTGAAGTGGCTCGTCACGGTTGTCGATTGGTGATGGAATGTTTTCAAGAATTGATTCATAAAGAACACGTAATGTGTCTTCTTGTGTTTCAGGATCAGGAGAAAGACTTGCTGTACCATTGAATCCGGATGCAAAAACAACCGGGAATTCCAATTGCTCGTCGTTTGCATCAAGCTCGATGAACAATTCAAGTACTTCGTCTACTACTTCTTCTGGTCTTGCGAAATCACGGTCAATTTTATTTACTACAACAATTGGCTTCAAGTTTGTTTCCAAAGCCTTTTTCAATACGAATCGAGTTTGTGGCATACATCCTTCGAATGCGTCAACAACTAAAATTACGCCGTCAACCATACGCAAGATTCTTTCCACTTCGCCACCAAAGTCAGCGTGTCCTGGTGTATCCAAGATGTTGATTTTTGTGTCATTATATTCAATAGCTGTGTTTTTAGCTAGAATCGTAATTCCTCGTTCACGCTCTAGTTCGTTTGAGTCCATTGCGCGGTCATCTACGTGCTCATTCGACCGGAAAATACCGGATTGTTTAAGTAATTGGTCGACCAATGTCGTTTTACCATGGTCTACGTGGGCAATAATTGCAATATTTCTAAGATCAGTACGTTCGTTTGTCATTTTTTCACTCCGTTTATCTTTATTTCAGATGTTCAACTGTGTTATTATAGCACAAGATAGTCCAATTAAATAATATTTTAATTTATATGGAGGGATTTTTTTGAAAGACATTAAGTGGATTTTCGTAATTTATTCACTCGGCGCCGTACTTTCCATGTCCGCTATTGGCATCGGAGTAGGTATGCGCAGCATATTAGTTGTCGTTCTCGCGATAATCGCTCTAGTATTAATAATGGGTAATGGATTCAAAACAAAAGCACGTATGCGTAGAGAAGGCACGCTATAAATAGCTCAAAGGGACTGTACATTAAACCATTTTGGTTTAACAAACAGCCCCTTTTTTTATTTTAGTCGGATATATTTTGATAAAATTTCCTCATGCAGTCCTGGACGTGTGACAATAAATGTGTCAGATCCAAGTAGATGTGGTCTCACACCTTCTAAATTCGTTGCTATAGCTCCAACTTCTTGCGCAATGACAATTCCCCCAGCTATATCCCAAGGTGCCAGTCGCATAGAAATATACGCGTCAATTCTTCCAGACGATACATAGGCTAGCTCAATTGCTGCTGAACCATAGGATCGCGTTCCACGGCAACGTGTGACGAGCTCAATAATTTTTTCGTTTTCCACTCGATGATTTGGCGCAACCCAGCTAGCATTGATGCCGATGATCGCTTCTTCAAGTGGTGTGACCTCCAGCTGTGGCAGACGCTCATCGTTGAAATAAGCACCTTCACCTTTCGCTGCATGGTATAACTCATCTCGCATTACATCATATATGTAGCCCAGCATCCCCACGCCGTCTACATAAATCCCCAATGAAATCGCAAAGTTTCTTCTCTGATGGATAAAATTCATCGTTCCATCAATTGGATCTAGGAACCAAATTACTCCGTCAAGCGAAGAAATCTTATCTCCAAATCCCTCTTCTGAAACCATCTTATGCTCTGGAAAGTCTTGTCTTACCCGTTCAACAAAAAAGCTTTCAACTTCTCTATCGATATTGGTAACTAAATCATTAGCATCTGCCTTTGAATCGATGTCAATTGTACTAAAAAAAGACACTCGTATTTTGTGGCCAGCCTCTTTGATTAACGATTTCGCATATCGATCTATCGCATTAAGATTCATTCTGCCACCTCTTCCCATTCCGACTATCGCTAGTATAACACAGGGACAACGGAACAAAAGAGATAACAGGTATAGGATATTAAGTAAAAAGACACCCCGTCACATTTCCTTCAATTTCTGAAGTAAATGGGGATGTCTTTAACTAAGCCATACTCACATCGAGAAAACATTAAGTGTCTCCAATTCATTGTGAATTTCTGTCAATCGTAGTTTACTTTTATCAACTTGAACTGTGTCTTGGTCTTGCAGTGCGTCGTATAGAGTAGCTAATTCATAATCCAATTCCAATTGTAAAGTTCTCACATATTCTCTCTCAACATCTTCTTTTCGGATAAAATGAACGACCTGTTTCATAAGTAGCACCCCTTTTAGTTAATATTTGCTCTAACCGTCTTATTAGTAAGATATGCAAAAATTCCGACTTTTAGTGGTTAGAAGCCTTGTTATTTTAAATTATTCCCCGTTTACTGATAAGATAAACGTAGTCACTACAAACTGGAGGAGATTTTCTTGATTCAGTCTTATTGGTCATCAAATGATTTTAATGTTTTTACCGTTGATGGCTTGGATCATCGCATGAAAGCTTTGCAGGAAAAGATACAACCGAAGTTCATAGAATTAGGAAATCATTTTGCACACCGCCTTTCCGCACACGGTACGGGTGAGTTTTTTCCACATGTCGCAAAACACGCAAGACGAACTGTAAATCCGCCACGAGATAGCTGGGTGGCATTCGCTCCTGCTAAGCGAGGTTATAAAGCGTTACCTCACTTTCAGATTGGCTTATGGGGCACTCATTTATTCATCGTACTGGCAATTATTTATGAAAATCCCGATAAAAAAGGGATCGCTGAACGTTTAGAAAAAGAAATGGAAGTTATTACTTCGTTACCAAAAGATTTTGTTGTTTCCGGAGATCACATGAAGCCTGAAGCTGAGCGCATTAGTGAAGTAGGGACAGAAGGACTCGAAAAATTGCTGGATCGTCTGCAAACCGTGAAAAAAGCAGAGTTTTTAGTTGGTCGTCATCTATCAAAAGATGAAGCATCTAAAATGAGCGAAGAGCAATTTTATGAGTACGCAGAAGATACGTTCACGAAGTTATTGCCTGTTTATGATGTAGTTATTCATTCTTTTGAGTGAAATAAAAATTGTCAATTTGCATATACTTGTTCCCCCCGAATACTCTTATTCTCGATCAATTAATTTGGCATTCTGAAGAAATTAGTGTATTTACATGTGAAATCATAATAAAAGACACCTTTTGATATAGGTGTCTTTTGCTTTGTTTATTTTTTCACCTTTAGCAATTCGCCAGGTTTGCTTTCTTTTGCCGCTTTCACTACACGAAACGCCACATAGTCACTACTTTCCTCGAATTCCTTGCATAGCGTTTTTTCTTCAGCCATGGATGGTACTACACTTTTGAAAGCCCGATAGTATCTCATAAATTCGTCTCGTTCGATATTTGATTCATAGGCTTGCTCCACTTTTGTGAAAAAATCGATCACCTTCACGATTTCTTCTGTTGACCAATCCGCACGTAGTGGATATTGATAACCTGCCATCTACTTCTCTCCTTATCTGACACTCCATTTTTCTCGTATAGTACTCGCTTCATTTTTCATTCGTTCAAACAATTCGGCGACGCTTGGGACATCCTCAATCATACCCGCTACTTGACCGCCCCAACCAAAGCCTTGGTCTTTTATACCATCATGGATGAACTTACGATTTGCATCTCCACTAATAAATGTTTTCAGTCCTTCGTAACCCGCATCTTCCGCTTCCAACTTCAAAATTTTATCAGTCCAGTCATTCGATAAAGCACGTGCGGGTGCACCGATTGTTCGTTTGATAATCGTTGTATCTTGTTCACTGCTCGCCAACAGAGTTTCAAGATAAGCAGGTGATGCATCGACACATTCTTTTGTCGCTATGAAACGAGTACCCATTTCGATTCCTTCTGCTCCGAGTGCTTGGGCTGCCATCCAGCCCCGTCCATCACCAATACCACCCGATCCAATGACCGGTATACTGACGGAATCTACAATCCTTGGAATTAAAACCATCGTGCCAATATCATCACGACCTAAATGTCCTCCACCTTCTTGTCCAACCGCTATGACAGCATCCGCACCAATCTCTTCAGCTTTTTGCGCTTGTCTTCTTGCAGCCACCAATACCATCTTTTTCACATCAGTGCCTGTTAACATATCAAAAAGCGGCGCAGGATTTCCCCCGGTAACCGATATAATATCGATTTTCTCTTCCAATGCCGCTTCCACCATTGCTTCATACGTTCTACCATGATTACCAATCGCAAAATTTACACTGAAAGGTTTATCAGTCTTTTGGCGAACTTTGCGGATTTCTTCTTTTAATGCTTCTGGTGAAGGTAGACTCATTGCAGTGATTTGACCGAGTCCCCCCGCTTCCGAAACAGCAGCGGCGAGGTCTGCATAAGCTAGATACGCAAGCCCACCTTGCACAATCGGATATTCAATTCCAAAAATTTCCGTCACTCTAGTTTTCCACATGAAAATCCCCCCATTTTTTAAAAATGTGAAAAAGCCCATGAGAAAAACACTCCCATGGGCTGTTCAATTCTAGCTGTTTTATTTCGTCATCATGTGAATCGGCTTACCAAGAGCAACTTCTGCTGCTTCCATAGAAATCTCACCTAGTGTAGGGTGAGCATGGATTGTCATAGATATATCTTCAAGAGTCATACCTGCTTCAATCGCCAGTCCAAGTTCTGCAATCATGTCAGAAGCATTTTCCCCAACAATTTGAGCTCCTAGTAATAAACCATCTTCTTTGCGACCAACAAGCTTCACGAAACCTTCTGTAGCATCCAACGAAAGAGCACGGCCATTTGCTGCAAACGGGAATTTACCGCTTACTACGTCATACCCTTCATCTTTTGCTTGTTTTTCGTTTAAGCCTACCGTTGCAAGTTCCGGATCCGTGAAGCATACAGCAGGAATAGCCATATAATCTACTTCAGATTTCTCTCCAGAAATAGCTTCTGCTGCAATTTTCGCCTCATAAGAAGCTTTATGCGCAAGCTGAGGACCCGCTACGATATCACCGATTGCATATACATTCGGGACATTCGTACGGCACTGCTTGTCCACTTCAATTAAACCGCGGTCAGTCATGTTCAAGCCAAGACTTTCCAAACCGATTTCATCTGTATTCGGACGACGGCCCACTGTTACAAGAACGTAGTCCGCTTCAATTTTCACTTCTTCACCTTTAGCTTCGTATGTTACTACGACGCCATCTTTTGTTTCCTCAACGCCTTTAGCAGATGCTTTGACAACTACTTCAACGCCTTTTTTCTTTAAGCCTTTTTTAACGATTTGTGTCATTTGCTTTTCAAAACCAGCAAGGATATCATCCGCACCTTCAAGAATAGTTACTTCAGATCCTAGGTTAGCATAAGCTGAACCAAGTTCTGTACCGATATAGCCACCGCCAACAACGACAAGCTTTTTCGGTAATTCTTTCAAACTTAAAGCGCCGGTAGAATTGATAACACGGTCAGTAAATTTGAATGAAGGGATTTCAACTGGGCGTGAACCCGTAGCGATAATAACGTTGTTGAATTTATACGTTTGAGCAGAATTATCTGTCATCACGCGTACAGTGTTCGCATCCACGAAATATGCTTCACCTGCAACTGTTTCTACTTTATTTCCTTTAAGTAAACCCGATACGCCGCCAGTTAACTTAGAAACAACGCTTTCTTTAAACTTCATAGCTTTAGAAAAGTCTAGTTCGACAGACTTCGCAGTGATTCCCATAGTATCAGCATTCTGAGCTTCTACAAAACGATGTCCAACAGAAATCATTGCTTTAGAAGGAATACAGCCAACGTTTAAACAAACACCGCCGATTGTATCTTTTTCAACGATTGTAACTTTTTGACCAAGTTGTGCTGCGCGTATTGCCGCTACATATCCTCCTGGGCCTGAACCTACTACGAGTGTGTCAACTTCGATTGGAAAATCTCCTACTACCATGTGATTTACGCCTCCATTAATAAAAGTGATGGATTACTTATTAATTCCTTAAGATAGTTTAACGCTAATTGTCCCGTTACGCCATCAATCACTCTGTGATCAAATACTAAAGATAATGCTAACATAGGTGCTGCTACAATTTCACCATTTTTCACTACAGGTTTTTCAGAAATTCTTCCAATACCTAAAATAGCTACTTCAGGGTGGTTAATAATCGGTGTAAACCATTGTCCACCTGCAGAACCAATATTCGTAATTGTACAAGATGCACCCTTCATTTCTGCTGCTTGAAGTTTCCCGTCGCGCGCTTTTCCAGCGAGCTCATTCACTTCATTTGAAATAGCAAACATGGACTTACGATCAGCATTTTTAACGACCGGTACCATTAGACCGCGATCTGTATCGGCTGCAATTCCAATATTATAATAATGTTTTTGAATTAATTCTTCTGTCGCATCGTCCAATGAAGTATTTAGTTGAGGGAACTCACGTAATGTTGCTACGAGCGCCTTTACTACATACGGAAGATACGTTAACTTAACATCTTTCTCTGCTGCAATTGCTTTAAATTCTTTGCGATGTGCAACAAGTGCAGTCACATCCACTTCATCTAGCAATGTAACATGTGCAGCGGTGTGTTTAGAATTCGACATGGCTTTAGAGATTGCTTTTCGCATAGGTGATAATTTCTCACGAGTCTCTGGGAATTCACCTTCAATGATAGGAGCTTGTTTCTCTGAATTTGAAGATGTTTCCGTTGCTTGCTGTGATTCAGTCGTTCCTTCAACAGATTGTTGTTGATCTCCCGCTTTAAATGAATCTATGTCTTCTTTTACTACGCGGCCATTTTTCCCGCTACCCGCAACTTGCGCTATCGTAACATCTTGTTCACGTGCATATTTACGAACAGACGGCATCGCGATGACTCGGCGATTTTCATCGACCTCATTAGTAGATGTATTGACTGGTTGTTCTTTTGGCGGTTCTGTCGACGACTGTCCATCAGACGCCTCTTCAGGTTTCTTGGAATCTACGCTTCCAAGCGCTTCTCCTACTTGTTCATGAGATTTTTCTGCACTCGCTTCTTCGTTAGAAGAGTCCGCGCTTTCTTCATCGTCTTCATGATCTGGAATACCATGATCCGGTGCGTCAAAACGCACTAATTTATCTCCAACAACTGCTACAGTACCTTCAGTAACATAAATCTCTTCTACAGTACCTGATACAGGTGACGGAATTTCTACTACGGATTTATCGTTTTGCACTTCTAGTAATGTATCATCTTCCTGGATTTCATCGCCTGGTTTTACGAACCACTTGACGATTTCCCCTTCGTGTATACCTTCACCAATATCTGGTAATCGAAATTCATAAGTCACGTAATTCACCCTTCCTGGTTTGTCCAATAAGTATTTAGAATGTTAGTACTTCTTTCGCTTTCGCTGCAATGTCTTTCGCATTAGGCAACCAAGTATTTTCGCCTGCTGCAAATGGATATACCGTATCAGGCGCTGTCACACGTAGTACGGGAGCTTCAAGGCTCAAAATAGCTCGTTCAGTAATTTCAGCTACTACGTTAGCAGCAATTCCTGCTTGTCGCTGTGCTTCTTGTACTACGATTGCACGGTTTGTTTTTTCGACTGATTGAATAATCGTTTCGATATCAAGAGGCTGAATCGTACGTAAATCGATTACTTCTACTGAGTAATTTTCTTTTTCAAGTGCTTCAGCAGCTTTTAGGCTTTCCTGCACCATTGCACCGTATGTGACAATCGTCAAATCTTTACCCTCACGCTTCACATCAGCTTTTCCTAAAGGGATAGAATATTCTTCCTCAGGAACTTCTTGTCTAAATGAACGATATAGTTTCATATGCTCCAAGAAAATCACCGGATCATCGCTCTTGATTGCAGAAATAAGTAATCCTTTTGCATCGTACGGAGTCGACGGGATAACTACTGTTAAACCAGGTTGTGATGCTACAAGACCTTCCAAGCTGTCCGCGTGCATTTCAGGAGTTGCTACTCCTCCACCAAATGGTGCACGGATTGTGATCGGTGCATTGAAATGTCCACCTGTTCTAAAGTTCATTCTTGCAATTTGTCCACTCACGGAATCCATTACTTCAAACAGAAAACCAAAGAATTGAATTTCCATAATAGGACGGAAACCAGTAAGTGCTAATCCGATTGCTAATCCACCAATACCAGATTCAGCTAGCGGCGTATCAAAAACACGCTCTTCGCCGAATTCTTTATGAAGGCCTTCCGTTGCACGGAAGACACCTCCGTTCGCGCCTACGTCTTCACCGAACAGCAATACGTTTTCATCTGATTTCAGCTCCGTACGAAGCGCATCTGTAATCGCTTGAATCATTGTTAATTCTGCCATGGGTTATTTCGACTCCTTTCCAGCATACGCATCCAATTGTTCTTGTAAGTTAAACGGCACATCGCCTTTATACATAATCTTCATGAAGTCTGTTGCTTTTTGTTTAGGCTGTCCATCTGCTTTTTTGATTGCTTCTTTAATTTCTTCTTTTGCACGTTCAATTACTTTTTCTTCTTGCTCTTTAGACCAAATACCTTTCGCTTCCAAATAGGTTCTGAAACGAACGATTGGATCGCGTTTTTCCCATTCATCGTCAATGTCGGATGTACGGTAGCGTGTTGGATCATCACCAGCCATCGTATGAGGCCCATAACGGTAACACATTGTTTCAATGAGTGTTGGTCCATCTCCATTAACTGCACGCTCTCTTGCATCACGTGTTGCAACATATACTGCTAAAGGATCCATTCCATCTACTAGTACACTTGGAACGCCTGCAGCCACACCCTTTTGAGCCAGTGTTTTCGCCGCGGTCTGTACATCACGATGTGTGGAGATTGCATATTGGTTATTCTGAATGACGAAGATTGCTGGTACTTTAAAAGCTCCCGCAAAGTTCAATCCTTCGTAGAAATCCCCTTGAGATGTTCCGCCATCGCCTGTGTACGTAATGACAACTGATTTTTGTCCTTTTTTCTTAAAGCCTAAACCTACACCAGCTGCTTGGACATACTGTGCACCAATAATGATTTGTGGTGGGAAAATGTTGAGTCCATCAGGAATAACACTACCTGCATAATGCCCTCTCGACCATAGAAATGCCATGTGCAATGGCCAACCGTGGAATAATAACTGAGGAACGTCACGGTATCCTGGGAGAATGAAATCCTCTTTTTCTAACACATATTGAGAAGCTAACTGGGAAGCTTCTTGTCCTGCCGTCGGAGCATAAAACCCAAGTCGTCCTTGTCTATTTAAAGAAATGGATCGTTGGTCAAGGATACGTGTGTAAACCATACGGTTCATCAATTCCACTAATTCTTCGTCCGGAAGTTTCGGGTCCAAGTCCTTATCCACGATTTTTCCTTCTTCATTCAATATTTGCACCATATCAAATTGGCTTTCAATCAGTTGAAGCGCTTTCACTGGATCATACTGATTACCTTTTTTAGCTACCATATCTTGATCTCTCCTTCATATCTGTATTATATCGTTTTCAAATAAAGTTGATACAACTTCTTATAATTACTAGTATACGCAAAACTGAGCGCTTGGTCAACCATTGTAATTAAACACTTTCGCTTGTTTTTCACATTTTTCTAAAAGTATACTGTACTAACACAATATCGATTCTGTATTGGTACAGTGGTGTTTTTTATTGACAATTACCAGGTAATCTACATTCGTCCAAGTGATCATTGAGGATTCACATTGCCATTTCAGATTGCAGGTCCTACTCCATTTGCGAACCGCCATTTACAACAGATCGCAATGAATAACTCACTTCATTTCAATAACCATCTAAGAGGTCATACTCTCTATTTTACATTTCCTTTTTATTGCTTTTCTAAACTTTTCACGGCGCGAGTTGCTAATCTGTTTACTTCTCTAGTCGCTTCATTGAATTCAGTAAGTAACTGTTGACTAGAAGAGATTAAATCATTTACTTCACTGACGTGATTTTGCAGTTCACGTTCACGGATGGACTGATCTTCAATCTGTGTATACAATTGCGTCTGACTGTCTATAAGCTTCTTATACTGCAATATGAAGTTTTCATGTATTTCAGACCGTTCATAAAGTGCTTCAACCACTTCACCTACATGATCAGTTAAATCCACTTGCTCCATCCATTCAGACATCTGATCTATCGCTTTCTTCGATTCGCGTGAAGCACTTTCCTCTTTTTCTATCAAAAGAGCCCGTTCACGCGCTGACTTTTTCATCGCAACCACTCGCTGTTTCACTTCCTGGTATTGCTGTTGAGTCAATTCCATCGTCTCAATGAACAATATTTGTTCTTTCTGCTCTTTCTCAAATAACTTCCTCCCAAAGTTGTTCCCTTGTTTTTCTTTTTCATTCATAACAACAAGGAAATCTGTAAGTTGTTGAGTTACTTCAGACTCTTTGGAACAACCAATTAGTAGAAGGAGTATGAACAATAAACAAATTACTTTCTTCATTAATAACCCTCCTGACGCTTTATATACTTTTTTCTTTCACCATTTTTCTCATTCGTTTATACTGTATAAGAGGAAATTGGTTTTTACGATTATATACCCATTAAGCACATTTGTTACCCGCTTATCGTAGATTGTACTAAACCTAATATATCCGAGAGGAAGAGTAGAAATGATTTTAATGAAAGATATTATCCGAGAAGGCCACCCGACGTTGCGTTTAAAAGCCAAAGAGGTGCGCTTTCCTTTAAGTAATGAAGACCGTCAATTATGCGATGAGCTGTTGGAATATGTAGTCAATAGCCAAAATGACGAACTGGGTGAAAAATACGGCTTACGCTCTGGTATCGGTTTGGCCGCACCACAAGTGAATGCATCCAAAAGAATTTTCGCTCTGCATATTCCCGATGGCGAGATTCTATTGGAAAACTTTATAGCGATTAATCCTAAGATCATTAGCCATTCCGTTGAAAAGACCTATATAGAGACCGGCGAAGGCTGTTTATCAGTAGATCGCGAAGTTCCTGGCTATGTTCCTCGGTATGCAAGAATTACAGTGAAAGCTTTTGATAAGGAAGGTAACGTAATCAAGAAACGCTTGAAAGGATTGCCCGCAATTGCTTTCCAACATGAATTGGATCATCTGAACGGTATTATGTTCTATGACCATATTGACAACAACGCTCCGTTCAAGGACATCCCCGACGCCATAGCATTTGACAGAGAGTAAAGCTCTTACACTTGACAGACCGAAGTTTTTCTGTTACAGTCTTGTCAAGGAGTGATGATGCCATGTATAAACGTCTAAAACGCAAACTGCTAAGACGACTTAATGGCCTGCTCGGTAAAAAGACAATTGCTTAGACTTTTACGCCCGCCAACTAAATTGGTGGGCTTTTCTTTATTTTAGGGAAATTGCATGCTATTATTGATGATATGTATTATTAGGAACGTAAAAAGGAGAGTTAAACATGATTTTCAAAGTATATTACCATTTAAACGTACATGAAGTTCCAGTCCGCGAGAACACACTCAGCTTGTATGTAGAAGCTGAAACAGAAAAAGAAGTCCGTGATCAATTAAAAGGTCGCGATCTGATGATTGAATACGTACAAAAGCTGGAAGGCGAGCACTTAACATATGAACAAGCCTCCCCAGACTTTCACGTTGAGCAGGTCTAATCAATGAAATCTATTAAAAACAATGAAACAGCCGTTTTTGCCCTAGGCGGACTAGGTGAAATCGGTAAAAATACGTATTGTGTACAATTCCAAGATGAAATCATCATTATTGATGCCGGAATCAAATTTCCAGAAGATGAATTGCTAGGCATTGACTATGTAATTCCAGATTACACATACCTTGAACGTAATATCGATAAGATTAAAGGTCTTTTCATCACACACGGTCACGAAGACCATATCGGCGGAATTCCTTATCTATTACGCAAAGTAAATGTTCCTGTCTATGGCGGTAAACTAGCAATTGGATTACTTCGCAATAAGTTGGAAGAACATGGATTGTTGCGCACTACGGAAATTCATGAAATTGAAGAAGATGATTTTATTAAATTCCGTAAAACTGCAGTATCATTCTTCAGAACTACGCACAGTATTCCTGACGCATTCGGCGTAGTAGTTAAAACTCCATCCGGTAATATCGTTCATACTGGAGACTTTAAGTTCGACTTTACGCCTGTCGGTGAACCTGCTAACTTGCATAAGATGGCTAAAATCGGCAGTGAAGGTGTACTTTGTTTGTTATCAGACAGTACCAATGCAGAAGTACCTAACTTTACAATGTCTGAACGTAAAGTGGGAGAAAGCCTGAATGATATTTTCCGTACAGTAGATGGGCGGATTATTTTTGCTACATTTGCTTCAAATATCCATAGATTGCAACAGGTGATTGAATCAGCGCAGATTTTCGGTCGCAAAATCGCTGTCTTCGGTCGTAGTATGGATAATGCGATTACCATCGGCCGCGAACTCGGTTATATTGACGCTCCGAAAGATTTATTCGTGGATGCTCAATCACTCAACCGGCTTCCTGCTAATAAAGTGATGATTTTGTGTACGGGTAGCCAAGGTGAACCGATGGCTGCACTATCACGTATCGCAAACGGTACGCATAGACAAGTTCAAATCCAACCTGGAGATACAGTTATTTTCTCTTCTTCACCCATTCCAGGTAATACGCTTAGCGTTAACAAAGCGATTAACTCCTTGTTCCGTGCAGGTGCGGAAGTTATTCATGGCCCATTAAACAATATCCACACATCTGGTCACGGATCGCAAGAAGAGCAAAAGCTCATGTTACGTTTAATCAAACCTAAATACTTCATGCCTATCCACGGTGAATACCGTATGATGAATATGCACTCTCAACTTGCAGTAGACTGCGATGTCGAGCCTGATAATATTTTCATCATGGGTAACGGCGACGTACTCGCACTTACTGACTCGACAGCTAGACTTGCTGGACGTGTACCTTCGGGCGATGTTTACATCGACGGAAGCGGCATTGGTGATATTGGCAACGTCGTACTACGCGACAGACGAATTCTTTCAGAAGATGGTCTGGTCATCGTCGTCGCAACAATCGACACGAAAAAGAACCGCTTAGTATCCGGTCCTGATCTTATCTCACGAGGATTTGTCTATATGCGTGAATCAGGTGCCATGATCAACGAAGCACAATATATGCTTTCCAAAACATTACAGCGCAAACTAGCTGCCAAACCTGATTCCATCAACAACTTGAAGGGCGACATCATCGATACACTCGTTCCATATTTATATGAGAAAACGAAGCGTAAACCGATGATCCTTCCCGTCATCATGGAACTTTAAAAAATGCATAAAAAAAAGCAAGTGCAGTTTAGCACTTGCTCCAGACTGAAGGCAACTCCTATAAACTAGGAGCATGCCTTCAGTTTTTCATTTTTATGATCCAACATAATTTAAGTCGTCTATATCGATACTACTGCTCTCTCCCACTCCGCACGTTTAATGCAATGCCTTCCGTTCAAATCGATGAATATCCAAATCTGAACCAATTACAATCAACACGTCATTAACTTCTATCTGTTCAATCGCCTGTGGAGAGACTAGTATATGCGTTCCACGCTTGATCGCTACGATATTCACACCGTACTTGGCACGAATGTCCAAATCGATCAGCGAAGAGCCTGCGATGTGATTATTCGCTTGAATCTCCACGATGGAGTATTCATCGGATAATTCTAGATAATCCAGAATATTATTCGAAACCAAGTTATTTGCAATTCGCTTCCCCATATCCCGCTCAGGGTGAACGACTTGATCCGCTCCGATCTTTCGTAACACTTTTTCATGATAGTCATTTTGCGCTTTCACCGTAATACGCTGTACACCAATTTCCTTCAATATCAACGTAGTCAAGATACTCGCTTGAATGTTTTCTCCGATTGCGATAACCACATGTTCGAAATTTCGTATACCTAGTGAACGTAATGCTGCTTCATCGGTGGTATCGACAGCTACAGCCTGTGTAGCAATATTCGCAAATTCCTCCACGCGTTCTTGCGACTTATCAATCGCCATAACGTCTGCTTCCAGTTCAATCAATTCCTTAACGATACTACCGCCAAAACGACCTAAGCCAATTACTACAAATTCCTTTTTCATCTCATTACTCCTCGCTATTGCGAATAGTTACATGTCTTATCGCAATCCCATTTTAAATTTCAGGAATAACTCATTATACACTCCAAGTGTTTCTAATCCTAAGTTTTCATACACTTCGAAGTTCTCCCTCGCCTTTTCATCCGGATAAAATCGTTCATCTTCTGTAATTTCTTCATCCATAAATGGCAGTGCTGCAGTATTTGGAGTGGAATAACCTACGTATTCCGCGTTTTGTGCTGCCACTTTAGGATCCAACATGAAATTAATAAATTTATAGGCTCCTTCGACATTCGTAGACGTTCTTGGGATGACAATATTATCAAACCATAAATTCGAACCTTCTTCCGGCACGATATAATTGATATCGTCGTTCTCAGATATCATATCTGCTGCCTGGCCAGACCATGTGAGCGCTACGGACGCTTCATTATTAATCATTAGCTGCGTGACTTCATCACCTATAACTGCTTTAACGTTCGGACCCATCGTTTCTAGCTTGTCTGTCGCCTCTTTTAGTTCCTGCAAACTAGTCGAATTCAATGAGTAACCTAGTGAATTCAATGATACTCCGATCACTTCACGCGCACTATCTACTAAAATAAGCTTCTGCCGCAATGAAGCATCCCATAAACTTTCCCAGCTCTCAAACGTCTGACCTTCTAATAAGGATGCATTATATGCAATCCCTACAGTTCCCCAGAAGTAAGGAATCGAATATTTATTGTCTGGATCAAATGGCAAATTCATGAAGTATGGATCGATATGTGTAACGTTCGGAATTTTCGAGAAATCTAGTGGCAGTAAGAGATCCTTCTCTTCCATCATCTGTACCGCATATTCAGACGGGACTGTCACATCGTAAGCAGTTCCCCCTTGTTCGATTTTCCCCATCATGCCTTCATTCGAATCAAATGTTTCATAAATCACTTTGATGCCTTCTTCTTCTTCAAATTGTTTTAGAAGATCCGGGTCTATATATTCGCCCCAGTTATACACCGTAATCGTATCTTTTCCTACGCGCCCCGTCTTATGCTCAAGCTGATAATTAGTGAACAACAGAAGACCCGAAACGAGTATAATTACAAACGCACTGCTAATTAATCCTCTCATTTCTTCACCCCCTGAGGTGATTTTGCTTTATTTCCGATTATATAATAACCAAGCACTAGGACCATTGTAATTAAGAATATCAATCCTGATAATGCATTGATTGTCAAAGTGATTCCTGTGCGGGCCATAGAGTAAATTTCTACGGATAATGTAGAGAATCCATTTCCTGTCACGAAAAAAGTCACGGCAAAGTCATCCAATGAGTAGGTCAACGCAAGAAAGAAACCTGCGAAAATACCCGGCTTAATATAAGGTAAAATGACACGCGTCAGTACATCTTTACGTGAAGCTCCTAAGTCCAGTGCGGCATCTATTAATGTAGTACTCATTTCTAACAACTTTGGCAGCACCATGATGACAACGATTGGTATACTAAAAGCGATATGAGAAATGAGTACCGAAGCAAAGCCCAACTTCACACCGATCAGCGTGAACAAGATTAAGAATGATGCACCGATAATGACATCCGGACTAACAATCAATATATTATTCAGTGACAATACCGTCTGGCGTGCAGATTTGTTTTTCATAAAATAAATGGCAAGCGCACCAATCACGCCAATTGTAGTGGATAGTAGTGCGGATAATAATGCGATAATCACCGTATTCAAGACAATAATTAACAGTCGGGTATCTTGAAATACCGCTTGATAATGTTCCAATGTGAATGATTCAAAATGCGACATCCCACCTCCTGAATTGAAGGAGTAATATATGAGATAAAAAATAGGAGCATATAAAATCACAAAGACTGCTGCCAAATAAGTTCTCGGCATAATACCCAGTTTCTTCATTTAATGATGCCCCCTTTTTTACCAGATGTCAGTATCATAATTAAGAACATGAAGATAATTAGAAACACAGCTATCGTAGAACCCATTCCCCAGTTTTGTGTAACGAGGAATTGTTGCTCGATTGCGGTACCCAGTGTCATTACTTTATTACCTGCAATTAAACGGGTAACCATAAATAAGGATAGCGCCGGAATAAACACGACTTGTATACCTGATTTCACACCATCAGTAGTCATCGGCCAAATCACTCGTTTAAACGTCACCCATGCATTCGCTCCTAAATCTTTCGAGGCATCAAGTAAAGTAGGATTGATTTTATCCAAGGAGTTAAAGATCGGCAAGATCATAAATGGAATAAAAATGTACACAGAGACAAACACGAAACTAAAATCGGTGAATAGTATTTGCTGGTTGCCTATACCAACAGCTTCTAAAAAACCATTTATCGGGCCATAAATACCCATCAATCCAATGAATGCATACGTCTTTAACAATAGGTTAATCCACGATGGTATGATAATGAGTAACAACCATAACTGCTTATGCTTCGTTTTTGTTAAGAAGTAGGCTGTTGGATATGATATTAATAAAGCAAAAAAGGTTATGAGAAAAGCATACCAAAATGAGCTCAGTGTTAATTTGAAGTAAATTGACGTAAAGAAATTGCGATAGTTAGCCAGCGTTAAATGGCCCGATAAATCGAAAAATGAATAATACACGATGACAGCAATCGGTGCCAGCACAAATAATAATAACCAGGCTGCATACGGTGTGGCATATATAAAACGTAACGGGTTTTTACTCCTCATCTTCCGCCACTCCAAACGATTCCAGACGTGCATCAAAGTCAGCTTCCGATTCATTTAGACGCATTACATGAATGTCTGCCGGTTCAAAATCCAAACCGATTAATGTCCCTACGTCCGCTGGTTTTGTTGAATGAACTAGCCACTCATTACCATCAGAGTCATACGTGGAAAGTTCATAATGCACTCCCCGGAATAATTGCGTATCTACAGTGACGCTTAACCTTCCTTTTTCAACAGTTGTCATTTCCAAATCTTCAGGACGAATGACGATATCCACTTTTTCATTAGGATAGAATCCGCCATCTACACATGGAAATTGTTTGCCTGTGAATTCCACTAAATAATCTTCAATAATTCTTCCTGAAACTATATTGGACTCTCCAATAAAGTCTGCCACGAAACGGTTAATCGGCTCATCGTAAATATCAATCGGTGTCCCCGACTGTTGAATCTCTCCATTATTCATGACGAAAATTTCATCTGACATCGCAAGTGCTTCCTCTTGGTCATGTGTAACAAAAACAAATGTTTTACCAAGACGCTGCTGGAGCTCCCTCAGTTCATATTGCATTTCAGAACGCAATTTCAAATCAAGTGCGGACAATGGCTCGTCTAGTAAAATCACTTCTGGATCATTAATGATCGCCCTGGCAATCGCAACGCGTTGACGTTGTCCACCCGACATTTCAGTAATTTCACGGGATTCGTACCCTTCCAGATTGACGAATTTCAACGCTTCTTTTACTCGGCGATCCACTTCATTCTTTTTCACTTTTCTTATGCGTAAACCGAATGCAACATTTTCATACACATTTAAATGAGGAAATAATGCATAGTCTTGAAATACCGTGTTCACTTGACGTTCATTTGCGGGTACCGAATTGATCTTCTTTCCATTAAAGAAGATCGATCCATCTGTCGCCTCCGTAAAACCAGCGATCAAACGTAAAATAGTCGTTTTCCCACATCCTGAAGGTCCAAGTAATGTATAAAACTTACCGCGTTCCATTTCAAATGAAACACGATCAAGGACAGTTGTAGATTCATTGTAGCGCTTTGTAACATTCTCAAAACGAATAATTGGTTCAGTAGTCAATAGGTTTCCTCCTTGCATAACGTATTATTTCTTGTACTATATCAATAGTTGTAAACTTACTTATTATACACAAATTGATAGTGAAATCAACCATATATTAAATGTCGAATACGAAAACAGCCTACAGGAAAATAGTCATGAAAATTGTTTTTTCGCAGATGACATAGTAGAATGAAACCATATATTGAGGAGGGATTCAGTTGGAAGACCATTTATTTTTTTATCTGGACTCTGATGCCAAGCGGAATCGAAAAGTCGAGCCCGCAACAAAAGAAAATCATCTAGAAGGAATTTTTCTAGTAAACAATAAGAAAATCCGAACATGGAAAGAGATGGCTTCTCATTGCGTAGATTGCATGGAACCATTACATTATAGCGATGAATTTGACGCGCGTTACTGTAAAGATTGCGATGAATGGCGAGAAATGATTTGCGATCCGAATTGTAAAACATGCCAAACACGCCCAGTAAAACCTTCTGACTGTAAACAAGACTTTGAGTAATCAGATACTCAGATCCTAAATATATATATTAGGTTAAGTGTTCTTTATAATAACTATTATTATCTTCGAGTCATTCTAATTGAATTCAACTCGGAACTTTGTTATTCTAGGTAAGAATTGTGCAACACAGTCATGTCGTTGTACAAAAGACTAATTGGAGGTTTTATATAATGGCCGAACGTATGGTAGGTAAACAAGCTCCA
Source organism: Sporosarcina sp. P29 (assembly GCF_002743265.1). Classification (NCBI taxonomy): domain Bacteria; kingdom Bacillati; phylum Bacillota; class Bacilli; order Caryophanales; family Caryophanaceae; genus Sporosarcina; species Sporosarcina sp. P29. The sequence goes on along the minus strand of NZ_PDYX01000003.1, from coordinate 31,669 downwards.
GATTTTACAATGGAGGCAGTACTAGCTGACAAATCTTTTGGTAAAGTTAGTTTACAAGAAAACATTAAAAACGACAAATGGACAGTTCTTTTCTTCTATCCAATGGACTTCACTTTTGTATGTCCAACAGAAATCACTGCAATGTCGGATCGTTACGATGAGTTCGAAGACTTGGATGCAGAAGTAATCGGTGTTTCTACTGATACTATCCACACTCACCTTGCTTGGATTAACACTGATCGTAAAGACAATGGTCTTGAACAACTAAAATACCCACTAGCAGCAGACACTAACCATTCCGTTTCACGCGAATACGGTGTATTGATCGAAGAAGAAGGTATTGCATTGCGCGGCCTTTACATCATCAATCCTGAAGGCGAACTTCAGTACCAGACAGTATTCCATAACAATATCGGTCGTGACGTGGACGAAACTCTTCGCGTACTACAAGCACTACAAACTGGCGGTCTTTGCCCAGCGAACTGGCGTCCAGGTCAAGAAACTCTTTAATTTTTGGACAACCATCCCCACGCGTTACACTAATCGTGGGGATTTTTTTATCACATAATATATATACCCACTTAGCTAGGAGGAATTCTTGATGAAATTACGTGAACAAATGCCTGAATTTCAAGGTGCTACTACTTGGTTGAATGGTGAAACTTCTAAATCGGAACTCGTTGGAGAAAAACCGACACTTATACACTTTTGGTCTGTAAGTTGTCATATGTGCAAAGAAGCGATGCCGGATGTAAACAACTTCAGGGATAAGTACAAAGATGAACTGAATGTTGTGGCTGTGCACATGCCTCGTTCAGAAGATGATGTCGATCTTGAACAAATCAAGAACGTAGCAGCTGAGCATGATATTACACAACCGATTTTCGTTGATAGTGAATTGAAGTTAAATGATGCATTTGAAAACCAATATGTCCCTGCGTACTATGTCTTTGACAAAGAGGGTCAGTTACGCCACTTCCAAGCGGGCGGCAGCGGTATGAAAATGCTTGAAAAACGTGTGAATCGTGTACTAGATGAAATGAAAAAAGAAGATTAATTTTATCAACGACTCCTACTAAATGGGGTCGTTTTTTTACATCTATTTTCCTCATAATACGCTATTGCAACCCTCATACAAACATTGCAGATTTATTTGTGATAAGATTAGTAAAAAGTTTTGGAAAGCGAGCTACCGAATGAACAAAACACCTACAAATATAGCAATGTATATTCTCATGTTCAATATGTTCATCGCCATGGCTGGTGTAGGCTTGATCATCCCTATTATGCCTGAATTCTTAGGTACTTTCGGAGTTGCAGGACGTGCACTCGGACTATTGATCGCCATGTTTTCTTTTGCACAATTTATTTTCTCTCCTATTTCAGGAAATCTTTCCGATAAATACGGCAGAAAAAGCATTATTATTTTCGGGTTGGTTGTTTACGGACTTTCTCAATTAGCTTTCAGTTTATCAACTGAACTATGGATGCTCTATCTCTCACGGTTCTTTTCCGGTTTCGGTGCCGCCTTTATTGTTCCACCTACCATGGCATTTGTGGCAGATATTACATCTCCTAAAAATCGTGGTCGCGGAATGGGATTACTTGGCGCTTCGATGTCGTTAGGCTTTATGATAGGTCCTGGCATTGGTGGTTTTTTATCAAAAATCAGCTTATACTTCCCTTTCTACTTTGCCGCATCGGCATCCATTGTAGCAGCGGTTGTGTCCTTGTTGCTTCTTCCTAATCCTAAGCCCGTCTTGCAAGGAGCTACAACGAATGAAAACATCTTCCAGCAAATGCGTAGATCTACACAAACGTCCTATTTCATTATGCTGGTTGTCATGTTTGTATTTTCATTTGGATTGGCTAATTTCCAATCAACGATCTCGTTATATGTCGATCAAAAATACAATTACACACCTTCTCAAATCGCTATCATCATTACGGTTGGCGGATTTGTCGGCGTCATCATCCAGACGTTTGTTATCGATCGTTTGTTTAAACGTTTCGGTGAAATGCGTGTCATTCTCATTAATTTAGTGCTAGCGGCTTTCGCTATGTTAGGTATTTTATTCGTCAATACATTCTTCACTATTCTTTTGGTAGCAACGATCTTCTCAACCGCCACTTCGTTATTGCGACCAGCAGTCAACACGTTAGTCTCTAAACTAGCCGGGAAAGAACAGGGCTACGCAGCCGGCATGATGAATGCCTATATGAGTCTAGGAAACATGATTGGTCCTGCCACAGCCGGATATATATTCGATATGAATAGGGAATCCCCCTATATAGTCGGCACGATCATTCTGCTACTTTGCTTTATTCTTGCTTTCTACTGGGCAAGGAACAACAAATCACTTATAGAGTCTGCGAGAACACCATAAATAGTAGCGGTACAGCAGTCATTGGTAGACATTCACTAATTCTAAATCTTTAATACTAGTAAATTAATAAAGACAAACTCTATTACTACTAGAGTTTGTCTTTGGTTGAAGAACTTCCACGATGAATGGAAGCTCTTTTTTATTGATCTTTTCTTAATAACTCCGCATACTCCTGCACAATCTCTACAAATGCCTTCACTTGCTTCAATTCGAATGTCGAACCATATCCGATCAACCAAGTATCACGTGTCAACTCAAACTCTTCTTCGCTATTGAGTAGCGGAATCAGATTGACTTTCTCATCACCTGACAATGTGATGGAAGGCAGTATGGCATAACCGATACCTTTTAACGCGAGTTGCTTACACATTTCAATCTGATCCACTACAATCTGCCGGCTTGGATTTTGATTAAAGTGCTTATTCCACCAGCGCTGGATTTCCATGTAATAGTTTGAATCACTTTTATACTGAATAAAGTGACGGTTCGTATCTTTTAATTCATCAATTGTTGAGATTTCGGAATCTACTAGATACAGCTGATCACGGAATAAATAGACGCGATTACTTTTCCAATCTGTTTGCCCTCGAACAATACCGATATGTGCTTCCCCTTCGTACAAAGCTTTGGAGATTTCCGAGCTCCATCCCGTCATTAAGGAAATTTTGGCATCAGGATAAAGTGCTACATAGTCTTTCAATACTTGTGGCAACCAAGTCTGACCAATAATAGAGGCACAAGCAATCTTCAATGTTCCGTGTACTTTATCTTCAAGTGAGGCGATCAATTCCATCGTCTCGTCTTTCTTCGCCAAAGATTCTTTCGCATAGCTGATCACGTGTTCACCTGCAGGCGTTGGTTCAAGACCTTTTTGTGAACGGATGAACAACTGCATGCCCCATTCTTTTTCAATCGTCTGAAGGCGTTGTGACAAAGCAGGTTGCGACAAATGAAGGCGCTCTGACGCTTTACGCATATTCCCCTCTTCAGCTAACGCTTTAATTATATCCAGTTCAATTGTTGACATGGTCCTGCACCTTCCCTCGTGGAATTCGTAAGATCAATAATAAACTGATGACTGCAAATACGACAATCGCTATGTACACCCAGTGTAAGGAACTGTCTAAACCATTTTGTAAACTGACTAGCTCTTGCGAGGTTAGCATCGAACGACCGTCTTTGGTTAACAATGTATTCACGTCATCAATCGTGTAGGGCAATTTTTCTTTCGCAAAATAGGTAATGAGTGTACCATTCAATATGGCACCAAACACTGAAGCACCAATCGTATTGCCAAAATTCTTCATAAACATATTCGCTGCAGTAGCTGAGCCTCTTTGTACGCGCGGCACAGCTCCTTGAATCGTAACAATGAAGGATGTATTGGTTAGCCCCATTCCTACTCCGATGAAGAAGCTTGAACAACCTGCCCATACGGGTCCTAATGATGCGTTCATAAAGACAAACATCGTCGTACCAATCACTAAGGACACACCACCGGCAAACGATACGAGAAATGGGCCGAAGCGTATGAGTAAATGCCCTGCCATGGAGGATGCTAAAGGCCAGCCAATGGACATAGCAGTTAAAGTGAAACCTGCGATGATTGCTGGTTGTTCCATAACTCCGGATACATAAGTAGGTAAATAAGAAGAAACCCCTATTAAAATAACTCCAGTAGTCAACGACACGAGATTCGCATATAAGATAACGGGGTTTTTCCAAATGCTAAAAGAGATTAGTGGATCTTTTGCCAGCTTTTCTTGTCTGAAAAATAACCAAAATGAAATGCCTGAAAGAATGATTAACGCTATTCCGATAGCAGAGAATCGACCGAATCCTTGGCCTCCTTCTACTAGCCAGATTAAAATAGTTGCCAGTGCAGATGTCAGGAAAAAAGCACCTTTGTAATCGACAGAAGCTTTCTGCGTTTCTTTTGGTTCATGTAAAAAGAAATAAATAACAGCCATTGAAAGGAGTCCAAGTGGCACGTTCACCCAAAATATGTATTGCCAGCTAACGTACTGTACAATCAATCCACCAATTACAGGACCTGAAACTGCAGAAATGCCCCAGACACTCGATAAATACCCCTGTATCTTCGCACGCTCTTCAGTGGAATAAGTATCCCCGATGATCGTAGTCGCAATTGGCATGACAGCCCCCGCCCCTAAACCTTGTATGAGACGATAGAATATTAACTGCTCCATAGAGACAGCAAACCCACAAAGTACGGAACCGATTAAGAAAATCGTCAAGCCCATAAAAAAAATCGGCTTTCGACCAAATAAATCCGCTAACTTTCCGTAAATTAAAACCGTTACGGTACTCATTAATAAATAAGACGAGAATATCCAACTATATCGTGAAAATCCACCTAATTCAGAAGCTATTGTCGGCATTGCGGTGGTAACAATTGTCGCTTCCACTGCCCCTACAAACATAGCGAGCATAACGGCAGCAAGCACAAAGGGCCGATTAGTTTCTTTACGCACAGCTATTTCAACTCCTTCTATTAGAAAAAGACTCCTTTATCGGAGCCCTTTAACATATTACTATGATCACTTCTTCATTGCTTTATTTATCCCACTTCAGTATACGTTATACGTTGTAAATATATTTTTTAAATTCTTTCATAATTACACGTCTTGTAATTATGCCCGCAAATGTTCCATCTTCTTCAGTGACACATAAAAACGGATGATTAATCAATAGATCTACTGCGCGTTGAAAGCGGTCATTTACACGGATCGTTGGCAGATTCGTATCCATAATTTCATCTACTTTAATATCTTCTAATCTCTCATATTCAATGCGCTCCATACCTAGAATAGAATCCGTAATCATCCCAATTCCAAGAAGGCCTTTTAAATGATACTGATTATCCAGTACAGGAATTGCAGAATAGCCAGTCTTGGTCAAAACAAGTAGTGCGTGCTCTGCGTTATTCCCTATTTGTACGTGGGCAACTTTTTCCGAAGAAATAATTCGATCTATGATGGGCGCAGTAAGAAAATCTTTATTGTTTATGGAAACCATAGGTGATCGCTCCTTCTGTTCTTCATCTAAATACATGTACCTAAAAATCCGTTCACTGCTTCTTTTCCATCATACCACAAAAAGCCATTTCTCACCTTAAAAGAAAGCGGATTCACAAAACAAAAAACCTCTTTCTTTAATAGAAAGAGGCCCAATAATAAAATATGATGATAAAGATGAAAACTGATGCGACCACGATAATCCACAGTAATGGATTCATAGCATACGGATGCTCCGCTGCAATATCAGGTATACGATTTTTTTCATTCAACTGAAATGAACGACTTGTTTTCCGTACTCCAGCTAACCCGATCCCCAACATAACGACTGATACAAACACCATAGGCCATAACCAAATATCCCACATCATAACTCCCTCCTTTTCGTACATACTATAGTAAAGAGCATGTGCAATAAGTGAGAAAGTATGTGCATTTAACACTCAACAGATCATTCGCAAAAAATATTATTCAATGTATAACGGGTTTATTATTTTGGATTCTTTACACGACATACATAAAGAGTCTTTAGTCTTTAGTTTTTACTTTATATATTTTTTGATCAGGACTTGTGTTCCTTTTTCTCCATAGCCCTTATCTAGTAAGTCGGCATACATATCACGAGCAAGTTGTAATCCTGGCAATTGTAGATTCAGTCTTTCTGTTTCTTGTAAGGCAATATTTAGATCCTTCACAAAATGTTTTACATAAAATCCTGGTTCATAATTTTGGTTAATAATTCGAGGTCCGAGATCAGATAAACTAAAGGAATTTGCTGCACCCGAAGTGACGGATTGTAACATAGTATCCGGATCAAGTCCCGACTCCATAGCATAAGCAATCGCTTCACATGCCCCAATCATATTTCCAGCGACAGTGATTTGGTTGCACATTTTAGCGTGTTGCCCAGCTCCCGCTTGTCCTTGATAGACAATTTGTTTACCGAAAACAGATAAAATCGGTAATAATTTTTCGAATAATTCTTTTTGACCACCGCACATGATAGAAAGTGTGCCATTCTGAGCCCCAATATCCCCACCAGATACAGGTGCATCTAGTGCCTCCATATGTAAAGAAGCAGCCTTTTCTGCAATAGCAATAGCCAGCTCAGGGCTTGAAGTAGTCATATCCACTACGACTTGAGAAGGACGGCTATTTGCAAATATACCTTGATCGGATAAATACACCTCTTCCACATCGGACGGCATGCCAATCATCGTGAAAATAATGTCAGCCTGTTCAATAGCTTCTGCAACGTTATCCGCCCATTTTGCTCCTAGTGCTACTAGCGGTTCAGCCTTTGTTTTCGTTCTAGTGAAAACCGTAACTTCATAAGATGCGTTAAGTAAATGCTTTATAATACTCGAACCCATAACACCTGTTCCAATAAATGAAATTTTTTCTTTTTGCATATTCTCACTCCTCATTATGTATGATTATTTCTATCGTACAGAAGTTCAAATATTTTTACAATTAGGCAAACAAAAAAGAGGACCAATACAAGATTGGTCCACAAAAGGGGGAAATGAGAATGTTGCTGTGTTCTTTTATATTATCCCCACTTTTATTATGAGTTAAACATTGAATTTAGGTATAATTTCAGGGTAATTTTATTTCATTTTTCTCGTTAAATTCATTAATTAATACATCTAATTTACGACTAAGTTCAATGGTGCCTTCAGCGTTCATACCGTATTCTTCTGCAACTTGGATTAATTGTTCTCTGACACGTTCTATTTCTAATTTACAATTATGCACTACTTGCACACCTTTCATCTGTTATTACCCTATCCTTTAATATACCAACAACTCGCTATTGTTAAACCGCAATATTCTCGACATTTAGTGACAATATGTTTATGTAATGTTCTTTCGTTTCTAAAAAATAAGTCTTTACGTTTCGTAGATAATAGGGCAAACTAGAAAGGAATTCCCATTTTTACATCTTTATCATTTCGTATGACCTAATTGATGATTGAAGAAAGGATGACTGGAATGACGATCGCAGAAATTGGTGATATCATTGAATTCAAAGAAGGCTTACAAGGAATTGTTGAAAAGGTGAACGAAAACTCTGTAATTGTAAACTTAGCGTATATGGAGAGTTTTGATGCATTGGTAATGCAGGAAAAAACAGTAATCAATCATAAACGTTATACTATCTTGACTAATAGTTTACGAGAATGAAACCTTCCTCGCTGTAGTCCGTCTAATAGAATAGAATAGTATATGAAGGAGTGGTTACATATGAACAACAAATGGCGTATTATTTTCACTTCACTAACAGCTTCAATTATGCTGGCTGCGTGCGGAACTTCTGATGTAGACCCTGAAAAAGAAACAACAGGTAATGCTATAGAAGAACCTGCTGCTCCCGAAACAGATGCAGGAGAAGACACTTCTTCCGAAAATGATGCTGAAATTGAAACAGACAGCGACGAAAAAACAAGCGTGGATGCTATGAAAGACGCTGTGGAGACAGCAAGCGATGAACAGGATTACTCAATGATGGTGTTCCCTGGATATAAACTTACAAGTGAAGAACCAGGCAGAGACAGTCTGATTTTAGAAGAAGATAGCGAAATGTTCATGCGTATCGAAACTACGCCTAAAGATGAAGAGTCTTATACGTTTGATGAACTCTATGAAAACACACTAGAATTATTGAAAGCTTCCAGTGACGGTGAAACACCTGTTGAGCTCACAGATGAAGCAGATCTTCCACAAGCTGACGATATCAAATCAGTTAAAGGCGCAGAAGTAGATTCCCCCGAAGGTCATTTTACAGGCTATGTCATCGAACGTGAAGACAAATTAATTCGTGTAACCATTTATGCTAAAGAAGATAATGAACATCTAAAAGACTTCAAAGATATGGCAGCAACAATCAAGTAATATTGCATATTGAAAAGGCCGATCCTCTGGATTCGGCCTTTTCAATATGATCTTATAATTATTCTTATAATGATACCGAAACTCTAGGAAACGATAAATGGAAAACTGTACCTTTACCAATCTCACTCGTAACTAATATAGAGCCACCATGCTCTTGAATAGTTTTTTTAACAAACGGAAGTCCTAAACCGGTTCCTCCTGGTTTATCCGTAATAAATGGTAAGAAAATAGTTTCTAGCATTTCTTCTTTCATTCCAACCCCTGTATCAGATATAAAGATATCTACGCTTTCCTGATCAGTCTCGCTTATCAAAATAGACAAGGTACCTTTTGCACTCATTGCTTCCATTGCATTTTTCAAAAGATTAACAAACACTTGTTTAATACGATTGGGGTTTGCTTGAATAAGCACCGGCTCTTTAGCATTGATTTCATTTACTATATTAATTTGATCCAATAATGCTTTAGGACGAAGCAAGAGTAGCACATCTTCTACTAAAACGGATAAAGAGAATATCGTGATTTCATCAACAGTCGGTTTTGACATTGCTAACATCTCATTCAATATATGATTCATACGTTTGACCTCATCCTGAATGACTGAAACATACATTTTGGCATTACCCGTTACTTCATGTTCCAGCAGTTGGAGAAACCCTTGTAATGTCGTCATCGGATTGCGGACTTCATGCGCAATACTTGCAGCAATTTCGCCAGTCGTGGATAATTGGTCGGAGTGAGCCAGTTGATCAAATAAGCGTTCACGTTCCGTAATATCTTCAATTCGTAAAATGAACATTTGTGTTTTACAATCTAATTTCAAGCTAACATCTTGGTAACTTTGTATTCCCTTAGATGTGTATGACATTTTCACTGTCGAAGTTTCTTGTGTTAGTGCTTTTAAAATATATTCTTCAAAAGCAAATGCGGAGGTTGGAACCATTAAATTAAAAAGATCTTGTAAATGTAGTAGTTCTTTAGAAATTTGGTCTGGGAATATTTCCGAAAATAAATCATTCGTCGAAATAATATAACCCGATTCATTCACAAGCGCCATTGGCATAGTCGCTGTGACATAGGCGCTTTCATACAGTTGATGTAATTTATGATTTTGTTCACCAATTTTTATTGTTAAAATCGCCCTACCCCTATATTGCTGGTATATAATATAACAAGGTTCTGGATTTTTATTCGGCACGTCTAGGAAACCAGTCAATACATTTTGATCCGCTATCGTTTCTGTTTTAGAAAGAAGTAAGCGTTTCTCTATTTGTTGCAATAAACTAAGATCAAATATTTCAGATATATGATGTGGTATAAAGTCTTTAGGCATTAGTAATTTAACAGCTTCTGTCATATCAAGTATATCGCCGTCTTCATCTAAGACGATTTTAAAAAGCGAACTTTCTAGATAACGATTGATATCTAGTGTGTTTAACACTATAGCAGTACCCCCTCAATTCAATTGCAATTATCCACCATTATTCTGTAACCTATTTTCAATTTTGGAAATAAATCCTGTTAGATTCTTATTATGCCATATTGACGTACTCGTTCACATAGGCCTATAGTCTTTTTTATGTTTTTTATATTCTCACATTATTTTAAGATTAGGAGTTTTATCATGAACATCGTTCTATCTACATTAAATGCTAAATATATACACACGAATATAGCAATTCGCTATTTAAAGGCTTATGCAGCACCAGAATTCCATTGCGAACTAGCTGAATTCACTATTCATGATCCTACACTATCTATCGTCTCAGAGCTATATCAACATTCGCCAGACGTCGTTGGTTTTAGCGTATATATTTGGAATATAGAAGAAACAATAAAAGTAATTCGTCTGCTGAAACTGACAAGTCCTAAAACCGTTATAGTCTGTGGTGGACCTGAAGTGACGTATGACTATGATCAGTGGTTAAAAAGAGTACCCGAAATAGATATTATTGCGATAGGCGAAGGCGAAAAGACATTTAAAGATATACTTCAAGCAGTAGATGGACAAACTGTACTCTCTTCTGTACAAGGCATTGCATATCGTGAAGAAGGAAAATTAAAGATTACTGCTCCAGGTCCTAAATTGGATCTTCGTGAACTCCCCTCTCCTTTTCGTTTTCCAGAGGATGTTCCGCATCTTTCAAATCGTGTAATGTATATCGAAACAAGCCGTGGCTGCCCTTTCTCTTGCCAATTCTGCCTTTCTTCAATTGAAGTGGGTGTCCGATACTTCAATCGAGAAGCCATAAAAGAAGACATCCGCTATTTAATGCAGCATGGCGCTAAAACGATTAAATTTGTCGATCGTACATTCAATATTAGTAGAAGTTATGCAATGGAAATGTTCCAATTTCTAATTGATGAACATCTGCCTGGAACCGTATTTCAATTTGAAATTACAGGCGATATCATGCGACCAGAAGTGATTCAGTTTTTAAACGATAATGCTCCTAAAGGCCTATTCCGTTTTGAAATCGGAGTCCAATCTACTAATGATCTAACAAATGAACTGGTAAAAAGAAGACAAAATTTCACTAAATTATCACGTACAGTCACGATGGTTAAAGAAGGTGGCAAAATTGATCAACATCTTGATTTAATTGCAGGACTACCTGAAGAAGATTATGCGTCTTTCCGTGACACATTTAACGAAGTGTTTGCTTTACGACCTGAAGAATTACAGTTAGGGTTTTTGAAACTTCTCCGTGGAACTGGTTTACGGATCCAAGCAGAGCAATATGGTTATCGTTACATCGACACCGCTCCTTATGAAATTGTATCAAATAATGTCCTGTCATTTGATGATATGCTGAGGATTAAACAAACAGAAGACATTCTCGAGAAATATTGGAATTCAGGTCGATTCATACACTCTATGGAGTATATTGTCACGGAATTGGTCGATACACCATTCGACTTCTTCCAATTATTCGGCGCATTTTGGGAGAAGCAAGGCTGGTCACGAATCGGTCATCAGTTTGAAGACTTGTTCACCCGTCTAGAACGCTTCTTAGTAGAAATATTGAAAATCGATACTTCAATAGTAGAAAGTCTCTTGAAAATCGATTATCTACTTCACCAAAAGTTTTTACCAAGAAAGATTTGGTGGAGTGCTGTTGTTCCTGAAGAAGAGTTAAAAGAGGTGTATCAGACACTCTTACGTTCACCACATTTGCTCGGTGATCTGTTTGAATCAACTGGTTATACTGAACGAACGATTCGAAAGCAAGTTTTTGTTACCAAGACTTTCGCTCAATTGAATGAAGACCTTTCCGTAACAAAAAGTTCGGGTTATCTAATTGTCCAATACACACCAGGTGAAAAAGCACAGCACTATCATTTATCCGAACAAGTACTAGAAACCGTCTCTTCATAATAAAAACGCAGCATGCGAAATTCGCTTGCTGCGTTTTTTAATTTAAATTACCCAATAATGACACGCTCTTTTGGATAATGATAAGGCGTTTTATTCGACTTTCCACCTATCGTGTAGATAAACGATATTAATCCTACTCGCCCGATAAACATGAGTACCATAATAATCAACTTACCAAACACCGATAAATCACTTGTAATACCGAGTGACATACCGCATGTTCCGAAGGCTGAAGTGATTTCAAATAATAATGGAATAACAGGTATCCCAGGCTCCGTAACTAACAACAACAATAATGCAGCCAACACCATAAAACACGCTACGAGAATGACTGCATACGATCGAAATACGTCAATCAGCTTAATTTGGCGTTTAAAAATGTGTATGACGTCATTACCTCTCGCAAAGTTAATGAGGAATAATAGTGCAATAGCAAACGTCGTCGTGCGAATTCCGCCACCAACTGAACTTGGTGAAGCACCAATGAACATGAGCGCACTGACAAAAATATCTGTCGCTTCACTAAATTGCGTCACGTCATACGTCACAAGACCTGCAGATCGTGCAGAAACTGAATGGAATAACGCCGTGAAAAATTGCTGATGCCAGCTCATTCCTTTAAATGAATTGAATGATTCTAGCAACCAAATAGTTAATGTGCCTACGAGCAATAGAACACCGAATGTCGCCGTCGTAATCTTGGTAAAAAGCGAAAAACGAAAATGTGGTACTTTTTTCGAAAAGAAACTTTTCACTTCAATCAGAACTGGGAACCCAATAGCACCTAAAATAATTAATATCATAAGTAGTAGCTGCACGATGTAATCATCATGATAAGGCATCATCGATGAACCGGTAATGTCAAAACCTGCGTTGGTAGTGGCAGAAACTGCCATGAACATGCCATTCAACAACGCTTCACTAAATGAGTTATAAAAACGATAAATATATAATGTTAAAATACCGCCACCAATAATCTCTATGGCTACGATCAGTTGGATGATTTGACGAATTAATTGAACGACACCTTGTAATGTGTACTGATTCGTGTCAATCATAATCAGTTGTCGCTCTCTCATGCCGATTTTCTTCTTTACAAGTAGCCAGAAAAATGTTCCTAATGACATGATGCCGATACCACCGAGTTGAAGTACGAGCATGATCATGCATAGGCCGAATACAGAGTATGTTTCTCCTATACTAATAGGTGACAACCCCGTTACACTCACAGCGCTCACAGCGGTAAACAAACTATCTATAAAGGCCACTTTCACTCCCGGTTTATATACACCCGGCAAATTCAACAAGAGAAAAGAGGATGCAATTGCCAAAAAGTAGTAGAAGGCGATAATCTGTGCTGGAGTAAACTTATGAAAAACTTCCCTGGAAAGCCTCATCTTTTCAAATTCCTTTCATAACGGAAACTTCATTTTCCTACTTTATCAAATCCCATGATGAAAAGATAGCTATATACAGAACTTTACACTCTTCTACACTACAGAAGAAAAAAGCAGTCCCTCCAATTTACTTGGAAGAGACTGTTTTCGTATTATCTGTTAGCTTTCACTTTAGACTTTGCAACGGCCAGTAGATATCCACCGATTGCTAGGGCTAATAACACAACCCAGAATGTCGTTTTCCACAATGTAGAGTGCGGGAATGATTCTGGAATGATGAGGAGTGCAGGATGTGCCAGAGTTAACACAACTAGCTTTACACCTACCCATCCTACAATTAAGAATGCTGCTGTTTCCAATGTTGGGTATTTTTCAAGCATAACCACGAATTGTTTCGCTGCAAAACGGATCATGACTAAACCAATCATACCACCTAGCAACATTACAATGAACTGTCCGCCGTTGATGCCACCGACGTGGAAGTTACCTAATTCTGGCAACGTTACCGCAAGTGCAACAGCGGCAAGCATGGAGTCCAATGCGAACGCAATATCGGCAAGTTCCACTTTTAACACGGTCATCCAGAAACCTGATTGTTTTTTCGGCTTCTTTTTCGGATGCCCTTCCGGCTTATGAGTAACTTTATCGTATATACTTTTACCGGATATAAACAGTAAGTAAATGGCACCGATCGCTTGTATCTCCCAGAACTTCACTAAAAACGTAATCATAAATAGTGCAGTGAATCTAAAGACGAATGCCCCTAGTAAACCATAAAATAATGCTTTCTTTTGTTGTAGTTTCGGTAAGTGTTTTACCATTACTGCCATTACGACTGCGTTGTCTGTTGCTAATAGGCCCTCGAGTACGATTAGTACTAAGAGTACCCATGCATATTCTAATAAAATCGGATCCAACATAATTCCTCCTTGTTTTCTACAAAATAAAAAGACCCTCACCTAATAAATAGGCAAAGGTCTCGCTAAGTCGGAATTTCACGTTCAAAATCCAGCTATCATAACCGATGACCGTTGTGGCAGTCACGTATTGACGATTATGAAATAGGTTTCCCTATAGCTACTCCCCTTTGACATTGCGTCAAAAGTTATTAAGATATCGGATACTTTTAAAGTATTATAACATGATAACTTTGATTTGCAAATGATTTGGGATGCCTATCTAGCTATTAAATTAAGAGTATAGATGTAATGAATTAAACAGGTATATCGTTAAGCGACTCCCTATTGTACTGTTTACTAGTACTACTATACTTTTCATTAGCACTATTTATTCAACATATAAAAAAATGCCGGCAAATGGAAGGTTCCATCTGCCGGCAGTATGTTTTACTTAGATTCTCTTACAGTTACAGTTTCCGTTACTGTCTCGGTCACGGTTACCGTTTCAGTTACCGTGACGGGTTGATCTCCCGTTATCGGTTGTGCTTTTTTTGGCTTATTCATACCTCTACGCGTCTCCCGATCCAACAAACTATAAATGATCGGTACGATATACAACGTCAAGAATGTAGAACTGATCAATCCACCAATTACTGCAATCCCCATCGGCTGATTCAACTCAGAACCTTCACCAAGGCCTAGTGCTAGCGGTAGTAAGCCCAGAATAGTTGTGAGAGCTGTCATTAGGATTGGACGGACACGGTCGCGTACAGACGATAGGATCGCATCGTACGAACTAAGTCCTGCTTCCTTACGCTGATTAATATAGTCAACCAACACAATTCCGTTATTGACGACAATTCCCACCAATATGAGAAGTCCTATGACTGCCGTTACACTGACTGGTGTATTCGTAAAGAATAACGCAAGTGAAACACCAATTAGCATGAGTGGTACAGAGAACATGATAACAAATGGATATTTGAACGATTCGAACTGTGCAGCCATTACGATATAGACTAATACAACTGCCAGTACTATTGCCAACAGCATATCGTTAATTGCACTTTCAAATAGTTCGCGATCTCCACCATATGAAAGTTCCACTTCACTTGGTAAATCCAGATCATCTACAATATTATTTACCTTTTTCGTCATATCTCCCAATGATTCACTGGATAGATATTTCACAGTAAACGCGATCGAATGTGCTTGATCTACACGTACAATCGCTGCAGGACCTTCCGCGATTTCCACATCTGCTATATCCTTCAACTTAACAAACGTATCCAGTGGTGTTTTTAATTCCAATTCTTTTAATTTATCTATACTATTGCGGAAACGCTCATCATACCCAACGTTTACTCCGACTACTTCGCCTGTTTTCTCAAAGACGATTTGTGAAGCAAAGACACCACGCGTAACGTCACTAACCGTTTGCGCTATTTGATAGGGTGTCAATCCTACATCTGAAGCCTTTTCACGATCCACTTCAATTTTTATTTCTTCCACTGTATCTACTAAATCATTTTCAACGTCCGTCACAGTATCCAGCTCGCGTAACTTCTTATCTAGCTTTGATACTGCTTTTCCTAAACGTTCTTCATTAGTATCATTTAGGGAGAATGTTAATGTATTCGGACTCGAACCGGCAGCGGTCTGCAAGTTGAAACTGACTTCTGCGTCATCCCCAACTTCATCCTCAACGATTGGCTGTACTTTATCTACAAATTCAAAGACAGAGCGATCGCGTTCGTCGAGTGGGATAAGTTTCACATACACTTCTGCCATATTACTCTCTGATCCGCCTTGCGCCATACTTTGCTGGGTTCCCCCAACTAAACTGACGTACACTTCTACATCTTCTTGCTTTTTCATTTCTTCTTCAATTCGTTCAACTACGTCATCTGTCGCATCAAGTGAAGCACCGTTTGGTAACTTAACATTAATACTGAAAGCTCCTTCATCCGTAGCAGGTAGGAATTCGGTTCCTACTTTTATAATCCCGAATACGCTTCCTGCAAGTAAAGCAGTTGTTAACAGTAACACAATCAAACGATGGCTCAATGCCCATTTGACAGTCTTTTCGAATCTCTGATTTTTCTTCACACGATTCTTTTTCTCAAGTGTTTCTTCAGTAGGCGTCTTCAACAAACGGCTCGCAAGCATTGGCACGACAGTCAATGCTACGACTAACGATGCAAATAAACTGAACGAAATGGTTAACGCGAACTCTGTGAAGATTTGACCAATGATCCCCGTAATGAAGATTACCGGTACAAATACTGCTAGAGTCGTTAACGTAGACGCGGTTATAGCTCCGCCCACTTCCTTTGAACCATCTTTTGCTGCTTCTGTTGGTGTTTTCCCCATAGCTAAATGCCGCTCAATATTCTCTATTACGACGATAGCATTATCGACTAACATCCCTATACCAAGGGCAAGTGCACCGAGTGTCATAATATTCAATGAGAAGTCTGCAAAATACATGAGAACGAACGTCACAATAACTGAATACGGAATGGCTACTCCAATAATGATTGGACTCTTAATGCCACGTAAGAAGACAAATAATACGAGCATGGCGAACAACCCACCGAGAATTAGTGACTGACCGATATTGCCAATTGCCAGCTGTACATAATCCCCTTGGTCAAAAATAACATCGGATTCAATATCTTTGTATGCATCTTTCTCCAATAACTTATCTAAAGACTTTTTAAATTCTTTAGAGACAGTTGCAGTATTTGCTCCTGATTCTTGAAGCACAGACAATAGTACGGCCTGCTCATCATTGGCTCGTGTTTCGGTTTGTACTTTCGGCTCCAATAATGCTACATCCGCCACGTCAGAGACTTTAATTTTGTCACCTGTCTGAGGATTGGCACCTATTTGAATCCCTCGTACATCCGAGATATTTTGAACTGTACTTAAAATTCTTGTAGTTAACTTTCTTCCATCACTCGTGTCAATCGGATCACCTGGCATAGATACATTACTAGCCTGTATCGCCTGCACGACATCTGATTGCGCTAATCCAAATTCTTTTAATTTATCAGGATCTAAAATAACCTGGACGTCTTCAATGATTTTACCAGACACGTTCACACTGGCTACACCGTCAATACGGCGTAATTCTTTCTCCAGCTCTTCTGCAATCTTCCGTATATTCGTATCTTTATCGACGGAGCGTAAAGATAGTTGGATGACTGGGAATTGAGATGGATCAAACTTCATGAAACGCGGTTTGTTCGCCCCATCAGGCACTTCTACTTGATCTATCCGTTGGAGGATATCCATTTGGACATCATCAATCGAGGAATCCCAATCAAATTGTAAGAATACTAAGTTTGCTCCTTCTTGAGAAGAAGACTGCATCGACTTTAAGCCAGGGGCTGTCGATAAACTTTCTTCCAATGGCTTGGTGATTTTCTCGCTCACTTCTGTTGGGGAAGCGCCCGCATAATTCGTGACAACTACCGCTACAGGCGGATTTAGGTCAGGAATCAATGTTACGGGAATTTTAAAGAAGGATACCGCACCTAAAATAATGACAAGAAACATAGTGACTAACGTAAAAACTGGCCGTTTGACCGAAAAACTACTAATCTTCATTTATCTATTCCTCTCTCTTCTCAGCACTCCAGTTGGGGAAAGCCTTTTCATCTTTCCACCATACCACCTGAATAGAGTACTTTCACCATGATTTGCTCGAATAATAGCGAATATGCACAAAACTTATTCACAATTTTAACAAATAACCCGGTCGGATTACCATTAATCCGACCGGGTATGTTTGTTATATATATTATAATTGGTTATACAGCTTAATGTCCGGGAATTTATCCTGGAACCAACGCATAGCAAAATTGTTTTCAAACAAGAATACTTTTTGATCATGTCGATCTTTTACGAGTAACGCGCGTTGTCCTGCCATGGACTCTTTCACATCTTCTTCGTTTTCAATCCAGCGTGCTACTTTGGATCCCATCGTTTCCATTTGCACTTCTACGTGGTATTCCGCTCTCATGCGATGTTCAAATACTTCGAATTGAAGCTGACCTACTGCACCCAAAATGACTTCTTCAGTATGCAAGGTTTTATAATATTGAATAGCTCCTTCTTGCACGAGCTGTAGGATTCCTTTGTGGAACTGTTTTGATTTCATTACGTTTTTGGCATTTACTCTAACAAATAGCTCAGGAGTAAATTGCGGAAGGGCTTCAAACTGGAAGTTCGCTTTACCGCTGATGACCGTGTCACCGATTTGATAGTTACCCGTGTCATATAACCCAATGATATCGCCCGCTACTGCTTGATTGACGGTTTCACGATCATCTGCAAGGAATTGAGTCGTTTGAGTTAACTTAAAGTTTTTCGATAGACGCGGAACGGTTACAGTCATGCCACGCTCGAACTCACCTGATACAATTCGGACGAATGCAATACGATCCCGATGTGCAGGATTCATATTCGCTTGAATTTTGAAGATGAAACCTGAAAAAACATCAGATTCAGGATCTACGTATTCAGCATCTTTCGTCAACCGAGGTTGTGGCTCAGGTGCGAACTGTAAAAACGTTTCTAGGAATGTTTGAACACCGAAGTTAGTCAATGCACTACCGAAGAATACAGGTGTTAAATCACCTTTCGCGATACGTTCTTCATCGAAGTCGTTTCCTGCTTCATTCAATAGCATGACATCTTCTAGTGCTTGCTTATAATAAGACGTCTCTTTCATAGAATGCTCTACTGCAAGCTCGCCTTCATCGTCGATTGGGAGGAAACGTTCCTCATCTGCATTCGGGCGTGCCAACTCTATACGTTCATTGAATCGATCGTAAATGCCTAGGAACTCTTTCCCCATACCAATCGGCCAATTCATAGCATATGATTGGATTTCTAACACTTCTTCCAATTCTTCCATTAGTTCCAATGGTTCTTTACCTTGTCGGTCCATTTTATTGATGAATGTGAATATTGGAATCCCGCGCATTTTACATACTTTGAACAATTTAATCGTCTGTGGCTCAATTCCTTTAGCTGAATCCACCATCATGACGGCGGCATCTACTGCCATTAATGTTCTATACGTATCTTCACTGAAGTCTTCGTGTCCGGGTGTATCCAAAATATTGACACGTTTGCCAGCATAATCAAATTGCAAAACCGAAGATGTTACCGATATTCCCCGTTGTTTTTCAATTTCCATCCAGTCAGACGTAGCAAATTTCCCTGATTTCTTTCCTTTAACTGTTCCTGCATCGCGAATCGCTCCGCCAAAATATAGTAACTTTTCAGTAATTGTCGTTTTACCCGCATCTGGGTGAGAAATAATCGCAAACGTTCGTCGCGATGTAATTTCATCATGTTTATTCTTTTGCATCAATCGTACTCTCCTTTTGCTTACGTTTTCTATCATAGAGAGAATAGGGATGCATTTCAATGATTTTCATTGAATTGACTAAAAAACTATAGACTCTCAAATTCAAACTGTCCTTCATTTATTAATGGTTGTATCGCCAAACTTTTTAGCTGCTTCTAGAAGGGCAATTTTCGCATCTGAATGTGGATATTTCGTACTGCCGATAATCTGAAAATCTTCATGTCCTTTTCCGGCAAATATAATGATATCTCCTGCATTCGCTTGCTCTATAGTATGACGGACTGCTTCTTCTCTATCACCTATACATGCATACTGATTATGCGGCATTGTGGCACTAAGTTCCGATATGATGGACTCATACGGCTCATCTCGTGGATCATCTGTCGTAAAGACTACATAATCTGCAGCCGCTGCTTTTTCTCCCATAATCGGGCGCTTCAGCCGATCACGATTGCCTCCCGTTCCAATTAGGAATAATAGACGGTTGCCTTCCTTTTTTAAAGGTTGCACGGTCGCAATCGCTTTTTCAATCGCATCCGGTGAATGTGCATAATCAATGAAAATCGTCAGTGGTAGAGAGGTCTCCACTTTTTCCAGGCGGCCTTTCACTGTGGATACATTCGCAATCAGCGGTAAAATATCTTCTGTCGCCATTCCTTTAGCATATAACGCTGCAATTGCAGCCAAGGCATTATAGACATTAAACTCTCCAATTAACGGCATCTTGACCGAGAACGTTCCGTCCGGTGCTTGCAATTGAAATTTCGTATAGTTCGAATGCATGTCAATCGCTGTCGCTTGGAATGAAGACTTCACATGAATACCGTATGTAAAAATGGGGAAAGAAGTCATTTCGATCATTTTACTACTCCATGGATCATCTGCATTAATGATCGCAAACTTTTGCTGATCAAGTTGCTGACCTAGTTGTGCAAACAGTAAACCTTTCGCTGCACTGTAATTCTCCATCGTTTTATGATAGTCCAAATGGTCATGCGTTAAGTTAGTGAAAATCGCGATATCAAATTCAGTTCCTGCCAGTCGGCCTTCAACTAAGCCATGTGAAGAAACTTCCATGATCATCGATTCACAGCCTTCATTTGCTGCTTGTGCAATCATTTGCTGCGTTGTCAAAACATCGGTCGTAGTATTTTCTGTTTCATAAAGGATATCATTTAATTTAAAGCCAATCGTACCTGAAACGGCTGCTTTTTCTTCCGTCTGTCGCAGCATATCATGAATGATGTTACCAACACTTGTTTTTCCATTGGTTCCCGTCACACCAATCATCTTCATGCGCTTTGAAGGATACTGATAGTACTTAGACGCCAGTAACTCTATTGCTTTTGATGTGTTTTCTACATAGACAACTGCTGTACGATCTTCATCTATCATAATCGGCTCTGATGCGATAATGACGCGCGCCCCACTCATCAATGCACTCTTAACGAATTGATGACCGTTCACTGTATAACCTTTCAGACAAACAAATACCCCTCCATCTTGAACAGCCCTTGAATCCACTGCCACGTCTGTCACATTTTCTGGCAATGTTCCTTTGATGGTTTTTACAGGTAGCACTGATAGTAATTCTTTCGTGTTCATATGGTTTCCTCCAATAGGTTGGTGAATAACTCTTATAATTATAGCAAATAAACAAAAAGTAATTCATAAACGCTTTTTTATTCTGTTTAATGAAGTAGCATCTACTTAATCAATTACCTATATCATACGCGTCTTTTCTTATTGCATCCACCCTGTACTCGAGGTGGATAGGTGTATCTTGAGACAGAATATACAACAGAAAATGGCGCAGGACTTAGTATGTTCATTTCAAAAAATCTAGTTGACCACAAAGGCACTTTGCTAGTCGAAAACCAGCAAAGCGCGTGGACAAAAGTTTGAATTTCCTTACCGTTAGCGCAAGAAACGCTTCACTAATGGCAATTTTCCTTTGTACGGAGGAAATGCGAGCGGCACCGATACTGCTGTGCTCTTTTTCATCATCGATTTCGAATGGGAGAATGTTTCAAAACTTGCTTTTCCATGGTATTGATTCATTCCAGATGGACCTACTCCACCAAATGGCAAATGAATGTTTGCGACATGAGAAACGGTGTCATTGATACATCCGCCACCAAATGGCAATACTTCAATGAAATGATTAGCGGCCTCATCATTCTCAGTGAAAAAGTATGCAGCTAGCGGCTTAGGCAACATGCTGATTTGCTGAAGTGCAACCCCTAAATTGTCATAAGGCAGGACAGGCAAGATCGGACCAAATAACTCATCTTGCATACTTGCGCTATTCCAGTCTGATAGCGCTAAAATCGTCGGCTCAATGTATTTATCCGCAGCATCTGTTTTGCCACCTTCTACGATATATGCTTGATCTTCATCTAATATTTTCGCTAATCGATCGAAATGACGATCTGCTATGATGCGACCGTAATCAGCACTCTTCTGTGCGTCACTCCCGTAAAAGCGCTGGATCGCACTCTTCATTTCATGGATTAATTCATCATGAATCGAAACGTCAGCCAGTACATAGTCTGGTGCTACACATGTTTGACCTGCATTCATGAACTTACCCCAAACAATTTTCTCCGCCGCTTTTTTAATATCTGCAGTATGGTCGACAACGGCTGGACTTTTACCACCCAATTCTAAAGTCAATGGAGTCAATCTTTCCGCGCAAGCTTTCATAACGATTTTCCCTACTTTTGCACTGCCTGTAAAGAATACATAATCAAATGGCGCGCCAAGTAATAGTTGTGTCTCTTCTTTTTGACCATGCACAACGGATACAAACTCCGGTGGAAATACACTTGTAATGATTTTGTCTACGACTGCCGCCGTATGCACTGCATCTTCTGAAGGTTTCAACACCGTACAGTTCCCTGTTGCTATTGAACCGATT
This sequence comes from Sporosarcina sp. P29, assembly GCF_002743265.1. Classification (NCBI taxonomy): domain Bacteria; kingdom Bacillati; phylum Bacillota; class Bacilli; order Caryophanales; family Caryophanaceae; genus Sporosarcina; species Sporosarcina sp. P29. The sequence continues at coordinate 9,368 of NZ_PDYX01000003.1, read as the reverse complement.
AGTGGATCAATTAATAATTGGAACGGATAATTGAACGGTCCAATAATCAATACGCTGCCATATGGTTCTTTTACGATAAAGCTAGTTGCTGGTTGTAAATGGAGTGGCGTTTTCACCTTTTCAGGAGCTGCCCATTCATCCAAGTGATCCAACATATGTGTAATGCTCGATAAAACAAATCCTGTTTCTGCTACATATGCTTCAAGCGGGTGTTTGTGTAGATCTTGATGCAATGCATCCGAGATTTCTTTTTCATGCTTCTGAATCGCTTTATACAATTTTTCCAACATCATTTTCCTGAATGACATACTGCGCGTCACTCCTGATGTATAATATTGCTTCTGTTTGTTCATAATCATTTCAAGTTCTAGACTGCTCATTGCCAAATAATCCACACTCCTCATGTTTGTTCTTGTTATCAGTCTACCATTTTATTCAACAGAAAAAACTTCAGACGATTTATTCGACTGAAGTTTCTCCATTATATTTTATTTTTCATGAGCCTCAATGAATTCAATACTACAATGACGGTCGCACCCATATCCGCCATGACCGCCATCCATAATGTCAGCCAGCCTGGAATGATGAGTAGCAACGCGATGACTTTCAAACCTAGTGCGATCGAAATATTTTGAAGAATGATTTGTTTTGTGCGTGAGCTTAATTTGATAGTATAGGGAAGTTTCTCCAAATCATCTGCCATCAATGCAATATCTGCCGTTTCAAGTGCAGTATCTGTTCCTGCTCCACCCATCGCAATACCAACATTTGCTGTAGCTAAAGCCGGTGCATCGTTCACTCCGTCACCTACCATTGCTACTTTACCGTATTGACTCAATGATTTAATCATCTCGACTTTTTGATCCGGTAATAATTCTGCTTTGACTTCTGACAAACCAAGTTGCGCTCCAATTGCTAAAGCGGTTGATTGATTATCACCCGTTAGCATAACAGTCTTCTTGCCCATTTCATGAAGCTTCTCGATGACTTTCAAGCTACTTTTACGGACTTGATCAGCTACTGCTATGATTCCTTCTAGTCCTGCTTCAGACCAGACGAGCATGACGGTTTTGCCTTGTTTCTGCAATGTAAGAATCTGCTGTTCAATTGATGCTTCGACTGTATTCATTTCTCTGAATAAATTCGGACTTCCCACATGCACCAAGTGCTCTCCAATCATAGCTTTTGCACCTTTGCCTGTAATCGATTGGAATTGTTCCACTGCTAGCAATCCTAGTGGTAATTTCTCTGCCGCTCGCATAATCGATGAGGCTAATGGATGTTGGGAGTACTTCTCGATTGAAGCAGCTTGTTGCAATACTTGATCTTCAGTTAATGTGGACACCGTCACGACATCAGTTACTTCCGGACGCCCTTCAGTTAGCGTCCCTGTTTTATCGAACGCCACGACTTTAATTTGTCCGGTCTCTTCTAAATGAATGCCACCCTTGATTAACACACCATTACGTGCAGCGTTACCAATCGCGGTAACGATGGCTATAGGTGTTGAAATGACTAATGCACACGGACAGCCGACTACTAATACGACAAGACCTTTGTAGAACCAGTCACCCCATACTCCACCGAGTAAAAGTGGCGGTATGATCATGATCAGTAAAGAAATACCTAAAATGGCTGGTGTATAGTATCTCGCAAAACGATCGACAAATTGCTGTGTCGGTGCTTTTTCTGCCTGTGCTTCTTCGACTAAATGAATGATTTTGGCAATTGTCGTGTCTTCAGCAAGCTTTGTAACACGAACTTGCATTACACCTTCTTCATTCAACGTTCCAGCAAACACTTCGTCTCCTAGTACTTTATGGACAGGCACAGACTCACCTGTGATTGCTGCCTGGTTAACAGATGAGTCCCCTTGAATGACTTCACCGTCCATCGCAATCTTTTGTCCCGGTTTAATCAAAATCACATCATTAATTCGTAAATCTTCCACATCTACTTCAAATTCATTCGTACCACGAAGTACAATCGCTGTAGTGGGAGCGATTTCAATTAGAGACGTAATGGAATTTCTCGCTTTATCGATTGAGTAACTTTCTAATGCTTCACTGACGGAGAACAGGAAGACTACAACCGCGCCTTCTGCCCAATCACCAATGAGTGCAGCTCCGATCACTGCGATTGTCATTAATGTAGACATATCAAATTCAAGTTTAAAAAGATTCGTTAATCCTTCCTTCATTAAACTGAATCCGCCGATTAATATGGCAGAGAGAAACAAAGCAATCGACAGCCAGTTATTAGCACCATTCGCGGTAGATACTGCATACCCTGCTACTAGTAAAACTAACGAAGCAATAGTCGTTTGATTTTCACGTTTTTTCCAAAAAGGGGTATGCTGTTTAATAATCCGCTGCTTTTCAGGGAATACCTTTATACCGTCAAACGCACCCGCTTCTTCTAATTGTAAAATAGAGGCCTCTCCTGCAACCGTTAATTTGGATGCACCAAAGTTCAGCTGTACATCTTCAACAGAATCAATCTGCCGAACATTTTTCTCGAATTTCGCGGCACAACTTGTGCACGACAAATTTTGCAGGCGATAGACATTTTTCTCAGAAGCCATGTGATCAGTCCTCTCAAAAAATCGTTCATTTTAACGTTTCCATCATTCAATCGTTCATTTGATTGATTAGCTTTAGTATATGCAATTCCAGATATTTTGTCAATTCAATCATTCAAACATTCATTTGAATGAAATGACATGAAAAAGCAGTTCCTTAGAGATTCCAAGGAACTGCAAAATACATGATGTATTATTTTGAACGCGTAACGAAGATCTGAGGTACTTCTGCTTCAAATCGAACTAGTTCCCCTGTACGTGGATGTAGAAAAGACAATGCGGTTGCATGAAGTCCCACTCTGCGCAACGGGTTGCCTGTAGCACCATACTTTTTGTCCCCTATAACTGGGTGTCCCAATTCTTCCATATGTACACGAATTTGATTTTTTCGACCTGTTTCCAAAAGAACCTCCAGCAATGAACAATCCTTATTTGCTTGTACTCTTCTATAATGTGTAATCGCGTGCTGTCCGCCATTGTCGGTAGGGTTTGAATAGACTCTGAATGCACTATTTTCCGTTAACCAAGAAGAAATAGTTCCTGATTCAGTTCGTACTTTCCCTTCGACAAGTGCAGTATATAAACGTTCCTTTACCGATTCATTCCATGTACTTTGCAATGCTTGCTGCGTTTCTTCATTTTTGGCAAACATCATTACGCCCGATGTATCTCGATCAAGACGGTGCACGACAAAAATACGATTTTCAGGATGACTTCTCTTGACGTACTTTGTAATTTCTCGATAGGCTGTCTGATCTTTTTCTTTTTCAGAAGCTACAGAAAGAACGCCTGCCTCTTTATTGATCACGATGATATCGTCATCCTCATGCAGAATAGATACACCTACTAATTTCGAGACGTTTATAGCCGCTTTGTTGCTTTGTATTTCAACCTTTTGTCCAGGCGCTAACGACTGATTATGTTTTGTTGTCATCTGACCATCCACCATAACTTGGCCACGTGTAAGAATGGACTTCACCGAATTCCTACTGCTTTTTGACATAACCTTCAATAAATACGGCAATAATTCTATCTGTTCTTCCACTGTATATTCTTTTACATTAGATGTTACCTGTTTTCTCTTCATTGTATATGACTCCTCCTGCCTATCTAAATAAATATTCGCACTATAAGTATACACCGCATGACTGGTGAGTGTATGTACTATCATTTGATTGTAATGAAAACTTCATTTGAAATCTAGACATAAAAAAACAGCCCCTAGACATTCGGTCTAATAGGACTGTTTATTGTTATAAACCGTGTTCCTACGGTAAATAACTTAGGTTTGGCACCTATGACTCCGACTGGGCTCGAACCAGCGACCTCCACCCTGTCAAGGTGGCGCTCTCCCAGCTGAGCTACGGAATCGATTTTACTAGGATGTGCATTTTAAGTAAGCCAGTTAGGCTCTCAAGCACAAATACTATAATAGCATTATCTATCCTGGTTGTAAACAAAGAAATTAAAAATCGATAATTTTTCTATACCATCAGAAAAACTACCGATTTTCATGGAATTTCGTTACATTATTCAGGGCCGCTTCTCCTTTCATTTACTGCATGGGGTTTACTTGTTCTTCTATTGGTTCATTCTCAAAATATAAAAACTCTTCATGATCCAGCTCACTCATCCGTTCTTTGTTAAAGCCATGTGCCAAATGCCCTTCAAACACGTTTTCCCACCATGTTTCTTGTGTATTCATAGTATTTTCTCTCCTTTTCGATTTGATTGGTTTCTGTACCGACCTCTATATTTTATTCGTTATGACTGATTCGCTTACATGTAGTATATACATAACTCGCGATGGTAAAACTGCGTAATTAGTCCAAATTAGTTCGAGGGATTTCTAGTCCTTCGGCTTCTTGACTTTTATTTTATCATGTGTTTCACAAATCACATTCCAGTAAAAGCCTTGTCTATACTAGTCTCGTCCTTTATTGAAAATTCCATCTAATCTAGTTCTTTTCACTCAATCAGACTAGTAAAACGCAAAAATACAGAGGTTGATTTCGAAAATTCTTATCCTAAATAAAATAAAAAGACTTGCAAGCTTTATTTCAAGCCGACAAGTCTTTTAAAAGTAATTTAATTAGAAGCTAATTTAGGTGAATTATTTTTCTTATTCCCCATCCACTGGAACGCCAGTAAGATGATGAATAAAACTAAACCGATGATATCTGTCATCGTTTCTGGATAGATCAACAACATGCCTGTACCTAACGTTATAATTCGCATAATCCAGTTCAGTTTACGATACCAATAACCAATTATGCCTGCCCCGATGGCAACCATACCGACAATGGCAGTCAACGTCACCCATACAATCTCCGTTACACTCGAGTCGAGCATCAGCATTGCCGGATTAAAGACGAACATATACGGAATAATGAAGGCGGCAATTGCCAGTTTGGCAGAAGTAATACCTGTCTTGATCGGATCTCCACCCGAAATACCTGAAGCAGCAAAGGCAGCCAATGCAACAGGCGGCGTGATATCCGCAATAATACCAAAGTAAAATACGAATAAGTGTGCAGATACTGCCACTACAATCGGCACAGCTGCACCTGTAGGCTCATCTAGCATTAATAATGTAATGATGGCAGGCGCTGCAATTGTAGACGTAATAACATAGTTTGCCGTCGTTGGAGAACCCATGCCCAAAATGATAGCTGCGAACATTGTGAAAATTAATGTCAGCAAAACGTTACCACCAGCAGCTGAGATCAAGCCTGTTGCCAAGCTAAGTCCAAGACCCGTCTTAACCACAACCCCGACAATAATACCCGCACAGGCAGTCGCCGCTGCTACAGCCAATGCTGTACGAGCACCGTCTACTAACGCGTCAATCATATCTTTAAATCCAATTCTTGTTTCCTTACTAATTGCACTCACAGCGATAGTCAGTACGATACCGAGTAATGCTGCTTTCATTGTTGGAATACCTATCAACAAGAAGACGATAATGCCTAAAATCGGTAGTAATAAATAAATCTTTTTCAGCGTTTCTTTGCGGTTCGGAATCTGGGATGCATCCAATCCTTTCAAACCAACACGCTTTGCTTCGAAATGAGTCATAATCCAAATTCCAGTGAAGTACAGTAGCGCCGGGATAGCGGCCGCTTTGGCAATTTCCCAATACGTTACACCGCCGATAAATTCAACCATTAGGAATGCAGCGGCTCCCATAATCGGCGGCATAATCTGTCCACCTGTAGAGGCAGCTGCCTCGACTCCACCTGCGAATTCCTTACGATAACCTAGCTTCTTCATCATAGGAATCGTGTATGAACCGGATCCTACAACGTTGGCTACAGAACTACCTGAAATAGTACCTTGCAACGCACTTGAGAATATTGCGACTTTTGCAGGTCCACCAGTCAAACGACCTGCCAATACTACAGCTAAGTCATTGAAGTAGTTACCTACGCCCGTCTTCACTAAGAACGCCCCGAACAAAAGGAAGACGAATATGAAGGTGGCAGATACACTAATCGGCGTACCGAGGATCCCGTCCGTTGTAAAGAACATTAATTGAACGAGATTTTCCACGCTTTGTCCTCTATGTGCAAGGAACCCTGGGAAATAAGGCCCGAAGAATGCATAAGCCAGAAACACAACTGAGATGATGGTGATTGGCATTCCTACCGCCCGTCTCGCTGCTTCTAATGTTAGTAGTACCGCTAAAATACCGATAATTAAATCGAGATCAGATACTCGCCCTACACGAAATACTAGTTCGTTGATAAATAGTGGCCAGTATAAACCAACTGCTATCGCCAATAAAGATAAAATAATATCATAAAACGGTACTTTGTCGCGGCGCACACCGATCTTTTTTCTAGCAGGGAACATGAGGAATATAAGTGATAAAGCAAAACCTAAGTGAATAGATCGCTGAATTTGAGCTGTAAATGGTTTACCAATCGCGGTATATAACTGAAAAATTGAAAATGCCAACAAACCGAAAAATACAATCTTGCCAAATAAGCCTTTCAAATCTCTCGTATTGGATTCTGGGTCGTACTTTTGAAGAATTTCAAGTTGTTCTTGTTCAGAAAGCGTACCCATTTCTTCATCGGAAATGGCGGGAATATCTTTTTCCCGGTCTTTATTATTTTCCATTTAATCTGACTCCTTTTAACATCTTATAATTTGATACCTTTGCCACATGGAATTCATAAGAATGACCCTTTTGAAGAAATTCTTTCAGATGATAATCTTGTTGCTCATATCGCAAAGACAGATCTGCATTCACCCTACCTATATAGAGAACAAACGAATCTATCACGCGGTTTTCGAATGTAAGCGTATAAACACCATCTTCAACTTGCAGTACTTCGCCTTCTTCTGCATAACCTGGTAATCCGATGGCTACATCTTCATACTGCATAAATTCGAAACGGAGCTTTCCATTGTCGGTAATGCGATATTGCTCTTTCACATTAGACAAATGGATGGAGTGAATATAATGAATTTGAAAATGTCGACTCTCGTGTAATGGAAGATAATACGCCTTTGGCTGTTCGCTCCGAACCTCTTCTAGTATGATCATTTGTCTATATGGATAAAACAATGTGATCAGCATTACAACTCCTATCAGAAACGTCAGCAGAAGAACGATTTTTCTTGATTTCATCCGCCTATTCCTTTCTGTTACAATACATGCAATAAGCACAATAGTGTATGAAATTCGCTAATTACTTTAAAAAATTAAGAATGGGACGGACAAAGCTTTCGCTTTACCGTCCCCACGTGCTCCTATCAGATAACTAACTCAGTTTATTAGTTCACTTCGTCAAAGTACTTCTGTGCACCTGGGTGTACAGGAATACCAATACCATTCAAACCATTTTCTGCTTTAATCAAAGCACCTTTGGCATGTTGAATTTTCGAAGCGTTTTCATAAATCGCCTTTGTGATCTGGTAACCAAGTTCTTCAGAAATATCGTTCTGCATAACAAGCATTGCACCTACTGATACTGCAGGCGTCTCTACTTCAGAACCATACGTTCCAGCAGGAATCATTTCTTTAGCGTAGTATGGGTATTTCTCAATTAATTCATCAGCCTTGTCGTCTTCTACTGGAATAATGAAAACTTCAGAAGTAGCGTTTAGACCTTCAACAGCACCTGTTGGAGTTCCAGCTGTAATGAATGCAGCGTCAATTTGTCCAGCTTGTAGACTTTCTTGTGACTCACCGAAGTCCAAGTTTTGTGCTTTGATATCGCCTAAAGCTAAACCATGAATTTCAAGTAATTGCTCAGCGTTTGCAGCTGTTCCAGAACCTGGAGCACCGATTGATACGCTTTTGCCTTTTAGATCTTCAAATGTCTTAATATTGCTTTTCTTCAACGTAACCAACTGAACTGTTTCAGGATAAAGTGAACCTACAGCAGATACCTCGTCGATTACATCTCCGTCAAACATCATTTCACCTTTAGAAGCGTAGTATGCGATGTCTGTTTGTACGAATGCAATGTTTGCGTCTCCATCTTTAAGCGCTGTCATATTCGCAGCAGATGCTTGAGATACTTCAGCAGTCGTCTTGATGCCTGTTTCTTGAGTAATGAATTCAGCAAAAGATCCACCTAGTGGATAATAAGTTCCTTGTGTTCCCCCAGTAAGTAAGCTCAAGAACTTGTAGTCTTGCTCTGCCTTACCTTCCTCTTTGTTTCCGTCTGCACCTTTGTCGCCGTCAGCTTTTTCGTCGTTACCGCAAGCTGCGAGCACAAGAAGCGCGAGCATGGAAACTAACGCCAGTAGGCGAAGTGAGTTTTTCTTCATGTGACCATCTCCCCTTTTCTATTTGTAGTCATAGACATTACCATTCTACCATGAAAGCGCTTTAACTTGTCAATATAATATTAATATATTATTTCTCTGTACCATTCATGCTATTCATCCTTGGAAATATAATGCTTTTAACGCATGTCGGATATCTACCATTGGTGTTTTTCAATGTTTCGGATTTACTTGAGAGGACCGGATCGATGTGTGGTTCACCCGGCAGAGTTACTAGGCGGCTTCGTGGCTTTGGCTTTTTGGGTTGAGGGCGTTGCTCGACTGGTTGTTGGGGACGGAAGTTGGTGAGTGGAATCTATTTTGGTTGTGGTTCCAAGAATGATTAATTGCGTATCTTACCCAACCTCAAACGCGGTTAGCGGAATGACTATGCGGATACGAGTCTTTGTCACTTTACGTCGGGGCGTCTCTCGACCGGCTGTCGGGCATTGAAGTTAGTGAGGGTCAGCTTTCTGGACCCGCACAGGCACGTGGGGGATTGCCTACAGCCAGGAGCCATCTGGCAAAGTGCCGCCAGTTGTCTCCTGGCCACGGCCTACCCCGCAGTTGTGCCTGCGCTACTAAGTGGTAGTTATTCTGGTTGTGGTTCCAAGAATGATTAATTGCGTATCTTACCCAACCTCAAATGCGGTTGGCGGAATGACTATACGGATACGAGTCTTTGTCACTTTACGTCGGGGCGTCTCTCGACCGGCTGTCGGGCATTGAAGTTAGTGAGTGTCTGTTTTCTGGGACCGCGCAGGCACGTGGGGGATTGCCTACAGCCAGGAGCCAGCTGGCAAAGTTCCGCCAACTGTCTCTTGGCCACGGCCTACCCCGCAGTTGTGCCTGCGCTACTAAGTGGTAGTTATTCTGGTTGTGGTTCTAATAGGAAGAAGATCAGGACATCGTGATAGCTAGTATGTATTTCTTGAAAAAGAAGTGTAGGAACTGCCATTCACACTATCTAACGAAGGCGCCTGCTGTGGTAGGCGTAGCGACG